>JAKACY010000057.1 GCA_021821025.1 Bacillota bacterium | reverse complement strand
GGGTTGAAGGGTGACTGGATTGAGGGGTAAGCGTGAGTAAAATGCGTGAAAAAGAGCCTGGAAAAGACCGTCTTTCCCTTTTCCCTATACCCTTGCCCCTGTTCTTCCACGGAAGAACTCCATTTTACGCAAAATCGATGAATCTGGAAAAAACACGGAGAAAAATGGGCGAGAGAAAGCGTGAAAAGCCCTGTGGGGCAAGGGATGAGGCAGGGGTGAGGCGGGAGGGAGTCAGGAACCAATTTGATTTGACGACTACAAATATTCCGTCTGGAAAATTGTCATCCCAGTCATTGTCGCTCACTGCCATCACCGCTCCGTCGATTATAGATATCGTTTCAATTTGCTAATGACTTCCTGATGTCTCTTGAAGATATGTTTTGTACTGACCGACATGGGGACGATTGTTTTGCAGATTGGCTTCTCCAGAAAGTTTATCCTGTTCGCTCCCCTCTGCTGAGTAAGCTCCGTTTCTCATTCGAAGTACTGGATGGCTATAGCCAAAATTTCATAGACCGCCAAATCACACACTTTCGCGATGGCGGGGAGCGGGAGTAGGTCAAGCAATTGCATCACGACCTGTTTGACTGCTTTATTGGATTGTCTCGCTTCACTTGTCACCATCAAGTCCTCTCTTCCTGCACCACGCAACAAAATGGGCGAAATCTGCCTTGAATGGAATAGCTGTTCCAGAACACTGCCCAACATGTTATTGATGTACTCAGTTTTCAATATAACTCAAGAATACTTGTATGTAAAAATATGGATAATGTAGTTTGGTTCCCAACACCATCGAATTGATAGGATGGATTGCGAGTGCACTACAAGAGTTACAGGACGAGAGTTCTGCTCATAGTGGTATTATTTACTTGGGATAATCGATAGGGAAATTAGGTTATCGGAGGAGTTCATGATGAAGAAGGTCTTGGTGATCGGAGCAAGTGGAGGCATGGGGTATGCTATCACAAGTGAACTTATCAGCAGAGAAATATTTGAAGTTGTGGCGTTCGCCCGAACCCGCTCTAAATTGGAACGACTTTTTGGAGACAAACCAAATATTTCTATTATTTCTGGAGATGTTTTTAACACTGATGAACTTAGAGCAGTCGCTCAAGATGTCGAGATAATTTTCCATGCCATGAATGTCCCATACCATGAGTGGGAGGCAAAACTACCTGTCCTACTGACTAACATTTTAACTGTAGCCAGGGAAGCAAACGCCAGATTGATTGCTGTAGACAACATCTACGCATATGGAAGAGCGAGCGGTGAAAAGGTGGCAGAGGATTTTCCGAAGCAACCACATACAAAGAAGGGTCAAATTCGTTTGCGGCTCGAAAACATGATAAAGGAGTCAGGGGTACAGTATCTAATCGCTCACTTCCCCGACTTTTATGGTCCCCACGCTGAAAATACCCTTCTAAACGAGACATTTCAAAGAGTCGTCCGTGATCAAAAGACTGTGTTTGTTGGAGATCCCACGATACCCAGGGAATACATCTATACTCCTGATGGAGCAAAAGCGCTGGTGGAGTTATCACTTCGGGACACTGCATATGGACAGAACTGGAATATCCCTGGAGTTGGGGTGATTACGGGGAATGAAATCCTGCAGATTCTACGCCGATGCGGATATTCAAAGGGACTGACAATAATCACAAAATTCATGGTGCGAATGGGTGGTTTGTTCAATCCAACCATGAGGGAAGTTGTTGAAATGTTTTACCTTAACGAAACACCCGTCATCTTGTCTGGTGAAAAGCTGGCGAGAGAACTGGGAACTATTCCTCTTACTCCGTATGAGGTGGGAATTGTTACGACATTTAATGTCATGAAGACATTAGGTTGATACGATAAGAGGAATCTAAGGGAGTGGGATCATGGCCTCTCCTTCAGATGGAATATCCGTGGCACAGTGGTGTTTATGCTCGCATTAGATGACACCGTTGACGGCATAGTTGCTATGAATCTCTGTCGGTATAGGGATATTTCGGTTCGAAGCGTAGCTTGAACGGGAATATCCCTATGTATATGGCCACTAGCGACTGCAATTTGTCTGTATTTGTGTAGACTGAAAGAGGAATTTGTCGTTCAGTGTAGAAAACGCCACTAGGACCGGGTAGGTTCCAAGTGGCGTTTTCATTTGGCTGGACTACGGATGGAATGGTTTCGCAGCCCTCATCCGTATCTAAATCGACTGCCCTAAGGCAACTCACATGCCAATCGTATGGCTCATGGATCTTCCTGTCAATCTCATTCTGCCTGGTCAATTGAAAGATTTCTATCTTTCTTTTGTAGCCTCGCTTCTGCCTACAGACCATCCTTGTATTCACTGCGCAAATCTACGGACACATGGTCATGGCTTTTATCCCCGTGCCGTTCATTTTGAGCACTTCAGTGAATTCCTGCGCATCCATCGTCGCTATTGTCCCGCCTGTCACAAAACATTCGGTCTGCTTCCGGAAACGGTCGCCCTAATTTCAAGATGAACATCCTGGAAAGCGAGCGAGCATTCTTACTATGATGATGAGGGTGTGACTTGATCAATCAACCATTCGATACTTGGTTATGATGCACTGGTATCAAATTGGCCTTGGCTTGTATATAATGCGTATATGAGTAATTGTTCATATAGAGGTGATGCGAATGTTAGGTATCAACCAAGAGATGTGTTGCGATGTAATTCATCAAGAGGCAATTGATGAATGTACTGAGCAACACCTAACTGAGTCGGTTGTAGAAGGTGTGTCGGAGACGTTTAAGGCACTTGCTGACCCGACGAGAATTCGAATTCTACACAATTTATCGAAGCGCGAGCTATGTGTGTGTGATCTTGCTGAAGTTCTTCGCATGACTCAATCGGCGGTGTCTCACCAGTTGCGATATCTAAAGGCTTTACGATTGGTCAAAAATCGTCGAGAAGGCAACACCATCTATTATCGTCATGATGATGCTCATACCATGGGTCTTTTACAAATGGCGATTGACCATGCTTCCCATATCAATGATGACAAAGGAGTTATTAAATGAGCGAACACATTCAGGATTACGGGCATGATCATGGAGATGTATTTCACTCCCACGCCCCAGCGGGGAAAATAAAACTCGCGTTTTTCTTGACACTAATCATTCTTGTTGTGGAAGTCTTAGGTGGTTGGCTGTCTCACAGTCTGGCACTCTTGTCGGATGCAGGGCATGTTCTAACGGATATCGGAGCACTCGGACTATCTTGGTATGCAATGAAACAATCTGAGAAGCCTGCGAACGAAGGAATGACGTTTGGATATTATCGAGCGGGTATCTTGGCGGCATTCATTAACGGAATCACCCTGATCCTCATAACGATTTGGATTTTATCGGAGGCATATAGCCGTTTCCAGTATCCTGAACATGTAACTCCGACTTGGATGTTCGTCAGTGCGGGTGTGGGACTGGCGATGAATCTGTATCTGGGTTTAGGCATGAGACATGAAGAGAATATCAACGTCAAAAGTGCCGTGCTTCATATGCTTGGGGATGCCGCCGCTTCTGCTGGGGTCATCATCGGTGGAGTTATCATCCTGTTTACCCATTGGTACGCCATCGACCCCCTTCTAAGCGTCCTCATTGCATTACTTATTGCTCGCGGAGCGTGGACAATCGTGAAGCAGACCGTTGGAGTTTTAATGGAAGGCACACCTGCTGGCGTGCAAATCCCCAAAGTCGTCAACGCCATCATGTCCGTGCAGGGCGTTCAACATGTACATGACTTACATGTTTGGACGATTACCAGCGGAAGAAATGCACTCTCCTGCCATGTGGTTGTAGATGGGAAATTGACCGTAGAAGAGACTCAGCAGTTGCTACGAGATGTGGAACACAAACTTGTGCATTTGGGTATCGGGCATGTGACGATTCAAGCCGAAGATCCTACACATCTGCACGATGAGTCGATTCTTTGCACAAATGATGGTATTGAAGCCCATCATCATTAGAATGAAAGGAGACTTTATCATGTCGTCGCATGCTGTTTCCGTAAAGAGGGGAGTAAATATCGAGATCGTTTCAATCATTTGGATGGTCATTGAAGCGGCTGTTGCCATCGGTTCTGGTATCGTTCGTTATCTTTAGTAGCGTTTGGAGCATTCGCCAGGTAAGTGATGCATGTTCAAGAGTATTACGAGGAGACGATATGATTGGTCGTTACGGCGGATAAGGATAATTTGAAATCGAGATAGTCTTCGTAATCTACGAGTTTGTCTCATTTTTGTTATACTCTTGATTGGAAGGGTGATATTAACTTCCGCCTTTCCTCCTAAGCCGGAAACGGAAGGAGGTGAGGGGCATGGTCGCTTTGCTGACAGGTTTGTGCGGCGTCGTTAGCGCGCTCTTCGGAGTGCTAAAAGCGTATCTCGAATACGCGGCGACAAAAGCCAAAACGAAGGTAAGCGAAAACGGGGCCTCCGACAAGAGTAAACCCCGTTTTTAACGCCCCGGCGGAAGGGTCGGTTGTCCGACCTAAGCCCTTCCGCCCTATGTAGTTTAAGCATAGCACCCTCATGATAAACGTGCAATGGGCACTTTAATTTCCCGCGATACGAATGCAGCGCTCAAAATTCTGCATCGCGGGCTAGAAATGTTACAGCAAGTCAGTTAGTCATCAATCACCTTGGGATACGCGCCGAAGGGATATTTGAATGTGAAATTCATTCTCCATGGTTTGTACACGGACACGAGTATGATAGGATTTATAAGTCGATTCAAACTAGGGAGAGGGAAGAGTTAGCGATGGACAAGTTTCGATCCGATGCCAAGAATAGAGGGCAACGACTTCTTACAAAGGTTCCGGAGATCACGATCTTCTTTTGGATCGTCAAATTATTGACTACAGCGACCGGCGAGTCCACATCGGACTACCTAGTCTATCATATGAACCCGTATCTTGCAGTCATACTTGGTGGAATTGGATTCGTGGCTGCACTCATTTTACAGTTTGCGGTTCGCAAATACGTGGCATGTGTCTACTGGCTATTGGTCACGATGGTTGCTATTTTTGGCACGATGGTGGCAGACGCGACGCATATTGTGCTGGGCGTGCCATACTACGCATCTGCCATTGCATTTGCGGTCATACTCGCGGTTATATTTGCCGCTTGGTATAAAGTTGAAAAGACGCTATCGATACACAGCATCAATACGCATAGGCGGGAGATGTTTTACTGGGCTACAGTGCTTTCAACTTTTGCGTTAGGAACCGCCACGGGAGATATGACTGCGATGACCTTACACCTGGGCTACCTGACGTCGGGGTTGCTTTTCGCTGTGTTGTTCTTGCTGCCGGTGGTGGGTTATGGGCTTTTTGGTTTCAATGATGTCTTTGCGTTCTGGTTTGCCTATGTCATGACGCGTCCACTTGGCGCTTCATTTGCAGATTGGTTTGGCAAATCGCCGAGCATCGGGGGACTCGGATACAACGAGGGCCTTGTAAGCCTTGTTTTAGCGATCGTGATCGTTATCTTTGTCGGGTATTTGACAGTGACACGAAAAGATCAGCAAAGTTCGCGGGCTGCGCGTGGATTCAGTCAGGGATTAGATGTTAGGCCTTAACGTCACTGGATACAGGCTCGTCGCTCCAAGCAGTCCATGCGACAGGCAAGCTAAACGCAGCAGCGATAACGGCCCCTGTGATGATAGAACGGATCGGAAGAACCGGAATCAGGGCACCGCCGACAAGCACGGATAGCGCACCAGCTGAGATCTGCAGAGTAGATTGTAGGCTGGTGACACGACCTTGGATATCCACCGGGATCGCGTTTTGCCGAATCGTCGAGATGGCCGTCATCGTCGTCACCATGCCAAACGCAAATACGAAGATGCTGCTGATGATCATGGCAAAATTAAAGCTAAATGCATATGGCACCAGGCCTCCGACTAGGAGCAAAGTGCCTACCGCCAACCGTTGAGATGGCGCCAACCTTTTGGCGTAGCGCGCATTGATCACCCCCGCAAGGAAAAATGCGATGCCGCTTCCAGAAACGACTCCCGCGTATCCAGTGCTCCCAAGGTGCACCGCTTTCGTTACGTATAGTACCTCATAAGCATCGAGTGTCCCGCCACCAAGGTTGATGAAGATAGCGATCCACATAATTTTTTTCAGAACAGCATGTTTCATAACGAAATTCCATGCCAAGCGAATGTCCGCCCAAAAAGATCGCAACCTGTCCTCATGTGGTTGGCGCGGTTGCGTGTTGCCCAGTTTGGGCGCCGGAATGATCAGAAGCGCCGTTGCCGATACGACGAATGTAAATGACTGTATGAGAAATGGGAATACTGGACTTTTGGCAAGCAGCAGGCCGCCGATCAGTGGTCCGATAAACATCGCCGCAGAGCCGACGGAATTCAAAATGGAGTTTACTTTTTGCCTCGTATCGACAGCGGTAAGGTTTGTGACGAGCGGGTACAGTGATGATGAGAAAAATGCCCCTGCTCCGCTGACGATAAACACCAGAAGAAATAATACTGGTGATTCGAGCGTTAAAGGCATCAACCCCGTAGCCAATGCCCGAACAATGTCACTCAGGATCGCGGTTTTCTTCGATCCAAAGTGATCCGTGACCGATCCAGCGATCATCTGGGTCAAAATTGGCGCAACGAGACTGATAACCCATAGTACAGTGAGAAATCCGGGGTGACGATGTGCGAGGAGAAACGTAAGCGCGATAAGATAGATGCGGTCGCCAATCAGGGAGACAAATCTACCTGCATATAGAATCAGTAAGTTTTGCCCGTAACCATTCAACCTAATACCCCTTTGAATCTTATCTCGAAATGTCTGCATAACGTGGATATATTTTGTAATTAGACTAGTTCGTCTATATCATAATGTCAAGGCATTATGGACGGTTTGTATGAAATTTGTGGTGATAGGTCGTCTGCTGGGGATTCATTACATGAGTGGGTGCGACTGGCGGTCATTGTGGCTCTGAAATAGTGTAGTGGAGACTTGTCAACTGAACGGTGACAATTCATGAGCTTATTCGCAAATATTCACACAGCAAGACAGTAACAGGCAGGAACGCGGGCAGGAAATGGCACAAATGGCGCACGTAAGCTTTATCCTGACCATTGTCACTCGAAAATGTTACAATGAAGCGAGAATCTCACTGCAGTGGGAGATGGAAACGATGCGTCAAATCATATGTCTTGGCGACAGCGTCACACGAGGGATTTCGTTTGTGCGCGGTCGAATGCGGATTATGAAAGAGAATTACCCGGCACTCTTGCAAGGCTCTGTAGGGTCATGGGCGGTAGTGCTCAATCGCGGTGTGTTCAACGATAACTCGGATGGATTGGTCGAACGCCTTTCGTCAGATGTGTTAGCAGCCCATCCTGACATCGTGTTGATCGAAATCGGTGGTAATGATTGCAACTTTCATTGGGACGAGGTTGCGAAGCGACCTGATGAGACGCATGAATCGATCGTGCCACTTGAGCGGTACGTAGACAACATACGCGCGCTTGCAGCGCGGATTCGTGAGGGTGGCGCGCAGCCAGTCTTCATGAATATCTTACCGCTTGATCCTGTCCGCTATTACAGGCATATTTACAGTGCGTATGGCAAGTCGATCGCGCACTGGATCGCGCTGTGTGGGGGCATCGCTTATTGGCACGATATGTATAATCAAAACCTGGTGCGCCTGTTGTCGAGCATGGGCGTAAAGATGATTCAGGTGCGAGAAGAATTTGAGCAATCGGGCAATCCGGCCGAACTCATCAGCGACGATGGCATTCATCCTACGGTGAGCGGCTATCGGTTGATGAGCCAGGTGGTCGCGGATCAGCTTGCTGCATTTATTTGATAATGGTGGTGATATATTGGTGAATCGCTTAGAGGAGATCCTTCTATTCAATCGCCATTTTGTTGAACAAAGAGAGTATGAGCCATTTGAAACGTCAAAGTTTCCCGATAAAAAGTTGGTCGTCTTATCATGTATGGACACGCGGTTGATCGAGTTGTTGCCACATGCAATGAATTTTAAAAATGGCGACGCAAAGCTGATCAAAAATGCTGGCGCAATCGTATCGCATCCATTTGGTAGCATCATGCGCAGCATCATCGTGGCCGTGTACGATCTGGGAGCTGAAGACGTGTGTGTTGTAGGGCACTATGGATGCGGCATGACCAGTATCGATCCTGAGCAGACGATGCAAAAAATGTTGGATCAGGGTGTCTCGGAGGACACGATCAAGACTCTCGAATTCGCCGGCGTTGATTTGCGCGCATGGTTAAAGCGGGTTGAGTCGATCCCGGACAGTGTGCGTGAGAGCGTCGAGGTGATCCGATCGCATCCCCTTATGCCGAAATATGTGAAGGTACATGGCCTAGTGATAGACCCGCATACAGGACAATTAGATGTCGTCGTCAACGGGTACGAGTGAGTCGTCATACGACTTTCTCCTACGGCGCGGTTATGCTTACGATGATTGTTGAAATTTGTCGCAACGAGGCACTCTTTCGCGCAATAGAAAACCCGCAATGCCGATGTGGCACTGCGGGTTCGTAGAAGTGGGTGGTACGGCCGCCGGCTATCGATCCCTAAAAGGAAAACGGACTTTGGTGCTTAAATGCACCACAGGAGCGGCGGATAACCAACTCGTGCTCGATCTCAATGACTTTGGGGTCGGGTGCCTCACCGCTTAAACGCTCGATCAAAAGGTTGGCCGCTGTTTGCCCTAATTTTTGAATGAAGACGTTGACGGTCGTCATCGGCGGATTGGCCAGTTTAGCGAGTGGGATATCGTTGAACCCGACGATCGCAAGATCATCTGGGATATTGTAACCGAGTTCCCCTGCGGCTTGCATCGCGCCAAAGGCCAGGACATCGTCAGATGCGACAATAGACGTGGGGCGTTCCGAGTATGCTAAGAGCCTCATCATGCCCATGTAACCTGCTTCCTCCAAAAACTCCCCAAAAACTACCAGGTTCGGGTCAAAAGCGATGCCGAATTCTTGCAACGCTTCTGCATACCCGTTGCGCCTGTCGATCGTCACGATCAAGTTGGGCGAACCGCCGATAAAACCGATGCGCTTATGACCGAGCTTCAAAAGGTGCATCGTGCTGTCATATGCAGCTTTCTTGTTGTTATTGTTGACCCATGTGATCGACGTCTTTTCTGGCGGCCTGCCGATTAGGACTACAGGAATTTGCTGCTTTTCGAGTATGTCTAGCAGTGGGTCTTCTACCCTAACCGTCAGTAAGATCACACCATCTACCCTCTTGCTCCACATCATCTGCTGCAAGGTGTCAGTATCCTCTTGTTTTGGCAGAGAAGTGGACAACAGGAGGTCATAGCCAGCATTTTGCGCGACGTCAGTAATCCCCCGCAACACCTCGGGGAAAAATGGGTTCATGTAAAATTGATTCACATCTCCAGGCATGACGAGTCCGATAGTTTTCGAGCTCTTTGTTACCAAACTTCTCGCGATCGCGTTCGGGTGGTAGTTCAGCTCTTTCATGGCGGCAAATACGCGTTTGCGCGTCTCTTGACTGATGCGCGGGTAGTCTGTGATCACGCGCGATACCGTCGACGGGCTGACGCCAGCTTTCTGCGCCACATCTTTAATGTTACTGGCCATTACTAATCACCTTTTTTTGTCAATAGCAGTGCGCTGCGCGGCTTGATGGTAACAAAGTCGCCCGTTGCTATGAGGGTTGAACCTTGCCCATAAGCCAGTTGATAAGTACCCTGTGGAAGGTTTGAATCTATAAGCTGAATGCGAATCTGGCGAGATCCGTTATTCACAAGGCATACTGCGACTTGTTCAGGATCCTGCGGCATAAAACGCATAAAGGCATACAAGTTGGTATAACGATTTTGCAGCAGTGGCCGTAGATCACCTTTTTCAAGGACAGGGTGATCCTTCCTGAGCGCCGCAAGGGTTTGATAGTGTTGCAGCAAGTCTTTGTTCTGCTTGTCTTCATCCCAGATCATACCACCACGGCATAGTGGATCATTGCCGCCGGTCATTCCGACTTCATCCCCATAGTAGATTAGGGGTGATCCGACGAACATGAACTGTAGAAATGATGCCAATTTGACGCGTCTGATATCCCCACCACAGATCGTTAAAAGGCGCGGGGTGTCATGCGAATCCAGTAGGTTCCACAATGTATGCAGGACAGGCTCCGGATATAGTGAACGAATTCGCTCGATGGAATAATCGAAGTCTTTTGCATCGATTTCATCTTTAGCGATCCAATCTAAGATTGCGCGACCTAGTGGGTAATTCATGACGGCGTCAAACTCGTCACCGCGCAACCATGGCGTGGCAATCTGCCAGATCTCTCCGCATATCAGGGCGTCTGCATCCACGCTTTTGACTCGATCACGGAAGTGTTTCCAGAATCGATGCTCGACCTCATCCGATACGTCAAGGCGCCATCCATCGATGCCGACTTTCTCGATCCAGTATTCTCCCACTTTGCACAAATAGTCTTCTACTTCTGGGGTTGCGGTGCGCCACTTCGGCATATTTGCAACGTACCCAAACGTCTCGTAGTTGCGTTCCTCTTGCGAAAGTGGCCATGACTTGGGATAGATCCAGTCTTTGTACGGAGATTGCTCACCATTTTGAATCAAGTCTTGGAAGACTCTGTTGTGATAGCCCATGTGGTTAAAGACCGCGTCGAGCACCACGCGAATCCCGCGATCATGGCAGGCTTGCACCAGGTTCTTGAGGTCTTGTTCACTACCGAAAGAAGGATCGACTTTCAGATAGTCGACCGTATCATATTTATGGTTGCTAGGCGCTTCGAATACTGGGGTCATATACAAGACATTGATACCCAAGGTAGTTAGGTGGTCGAGTTTTTCCAGAATTCCAGGTAGGTCTCCGCCAAAAAATGAAAATGGTGTCGGGACATCATCCCAATTCACCAAATCATCTCGCGGTGAGCTATCTTTTGACCGATTGAATCGTTCCGGGAAGATCTGATAATAGCGAGCGCCCTTTGTCCATTCGGGGGGATTGAAGCGATCTCTTTCACCCAGATAAGGGACCTCGAAAGTTGCCCATTCCACTGGTTCCTCGGGTGTGATGCCTTCGCGTCCAAAATATACTATGCCAGTGGCTACTTCAATGCGAAAAAAGTATTTGAAACGCTTTGTATCTCTAGAAAGCCGGGCTTGGAACATCACATGCGCAGAACCGTCTCTTGAAAATAAGGCGGCTTCCGACGTTTTTATTGTTTCCTTTTGAGCAAATTTGTCAAAGTGGATGACATCCACTTTAAGCGCGATGTTTTTGCCTATGCGAAGGCGAACGACAAGATCGTTGCCATCTGCATAAGCAAACGGTTCGATGGACTCATGATAGGTCGTTGCAGCGATGCGATTCATCGATTCCTTTGAGACGCTCAAAGGGATTCCTCCTTCTATGCGTACGGTAAAAAAAATCCCGATCTGAGTAGATAATTAGTCGTTGGTGCATTAGCCTTTCACAGAGCCTGCCGTCAAGCCTTTCGCGATAAGTGGATTTAACAAGGCAAAAGCAATGGTAAGCGGCACAGCACTGATGAGTGATGCGGCTGCAAATTCACCCCAGTTTTTTGCAAACTGACCGCTGATCATCTGATACATGCCCATACCAAAGGTGTAGTTTTGCGGTGATTGCAAGACGGTACCTGCCAGGATGTACTCGCTGTACATGCCGATCATGCTTAAAAAGAAGATCACTGCGAGCATGGGACGCGCGAGTGGCACGATGACGGTCCAGAAGATGCGAAAGTGGCCTGCGCCATCCATGACAGCCGCTTCATCGAGTTCGCGGGGAATCGTATCGAAATAGCCCTTTACGAGCCAAATGTTAAATGCACTGCCACCGATTAGAAGCAGGATGTATACCCATAGGTTATCGAGCAGGTTCCATTGTGCCAGCACTGCGTAAATCGCAGCGATTGCAAGGGAGTTCGGGAACATCTGTAAGACAATGAGGGTCATCAGCCCGTATTTTCGACCAGGGAACTTCATCCTCGAAAATGCATAGGCGCCAGTTGCCGTCATCAATAACTGCGCGACTGACACCACGAGCGCGACGATCGTACTGTTTCGCATCCATACCCAGAACTGGCTATGAAATAGTGTCTGGTAGTTAAGCAGGGAC
>JAKACY010000056.1 GCA_021821025.1 Bacillota bacterium | reverse complement strand
AAGGCCATCGCGCCGACGCCCACAATGAAAGGGCAATAGCGCTCCAAGTTTAGCCTAAGCAGTCCCGCTGTGAACGTGCTTCCGATATTCGTGCCCAAGATGATGCCAATCGTATCCGTGAACTTCAACGCGTCAGTCGCCACCAGGCCCATCGAGAGGATGGTGACGGCGGCGCTAGACTGTGTGATCAGCGTAGCCCCGATACCTGTGAGCAGGCCGCGGGCAGGAGTTTTCACCAAGGATGCGATAATCTTCTTGGTTTGGTTTGAAGTGATGATAGAAAGTCCACGGCGCATCGTAAAAAGCCCGAGGATGAAAAGCCCGAGGCCGATAGCGAGTTGCGTGACAAAAGTTAAAATGGCACTATGCATCTGTGTTACCTCCAGGCTGTGATCGCGTTGGCTTTTTAACAGATATATGCGGACGAGCAGGCTTTATTGTTTATTTTTATACGGCTACGCCGATCATCATAGGCAGAGGTGAGTGTGTGTCAGAAGTTTGGTTAAGGAAAAACCGCAGACGTCGCTTGGAGATGGGTCATCCGTGGGTGTACAAAAGTGAAATTGCAGACGTAAAAGGGGAGCCTAAACGCGCAGAGGTTGTAGTCGTGAAAAACCACCAGGGTCACTACCTTGCGACAGGGTTTTATCACCCAGATTCACAAATTGCGGTACGCATCGCGACTTACGATGACAAAGAGGTGATCGATAAAGGTTGGCTGAAGCGCCGCGTGACCGCAGCTTTTGCGTATCGCAAGCGGTTTTTGCCGCGAGTGGATTTTTGCCGCGCGATCTACGGTGAAGCTGACGGGCTCCCGGGGCTTATCGTGGATAAATACGGCAGTATCGCGGTCGTCCAGGTTTTATCCGCTGCCATGGAGGCGAGAAGGACATGGATTGCCCCTGTGCTAAAAGATATTTTAGGAGTAAACTCGGTGTATGAAAGAAGTGATGCACCGACTCGGCTGATGGAGGGGCTAGAGCCTTCAGAGGGGTGTCTCTTAGGTGAGTGTCCCAAAGAGGTCGAGGTCATGGAAAATGGACTGAAGTTTTGGGTGGACATCGTGTCTGGTCAAAAGACGGGCCATTTTTTCGACCAACGAGAAAATCGTGCGGCAATCGCGCCGATTGTTCGTTTTTCTGCAGCTGAAAAACCTAGGCCTGATCTTCGCTACGAAGAGCCGCCAGGCGACCTGGATCGTCGTGAAAACATACACAAGATGGCGAAGACCAATGGCAACAGGCATGGCGCCACCGTCTTAGACTGCTTTTGCCACACCGGTGGGTTTGCAATGCATGCGTTGCTCTACGGTGCATCGCATGTGACCTTGGTTGACAGCTCCGAGCATGCGATTGTAACGGCTAAACAAAACGCCGAGGCCAACAACTTTTCTGATCGCTGTGAGTTTGTCGTCGCTAATGCATTCGATCAACTGAGGACCTATGAACAAGAGGGACGCACGTTTGACGTGGTCATCCTTGATCCTCCTGCGTTTGCAAAGACGAAAGGCGCTGTGGAAGGTGCGCTTCGAGGGTACAAGGAGATCAATCTGCGGGGTTTGAAGTTGGTAGCGGAAGGTGGGTTTTTAGTCACGGCCTCCTGCTCCTATCACGTTTCTCCGGATGTTTGGAAGGAAGTGATCGCAGACGCTGCGCAGGACGCTCGCAAAATTCTACGCCTGGTCGAGTACCGCAGCGCCGCAAAAGACCACCCGCAACTTTTCAGCATGCCGGAAAACGATTATCTCAAATTTGCGATCTTCATGGTACAGAGTCGCTGACCGCAATCTACTGCGCATAGGCTTTGCCGATAATCAGAGCTCACATTCTAAAGAGGGCAGATCCCCATGTTAAGCCACCAGCAAACGCGGTGAACATGACCAGATCACCTTTGTGAATGCGCCCTAATCGCATCCATTTGTCTAGCGCCATACCGATCGACGCGGCCGATGTATTGCCGTATTCCTCAAGGCATAGCGCGGTTTTTTCGACAGGGATGCCTATGCGTTCACCGACAGCTTCGATGATTCTGAGGTTGGCTTGGTGCGGCACCAAAACGGCAATATCGTCAGCGCTAAGAGATTGGCGTTCCAAGATACGCTTCACACTGTCGGTCATCCCGTTGATGGCAGCTTTAAACATCGCGCGGCCGTCTTGCCAGATGTATGGGGTGATTTCTGTGCGATCGCTGAGCGTATCCAGCCATATCGCGGGCGCGGTAGGCCGTGGTGTGAATGCGACGTTCACTCTTGTCCCATCTGAGCCCATATCAAAATCGATCAAACCAGCATCAGTCGATGTTCCCGCAGGTTTTGCGCGCAGGATTGCAGCACCAGCGCCATCGCCGAATAAAATACAAGAATTGCGGTCCGTATAATCCACGTAGCGTGTGATACCTTCTGCAGCGACGATGAGTGCGGTCTTGTACGCGCCAGTTTGCAAGAATTGTGAGCCTTGGATCAGTGCGAATAAAAACCCGGCGCATACCGCGTTCGTGTCAAATGCGGTGGCGCGGGGCGCACCGATCTCCCGCTGCACCATAGCGGCAAGCGGTGGAAACGCCAGATCTGCAGTAAATGACGCTGCTATAATCAGATCGATTTCGTGAGGGGCGATCCCAGCGCTTCGTATGGCATTTTTGGACGCTTCGGCGGCAAGCCAAGTGACGGATTCATCTGGTTTTAAGCGGCGTCGTTCGCGAATTCCCGTTCGCGTGCGGATCCATTCGTCGTTGGTATCAACAAGTGCTTCCATATCTGCGTTGGTCATGACGGTTTCAGGCACATGAGAGCCTGTTCCGATGATGGTCACGCGATTTAATGTCATATAGCAGCAGCTCCTAGTAGTTGATCTTATACGTATATTCTACACGTCTCCATGGAATTTGAGAAGGGAAGGGCAGAATCGCATGAAAATCAACCGCATCGAGATTCGTAAGCTGAGCTTGCCACTGCATGAACCATGGTTTACGAGTACAGGTAAAGACACCGAGAAGGTTTTTTTGCTCGTCACGGTCATCACAGACGAGGCAGAAGGATACGGTGAGTGCGTGGCCATGCGAGGCCCCTTTTATTCCGAGGAAACTACGGATACCGCTTGGCATATCCTCAACGAACACTTGGTGCCAAGGGTGATGGATGTGGAACTGCAGCATCCTAGCGAGGTTCGCCCTTTACTCGCAGCGGTTCGTGGCAATCGCATGGCAAAGTCCGGACTGGAAACCGCGATTTGGGATGCGTGGGCTAAAGAGAACCATATCTCTTTGGCACAGGCATTGGGTGGGACAAAACAGGAGATCGAAGTCGGAGTCAGTATCGGAATCCAGGTTGACATGATGCAGTTGCTTGGCAAGATCGAAACGGCTTTAGAAGATGGATATAAGCGGATCAAGATCAAGATTAAACCGGGCTGGGATCTTGAGGTGGTCAGTGAAATCCGTCGGGTATTCGGCAAAGTGGAATTGATGGTGGATGCCAACAGCGCCTACACGCTGGATGATTTAACTCGATTGAAGGAGTTAGATCAGTATGATTTGACGATGATCGAGCAGCCGCTAGGGTATGATGATATCTATGAACACTCTGTCTTACAACAAAATATCAGGACGCCGATCTGCCTTGACGAGAGTATTCGGTCTTTGCGCGATTTAAAATCGGCGATCGCGATGCAAGCGTGCAAGATCGTAAACCTGAAGATCGGGCGTGTCGGAGGCTTTTCTGAGGCGAGAGACATGCAGGCGCTGTGCCTTGAACATGGCGTTGCGGTGTGGTGTGGCGGCATGCTAGAGTCTGGCGTGGGTAGATTGGCCAACATTGCTCTGACATCGCTTCCTGGGTTCACTCTTCCGGGAGACACGGCTCCATCGGCACATTATTTTACCGAAGACATCATCGAGCCGTCTGTCATGTTTAGCAGGCCAGGCTTCCTCAAAGTACCCGATGGCGAGGGGATCGGCGCAAAACTGAACATGAAAGCTGTGGCGCATCACACAGTTAGAGCAGGCGCGTGTAATAGGCGTTAGCGCCTGTTCTAACTTTAATATCATGGTGATGAGATGCTGATTAGCAGTCATAATCGTGGTAAGCAAACGGGGGTAAAGACGTCGGTTCATGATTCTCCATGAGATCCTCCCAAGATAGCGCAGGGAGGCGCCCCGCCCACTTTTGGTTGAAGTAGGTCCAACTTCGGTCGATTAGCGTGCTGCCTTCAACCGCTGACAACTGGTTAAATGACGAGTGATTGTCGTGCCATACGAACACGTCGAGGGCGACTAAGAGCTCATAGCCCGCCATTCGAGCAGATAGCGAGTAATCGGCGTCATCGGCGCCAAGGATGCAATTCGGGTCGAGTCCCCCAATTTCGTCATGCAATTTGCGATTGACCAAAAGCACCGTACCCTGCAGACTTTTTGTACTTTCGGCCTTCGGGTGTGCTCGTTTTGCATATTCGTTGATGGCGACGAGGTCGGTCTCTGAATACGTTTCGCCGATCACAGGCCAATCGGAAAGTTGGCCGTTGAGGCGCGCCGATACATCTTGTCGACCACCAATCATCCGGCCGAGGGGCGCGACTGCTCCTATGCGATCATGCCAACTAAAATGTGATAGCAGCCGCGATGCCCAATTGGGTCCGACGTAAACGTCCGAATTTACATAAGCGATGTGAGCACCTGGTGGAAGGAACGGATAGGCGCTGCACATGGCAGCAGCGTATCCGATGTTTTGTTCATTTTTAAGCAGTGTGCAGAGCGGCTCATGTCTTGTGGAAAAGTCCTCTAGCATTTGCACGCTGCCGTCAGTCGATCCGTTGTCGATAATAAAGATGTGAAACGCCGTGTCGGTATGTCGAAGCAAGTGGGACAAGCAGCGCTCAGTCTTCTCCTTCGTGTTGAAGCTCGCCAAAAGGATCGCAAGCTTAGTCTTCAAGGTGTTCCACCCACAATTCTAGCACGGGATTCGGATCGAGCATGGAGTCGTAGTGGCTGCGAGGACAGTACTGTGAGACCGGATCACGCCCTGTGTAGAATTCGTACTTACGCCTAATCTCTTCTAATGATCCGGCATATCCGAAGTGCTTAATACGAATATCGCTGTTTGCACCCGGGAAAGCGTGATATACATTAAGTGGAATGCTGCCTCCATGCAACTCTTGCTTGGTCCAGACATAGCGCGCGCCTTTAATGTGGCGGTACAGTCGTGGACCATACTGAACGGGAGCCCATAGTTTGTCTGTGCGGTAGTGCGTAATGGAATTCCAGAAGTGGTAAAATCGAAACCCGTACCAATCGATCTGCGTTTGATTGATCATATTTCGCACATCTTGTTTAAAGCGATCTTCGAAAACCTCGTCCGCGTCGAGCGCCAAGATCCAATCGGGCTGTGTCGATAGTGTGAGTTGATAGAGGCTGTAACGCGGCGCGGTTTCATCGACGCCAAATCCCGATGCGGCCGTGCGCCCTAAACGCACCACTTTTTTATATGATGCGCAAATTGCCGGTGTCTCGTCGTCCGATCCGTCATCCCAGATCACCACTTCATCAGCGTAATCGCAGACGTCGTCCAGTACCATTTTCAAGTATCGGTGAGCTTCGTTTTTGACGAGCATCATCACGGTCAGTTTGTTGTTGATAGCTTTTCGATCGTACATCATGCTCAATCTCCCCCTAAGCTGGAAGTGTCTTTCATCAGATGTTTCCATTTATGTCTAAATCGCCGCTGGCTGGCATTGAAGTAACGACGCAGTAGGACGTGATCGTGACTGCTTTGACCACCTAGGTGAATGAGTTTGCTTTGCGGGCAGTAGACGACTCGGTAACCGAGGCTATGAACGTGAAAGGAATAGTCCGTTTCCTCAAAGTAAAAGAAATAACCCTCATCGAATAGCCCAATAGTTGGAAGTAGGTCTCTTCTTATCAGGTAGGCGGCGCCGCAGACGCTGATACAGTCTTCCTGTGTGTCGTACTTTCCCGGTTCATCTGGCTCCATGTAGCCGCGCGACCAGTGATTCGCATAGCTGCCGACCACGCCCGCACCCGCGATCCGATTCTCCTGGTCTACGAGTTTGGGACCTACGACCGCAATCGTTGGATCTGTTCTCATGCATTCGATCATCGGAGAAACCCATGAAGTTGTAACCATGATGTCGCTGTTTAGCAGGATGATATAGGGACTTGCTCCTACTCTGATCCCTTGGTTACAGGCCTTTGCATAGCCGACATTGCGTTTATTTTCAATCACTGTGAGTTCCGGCCATCCCAGCTGCTTGGCAGCCTGCGCAGAGCCGTCGTGGCTCTTGTTGTCAACCACGATGATGCGGTATGGTACGTCAGTGTGCACTTTAATAGTTTGTAGGCATCGCTCTAGCAACTCGCGAGTATTGAAGCTCACGATAACGATATCGATCAAAGTCTCCAATTATTGATCCTCCTACGCCCGACCTTTCAAAATTAGTTTCCAAGGTACGCTACAATATATGGCTGCAAATCTAGTGGTGCATAGACGCGCGTCATGGTGAACTCACTTATCATTTATCGAGTGATAAAATTCCGCTGAGAGTAGGTGGATTCGCCCTATCGATTCGGTTTTGATCACCATATCTTGAAATCGTACAGTAACGTAACGAGCCAGAGCGGTGGCACGTTCGTTCCACAGCACCAAAATCATGCGATAGGAGGAGGATGGATGCATGTCGAAACGACCTGATGTATTATCTGTTGATCAGATTAGAGCGCGGACTTTGGTGGTAAAAAAAGCTGTAGGCTTTACGCCGGATGAGGAGAAGGAACTTCGCCACCTTGTGCATAAATTGGCTCGTGAACTGCATCATCTTTCAAGGGAGATCAATGCACTCAACTTGAAGTATGCAAGACTAGAATTGCAAGTACAGCAGGTGGTCCCGAACTTCGCCGCACTTCAAGCACAACTTCAAAGTCGCATGGGTCAAGTGACCACCATAGTGACGCCAAGTGGACCAGTCACCGGAACAGTGACCTTGGTGGGCACGGACGTTGTAGAGTTAAGTGAGCCAGATGGCAGCATAGTCCTTGTTCCTTTTACCAGTATCGTGGCAATAGAGTAAGTAGAGGAATGCCCTAGGGGTGAGGAGGAATGTGGTCTTATGACTTTCTATGATCTGTTACGCTCATTTGTCGGTCGCACTGTTGAAGTTGCTGCATCCAACCAATTCATAACAGGGACCCTCAACTATGTCACGCAGTCGACCATGCAGGTGCTGGAATCTCCTATAATTTACGGGCCGCGGGTCACTCTGGATATCCAACTGCGAGCAGTTGATTATGTTCGTATTCTTCCGTAGTGGATCTCCTTATGCCGACTAAACCAGTCTGCGGCCCATGCCGGGTATTGGTCATTATTTCTCTGGCTGATGCTGTCTTGGCGAATCACGCGGTTGTATATCGGCTTGGCGACGAAGGAAAGCGCGAAATCCTTGAGAATCATGCTACACACGGCCACATCTTCGTACAGTCGGCCGCTTGACATATCGTCGAGCGGCCAACCCCCAACTGCCGTTAGCGCCTCTTTTCGGTATATGCGCGGGATGGGGGGGTGGGCTTGACGCTCGGTAAGCGTGATGGATGCGTTGTGCACCAATCTTTGACATAATAATTGGCCAGAACGGGCAGTTCGCCACAACCAGTAGTTGCCGGAAATGATTCCAATTCGTTTATCAAGCCATTGCATATGCTGAGCTACGTGAGACAAGGCGTCAACGTCAAGCCAATCGTCTGCATCTAGCTCCAATAAAAAGTGGCCGTTAGCATGCTTTAAGGCTTCATTGAGCGCCGCAGCCTTTCCACGGTTTTCAACTAAATCGACGAGTTTGATCCGTGGATCAGAAAAAGCTGCAATGCTCTTTTTCGTGTTGTCAGTAGATCCATCGTTTATACATATCAATTCAAAGTTAGTAAATAATTGCGCCAGAACGGATCTGATCGCAAAGCCGATGCGATCTTGTTCGTTGTATGCCGGAATGACAATACTAATCACCGGATTGGCGTTGACATGAAGCGATGGTCGTAATGGGTTAGCCAGCACGCGAAGCGCGGACTGTAAAGCGTGCTGTGATTCCGTCCTTGTGATGGTACGCCGATGTGTATTAACGGAATCGACCTGATGCATGAAACCTTGTTGATAGCTCATGAGCAGCGCGTCATACTCATCAAACTCGGCGGATGGAGTGGAAAATCTCACGTCAGAAAAGTATTTGCGCATGAAGTCAGGACGCCACAACACAGGTAATGGATGTCTGTCTAAAATAACCGAGATCAACGTATCGAGTGAATCGATATGGGGCCCGAACCACAGTGCGACAGCTTCCTTGGGACAAATAGTACCCCACTGTGCAAGGTGTGTTTGAGCCGTTAATTCTAATCTTCGATAGGTCGGATCATCAGCGACATAAGGTATCCACAGGCACCAACTTGCAAAAACGCCTTGCAACCGATGGAGTGATTGCAACCGCTGTGTACCCTGAAAAGCCACCGAAATGATGGGATCTGTCATATTTGATCCCCCTTTAAACCTTGTTCTATCTGCACCTTATTCGGCAGGGGTGGAAATGGTCCCCTGCCGGAAGTAGCCATGTTGCATTCAATTACCGTTTTTGCCTCGTCGGATTGATGATAAAGGCTTGTGACTGTTGATCCCGAATTGCTTCTGAATTGACAACCTTGGTCTTTTCGACCCGCAGTGCGGATGGCAGGGCATTTGCTCGATGGACGTTGCGTGGATCAGTACCTAGTTTTTGCTCGTCTTCTTGCATGAACATCCCCCCTCATAACTAGGTTGAGCGAATCGCCTGCGCCCTATGTAGCGCGCGAATGGGGATAATGCAACTATAAAGGAGCCTTCTTCCAATTTCTCAGGAAAATTGCTCTGCTATGCATGCGCTTGTCGATATGCTGCAAAATATTGAGACTCGGCTTAGTGTTCACTTCGATAATCCAGAGATGACCAGCCGAATCTAGACCAAGATCGATCCCATAAACGTTGTTTCTAAACTGTCCACCCAAATAGTTACCAATTTCCAATGATACTTTTTCGATTGATGTGATGATCTTAGCCACATCGGATTGGGTAAACGCGCTCCTTAAATAATGCGTGAGCGGTCCAAACGCGCCGCCTTGTTTGACATTAGTTACAAATTTATGGGTGGGCGCCCTCTTATAAAACATGCCGGTCAACTCGAATGTACCGTTCTCGTTGCGCTGAACGATGGTTCGGATATCTGCGGGCCTGTTTTTGTAAGGCGCTAAGCAGATGTATTGTTGTACAACGCTAAGCTCTCGGATCGTATACTGCGGTAGTTTACGTTCTAAATCTCGCAAATCGTTGGCTCTTGCGACATTTTTGCCGAAGTAAATCGTATAGTGGTGGCGGTGGCGTTGAACCTTGCAAACTGTCTCGCCCCCTTGCCCTAACGCGGACTTAATGACGACCACCCGATGACGTCTGAGAAGGTCTACCAAGCTAGCCATCCAGAAGATGTGTGTTTCTGGTAAGAAGTCGACCAACGACGGATTTTGGCGCAACAAATTGTATTTGTGCCATTTACTGATTGGAATCGACACTGTGGTAGCTTCCATAAAGACCGTCCCCGATCACCAACTGGATTCTTTTTCGCCTGTGTAGGATAGCCATGAGTTCATGATATTGTACAGGTTTTGCTTGCGATCGAGCAGCAGGGAGATCGTCTTAACCTGCAATTGCTTGTCGTATAGTGGATCGGGAACACTTTTTATTATGGATCTGATCTCGTCGTCTTTAAGTGCCTGAATGCGATCCACCATACGATAGATGGAACCCCTTGTGGCCATGCGCAGGAATCCTCGTGGCACGTGGTAAAATCGCCAAACATCATTCCAGTAAGGGGAGCCTAGGTCGTGATCAGCCCACTTGCGCGGACAACCATAAAGTGCATACCCATGATCGATCAAATACCACTCGAGGCAAACGGCTTGCCCATCATAGAGAATAATGTTCTTACCTGATGCTCTATCGATGTTTGTCAACCATGCGTCAAATACAATCGTTCCAGTAAGCAAATCTGCGTGACATACATGATCCTCCATATGGTGCTTCACGCTGTCTGGCAACCGACTCCAATTTGTAAGTGTTACACCTGTCTTTGGCAATGATACGATGCCCGGCAACGTTTTACCCTGATCCACGACACTTGCCAACTCGACATCTGCAGCCGGTAAACCGAGTTTGTCAGCGAATTTCTTCGCGATCCATTCATTCCCAGCTATTGGACCGGCATCGTACCACTGCGTAGCGTATGCAAATTTAAAGAAACCTTTTCGGCCATGTCCATCCTCTACTCTCCAAACCTGACCTTGGGGCTTCTCCTTCCACTTTTCAATGATCTTCCAGGTTGCCGTCGTCATAGTTAGTTTGTTCCCCTCAGCAGAGCATCGTATTGCAGTGCAATAGCTTCCCAGGAATAGTTTTGAGCCCTTGCGAGCGCTGCTAGTCGCTTTTCTTCCGTGCGTTCAGGGTTTCTCCAGGCTGAGCGAACAGCCCTTGCGATTTGCGTAGATGTGTGATCTGCAATGATCGTTGCAACGCTCGAATCCACGAATTCCTGCATGCCTCCTGCTTGCGTGGCGATCAGTGGTGTGCCAGAGGCCATCGCCTCCAGAGCCACCAGTCCAAACGATTCATTATGGCTGGGCACCAGGACTGCTCCGGATACCTTCATATAGTCAATAACCTCTGCATGATTAAAGTGGCCCAGAAAGCGGACGCATTGACTCAGGTGCTCTCGGCGCAGGAATTGCTTCATCCGCGCGATGAACTTGTCGTTGCCTCTCCCGATGATATCGAGCCTTGCATCCGTTTCACGACGGCAAAGAAAAGCCATCGCCTCGATCAGCTCATTGATTCCTTTGGAACGGATAATACGACCTACAAACAGCGCATGGTGTATAGGGCGCTCCCTGGTTGATGGTGAAACAGTTACGCCGTTTGGTATGACGTAAACCTTATCTTTAATATGTGGAAATTGGCTGATCAGCATTTGGGCTTGCCACTGACTAGGGGATACAACGGCGTCTACATTTTCAATAATGGCTCGCTGCCTCGCGGCCATGCGGCTTTGATGATCGCCGGGATCCCCTTCAAGTGAAATTAGAGAATGGCAGGTGTATATACTGTAGCAACTGTATTTTCTTTGCATGTCGTAGAGGATGTCATCAAACTGCACGCTGTGGATGTGCACGACGTCAGGTAGTTTGACTCGTGACTCAAAATCATGCAGAACAGGCGCGGGAAAGTAACGCTGTCCTTTGCTCGAGTGGTACTCGGAGTCACGAGGGTATTCCAGTAGAGTCACGTCCTGAAACCGCGTAGTGGCCACACGTTTTGCACGTCGACTCGTGATGACGGTCAGTCGGTGTCCGTAAGCTTGCAGCGCGTTGGTTAAGCGTGTGGCAACAATGCCAAGACCACCAAGGATATGTGGTTCGTACTCATTGGTTAAGACAACGATGCGCACAGAGGTCGCTCCTTTGCGTTGAACTTAGAATTACCATCATATGCTACAACGATATGAGTTAGGGGGATCTATATGGCGAGACGATTCACGGTATCACTAGTCGCACCTGGTAGCGCACCGTTACCTCCTGCCGTATCCACTTCTGTGGAGATTTATCTCTATGATTTATGGCGTGCACTGCCGCAAGGTGTGGATGCCAGCCTATACGCAAAGAGAGTCGTATTAAAACGAACCAATAGGCGTGAAACACAGAGCCACTTGCACAATGTAAAAGGTAAGGGCTATCTTTACACAGTCGCTCACGACTTGGAAAATCTAACGTTGCGAAACCCGCATGTGATACAAGTTGACAACCGCCCCAAGGCATTGGCGTATCTAAAGGGGAGATTTCCTGCCACCCCGCTCGTTCTAGGCATGCATTCGATGACATTTCTAGATGCCACAAAAATCTCGCATGCTGATGCAGTCGCGGTCTTGCAGCAAGCGCAGCGAATCGTGGTGAACAGTCACTTTGTCGCAAAACAAATTATCCGACAGCATCCATATGCGCGCGATCGCGTATGTGTTATTCACCCTGGTGTTGATATAAATCGGTTTCATCCTTGCATAAATCCTGCTGATATTGAGCAACGGGAGACGACTCGTCGGCAATATTTCTCCGGAAATAAGCATGTGATCCTATATGTGGGCCGTGTGATCGAACGCAAGGGTGTGCACATCGCTGCAGCCACTCTGAAGTCGTTGGTAGAAAGTGGACTGAATGCTGAACTCTGGATCGCAGGGACAAAGCCGATGCCTGGTACTCCTTACGCGCGCTTGCTTCGCTCATTGACACACCGAATGCCCGTAAGGTTTCTGGGGTATGTTGATCGGATGGAGTTGCCTAAGATATATCGGGCGGCAGATGCACTGATCTGCCCGTCGCAGCGCCCCGAGGCTTTCGGGTTAGTGAATCTAGAGGCGCAGGCAAGCGGAATCCCTGTCGTG
>JAKACY010000055.1 GCA_021821025.1 Bacillota bacterium | reverse complement strand
TTATCAGTCTTATAGTCTATCAACAGTATACCGTTTGTCTCAAAAACAATACAATCTACGGTACCCTGCAGGATCACAGAGTGATCCTCAAATCGCTGCGCATCTAGAGCCCCCCTTAACTTCGCCACTTCGTATGCCGGCACCATCACAGTAAAAGGCACTTCTCTTTGTACGCGCGATGGATGGACTACAAGCCTGTGCCCGACATCACCGCGAAAAAATGCGGCAATCTCTAACTTTGATAATACATCCGATTGTGCTATTGACAAACGGCCTGAATCTACCATTTTCTCGATCTCGCTAGCAACCACGCCTTCATCAATCAGTTCGGGCTTGAGTTCAATATGCTGCATAACCGTATGAAATGCAGAACCGACCTCAGTCGGTCGAAGCACTTCACGATCTCGCAAAAACTGTGGCCTTTTGACTGCGGTCGCAAATGGGCGCCATGTTTGCGGCGCAACCGTGTCTCCAAAGTCTTGTTCGGCGGATTTCAACAGATCTTCTTTCAACTCTGTCACAGATATTTTCGCAGGCAGTCGCACTTCATCGTGTTCCCATGATGAAGCGATATCCTGTAAGCGTGAGCGCCAATGCGTCAGCACCTCGGACGACATGTCAAAGTGTTCTCTCAACGCATCTGATTCAAGCTGCGCAACCGAGTTCCATGAAATAAAGCCGGCATCGTCCACTCTTTGTACGCGAGGCAGGTCGTACTGCCCGCCCAAGTTCCACATCCGCACCGAAAAGAGCGGTGAGCCCTGTTCTGAGTAGCGATACACGGCAGGTCCGATCCAATCAAGAAAACTGCGCGCAAAAAGCAATACCGCAATGGGCAGTTCTTGCGTGGAGGCGCCCGAGCGGGGAACCGCACTCCACTTTTGCACCTGATCCACGAGGTTCTTGACTGACCCAACTAGAATCAGCCGTTCTCTCGCACGCGTGAACCCCACATATAAGATTCGCGCTTCTTCGGCGAGGCTTTCCACCCTCTCGATGCCTTGAACGGCGATGGAGGCCGCCGTCTTATAGCGTTCTTTGCGGCTCAAATCGACGTAATCCGGGCCAAAGCCAAGCTCGCGATGAATCGCGATCGCACCCTTACCTTTATTCGTCTGAAAGTCTGCACCCAAATTTCCCAAAAATACGACTGGAAACTCCAACCCTTTACTAGCATGAACGGTCATGATGCGCACAACATCGTCATTTTCACTCACGCTACTCGCGGCCCCAGTGTCGCCAACGCGCTGCTGATGCTCCTCCAGGTAGTGCACAAAGGTGTGGTAGTCGCCTTGCATCAGGTCGTCATAAGCCCTCGCTTGCCTGACCATTCTTGCTAAATTTGCAATGCGTGCGCTGCCACCAGAAAGTCCGGCCGCAAACGCCATGAGTCCACTTTCCTCAAACACCTGCGCAAGGCTTGACGCGATGGCAACTTGTCTGACAAGAGTTCTCCAGGCTGATATCCGCTCTAGAAATTCGCGTGCGCGCAAGCTGAGATCGTCAGCGAGTTCTGCTCGATCATCACGCTCTGTCGCCTCATCAGCCGCTCCATTCGCTTCATGACCTATTTTCATATGGCGCGCCGCCTGCACCAGACAGACGTACAGAGACCCATTTGCAAGGACGCGCATACGCGCCAAGTCGGTCGACGTGAAGCCGCCAATCACTGATCGCATGACGCTAGCTAATGGCACATCTTGAAGAGGATTATCCAGCACATTCATCAAAGATAGTGCCAGTCGGATCTCAAGCCCCGTAAAAAAACCACTGTCTGCTTCCCCTTGACACGGAATTTCCATCTCTCTTAATACGCGCATCATCGATTCGATCTTGCCTTTTTTCGACCGCAAAAGCACAGCCATATCACGGTATGAAATCACCCGATAAACCTTTTCTTTCGCATCGAAAACGAGCTTTTCATCTTGGATCATCTTCCGAATACGCTCACCGATCACACGCGCCTCCATCTCGATAGACGCCAGATCCTCCTGCGGATCGTCTGCGTCGTCTGTGGCGCCTGCGTCGTCATCCTCAGCCTCAGCCACATCATCAGATGCGCCTTGTACCGGGTCAATGGGGGAAAGGTCGATCAGATGCAATTCCACCTGACCGTCTAAATTTTTCTGTTCGCCATCCACTTCAGGATATTTGGCCCCGGCGATCATACGCGCGTCCTGATCGTAAGCGATACCTCCTAGCTGTTGCGAGAAAATCTGTCCGAACACATAGTTCACAGCTTCGACCACTGACTCACGACTGCGAAAATTGTCGGCAAGGTCGATTCGCACACCCTCACTTGCGCCTTTGTAACTGTGATATTTGTTGAGAAAAAGGCGGGGTTCCGCCATGCGAAAGCGGTATATGCTCTGCTTCACATCGCCTACGACAAACAGATTCTGCAGGTCAGGGCGAGCCACCATAGCTAAGATGGCATCCTGGATCGGGCTGGTATCCTGATACTCGTCGACCATGATCTCCAAAAAACGATCAGCCAACTGATGCCGAAAGTCCATCATATGATCTGCCGTCGCGGTCAGCGCATGGTACGCCAAATGTTCGAGATCGTGAAAATCTACAACCCCTTTCTCGCGCTTCGAAGTTGTAAATGAGCGATCAAATGCGATCGTCAAGTCAACCAATTGCTCCATCCAAACAGCGCACGCCCGTAACTCCGTCAGTAGGTCTGGCTCAGTCCTCGCGCAGATACCTTTGGCAATACTCGTGACGCCCTTTTTGACTCGGTCGCGCAAAGTCTGTACGCGTTTACGCATAGCTGGATCTGCCAAGCGGTCTGGCGGCAGCTTCACAAAAGCGGTCGCAACGGCTTGCGACACACCCGCAAAATCCTTCTTGCGGGCCGCGTATTGCGCTCGGTCAAGAAGCTCGCTGTCGCTATGTAAAGCGCCCAAGTAGGCTGCAGGTCCGCCTTCTGTCTCGCACATCAGTGTCGCCTGTCGTATCACATCTTGCATCTGCACAAAGTCATCATGAAACGATGTAAACAGCGCATCGGCGATCGATGATTCTGCCAATGAGCCCTGCCCATCTGAAACGAGCCTTGAGAGCGACCCCCGTAACCACTCTTCTGGATCCGGTTGACTCTTTGAAAACTCATACAAGGTCATCACCAGTTGCCGAATCTGCTTTTCACCACGAGAATCTCCGTAGCGCAAGATAAAATCGAGAAAGGCCTCATCTTGCGCAGCCAATTTGGCCTCCAAGACCTCATCGAGCACAGTCGATTGAAGCATCTTCGCCTCCTGCGGCGATGCGACGCGAAATCCCGGATCGATCGGCAGCATCACAGAAAATAAGCGAACGACCTGCAAGCAAAAACTGTGGATGGTAGAGATATTCGCCCGCTCCAATAAAAACAGCTGCCTGTTCAGCCGCTCGTTCGTTTGATCGCTCTGTGCCGCTGCGTGGATTGCCCGGCCGATGCGCTCGCGCATCTCCTGCGCCGCGGCTTCCGTAAATGTCACGATCAGCATGCGATCAAGATCGATCGGGTTAGTTCCGAGCACCCGCTCGATCACGCGCTCTACCAACACGCTTGTCTTTCCAGAGCCTGCCCCGGCAGCCACCAGCACAGGCTTTTCACGAACATCGATCGCCTCTTTCTGCCGCAAAGACCAAGTCGGTTCACTCATGCGTTGCCACCTCACTTTCTAGAAGCGCCCATACGTCGTCTCTTTTTAACGGCGAGATGTTGCGAAACACACCTGTTCCTGATGTTGACTCAAACTGACACAAAGACTGCAATTGACAAAACGCACAGGCCGACTCTTTCCCTTTTTTATAGGGTTTTACCTGGCTATCCCCCGCATAGATGCGGTTGCCGTAATCGCGAATCGTCGTGTAAATATGGCGTTGAAGCAATCGCCAATGCCTCTCATCAGCAACCAAGGCGCTCTTTGCAAATGTGCCATCTTTTTTTAAGATTTTACCGAATAGTTCTCCATCTTGATTATGTCGTGCATCGAGTAACTCAACTACGCGCGCGTCCTCATAAATA
Organism: Bacillota bacterium; assembly: GCA_021821025.1. Taxonomy (GTDB): domain Bacteria; phylum Bacillota; class Bacilli; order Alicyclobacillales; family SLC66; genus JAKACY01. Next base: position 8,955 of record JAKACY010000055.1, on the reverse strand, counting down.
ATCCCTTTCATGCGCAGCTTTTCGCGCAAGGACTTCTGGATGAGCTTCTCTGCTGTCGGGTTTAATACTGTTGACACAGGATCTGTGATTGGAAAATAAAAGCTTCCGGCAAAGTCGTGATGTTCCCCGAGGATCTCTGCCGCATACCTCTCGACGATCATCGCATAAAGCGGCAACTGGAAGCTGAGACCGTGATACGTTTTATCTAGCGTGAGTTCCTTTTGACTGCTTTTGTAATCGATGATGCGGTACCACTTGCCATCTTCGTCTACTGCTCGGTCTACGCGATCGATTCTCCCGCGCAGCAGGATGCTACGGCCTTGATCCAAAGAAATCTGTTGGGCAGGCAAGCTGTCATCATAGCCAAAAGCAATCTCCGTGGCGACAGGCTCGAATTTACTGCGCCGCGCATGCTCGGTGAGCACGAGTACGGCGCGGCGCAGATTCGCCTCCACCTGCCTTGCTTGATGTCGGAGACGCGCAGACTTCGTGAAGATGCCATCTTGAAACTGCGGAAATTTTTGCTCCAACACGCTGTCTAGAATCGCAAGAGCATCACGATCGCTCAGTTCGCCCCAAGAAATGCCATCTTTCGCCATCACATGCACCAGATCGTGCATCACGCTATGCAAAAATTCTCCGCGTGCTCGATCATCGACCACCAGGCGCTCACGCGGCCGAAGACGCAACCCATAGAGGGCAAAATGCGCAAACGAACAAGCAGCAAACTGCTCTAGTCTCGATACACTCATGAGTTGCGCGTCGCCATACAGTTGCAAAGCCAAACTTGTAGGCAGTTGTTCACTTTGCGCTTGATGACTCAGTCCGGTTAGCGCTCGCAGCCCTGCCAAGCGGTTCCATTCTCCTTGTGAGAAGAATTCAAACACCGCCGTCCACAGTGGACTAAGGTTACCCGTGACACGGCTTTTTCGTAGACTTGTCGCCAGCAGTATCGCCGCATGGTCCACCGACACGATTTTGGCTGCATCTAATTCGTCGTCCCCAGTTAACTCATCGTCCGATCGAAATTCACGCACGACGCCTGACAGCACCTGACGAACTTGCCCGACGACCGAAGATGGAGTCAGCGCACGTCCGTCTTCGTCTCCGCTGGCATGGGACAGCGTCAGAAATTTGCGTGCGCGCGTCATAGCCATGTACACACGGTACCGTTCGAAAAGTTGACGGCGCGCCGTCGGTGATGTCAAATTGCACCCTGCACCCCGCAAATCCTCGCGCTCTGCATCTGTAAACAGATCGTCTTCGGCAAGCCGTCGCGGCAATGCCCCTTCGACGCAGCCCAACACAAACACGGCCTCAGCTTCAAACGCCCGCACGCGTTCTGTCTCTGTGACGATCACTTGATCTAAGGTAGCCGGGATCGCGCCTTGCTTCATCGTGTCATATGCGTAAGACAACAGGCGGGCAAGTTTACTCATCGGCATGATCGTACCGTGAAATGCGCTGACGATTTCGTCAAATAACTGTATCGTCGCATCCAAGGCTAATTCATGCTGATCTGCGGCATCGAGTTTCCCATCACGTCGTGCGTCGTCGATCATGCGCGACAAATTGGCCATCACACGCGCATCCTCTAATGACTGCCATAACACTGACATCGCATCATCGATCGGTACATTTTCTTTTCGAAGGCTAGCATACGGTCCTTCCATCAGCTGTCGCACAACCAGTAACGCCGGTTGCAAATGAGATGGTACATGTACCGATCCCTGATCTGACCATACTGCTCGCCACATACCGAAGTCATCAATTCCGTGCGATATAGCGAAATTTTCAAGCTGGTCAACGATAGTCCGGGAGACTGGTAACAGATCAGTTTTAAGCATGGACCATAACGGACCACCGGAAAAATCCGTGGCAACAAGTTCCACCAGGCCGAGCACAATGCGAGCCAGGGGATGATTTTTTACGCTCTTACGTTCATCCATAAAGTAGGGAATCTTGCATTTTGTAAATTCTTCTTGTATCAAGGGCTCATATGTCCCAAGATCGGCGGTCACGATCGCGAAATCAGACCACTTGAGTCTTTGTTCGCGTTTTAACGTCAGCATCTGACTGATGATACCTGCGACTTCAGCTCGTGGACTAGATGCCGACAAGATCGTCACCTGATCCGTAGAGTCCACATTTTCTGGTGCCAAAACGATCGCGTACAGACTGCGCTCGATCGCTGCGAGTTTAGGCGCAAACAAAAATCGCTTGGGTTGACCTTCATCGAGGTCGATCATCGAGTGCTTCACAAACTGTTTCTCACAGATTTTCATGAGTTCGACGTAAGTATCCTGCGCTTGCGCAAATGGAGTAGACAGTGATAACGATCCGTTCACGCCCTGAAACAGGATGTCTTTCGGCGCGCCGATGCTGATCGTGAGATCTGACGCAGCGTTCATGAAGCCCTCAATCACCATCAATTCCTGCCCCGTGAATCCCAAAAACCCATCAATCCACACCTTGGCATCGCGCATGGCCCGATGCGTTGTGGCATGCGCTGCGAGAAACGGTAGTAGATCATACGGATCGATGAACCGCCCCGCAATCTCATCCTGATACGACTCTAGCAACAAAGCAAGATCAGCGGCCTTTTTCCTTAAAACGTCCGTTTTCGCGCTCAATGAAGCTTTTTTCAAGTCATCTGGGCTCACTCCACTGATCTGGCACTCTTCGATCAGCTTTACAAGACGCTCCATGTATCCCGTCGCCGGATGCTTTCGACCAAACAGTTGTAATTTCTCCAAAATGCGATCGTAAATAGATACGATGAGTGAAAATTTCCCGGCCTGACGAATGGGAGGTACAGCTTGTCCCAGGATGTCAGCCCTGGTCCGCCAAGCTAAGCGTCTAAAACTGAGGACTTGCGCTCGCACCAATGCGCTATTTGGGGCCTTTCTCGTGAGCCACGATTCCATGTAAAAAGCCGCCTGATCTGGCACGATCAAATACAGCGGCGGACCCATCGGATCCGCCTGTAATTCTTTGACAATCTCTTCTATGATAAAGTGCGATTTACCCGCGCCGGCGCGCCCGACGATGAGTTTCACGGCAACCTCTCCCTTAACCCTGATTATCGGCGCAGCCGTATAATCTTCCTCTTTTTATCGGCGCACTCTCACGATCGGATAGTCATCGTGCCACATGACGTGAACAGGCACGGAAAATGCGCGAGATAAGACATCGTCCGAAAGCACATCACGCTTTTCGCCCGAGGCCACCACACTTCCTTTTGCAAGTACCATGACGTGTGAAATCGTCGGCACGATCTCATCGGGATAATGCGTCACATAGATGAGTTGAGGGCCTGACGCCTGGCGCCCGATCGTTTCGATGGCCTGCTGCAACCTTTCGCGCGACGGAAAGTCAAGTCCATTGCAGGGTTCGTCGAGGATCAAAAGCTCCGGGTCTGCCATGAGCGCACGAGCGATTAAGACCTTTTGCTTTTCACCTTGCGACAGCGTGTGATACGGCTGGTCTGCGACATGCGACGCCGCGAGATCATCTAAAAGCGCCGCAGCGCGCTCCATGTCAGCCTCATCAGGTTTATCGTACAAACCATATGTGGCAAGCCGTCCTGTGGCCACAATAGCTCGTGCGCTATCCCCTTGCTCCATGCGAGCATCCATATTGGAACTCACAAAGCCAATCTTCTTTCGAAGTTCACGCACATCGTAGGCGCCGAGTCTATGCCCGAGCGCGTGAACCGTGCCCGTGGTCGGCCATAAATATCCTAAAATCGTCTGCAATAAGGTCGTTTTCCCGGATCCATTTGCCCCGAGAAGCGCCCAGTGTTGCCCTTTTTCGGTCCGCCAATCCACGCCATCTAGTAGAGCTTGCTGCTGCCTTTTAACCGTTACATCTTCTATCTCAATTAAAGCCTGCTGCAACAAATCATCCGTCATCGAAAACTTCCCACCTATCATCATAGCAATTCACGTCTCACCCGCAAAGTATAGAATTGGCATCCCGCATGCGGGTTTGGTACACTGGTAAAAATATGATGAATTGCGCTTACGAGGAGCGATACCGATCATGTACGTGTACCTGTTGGCACCAATCTTTCTTATGTTAGCCATGATCGTCGGCTGGGGTCCGCGCCGGCTGCCCACCCGCGCCTTTTTGTATATGTTAGGCATTGTCGTGGTGCTTGGCATACTTGAATACTTCACAGGCTACTTTCCGGCTATCACATGGCCATTTGTATTATACATGGTCCTTTTAGCCGTGATCATTCGGGGCATTCGGATCCTAATGGAACGCTCATTTGCCTCATTTTCAAATTTTACTCGCAATCGAACACTGATGTACATCGTCATCGCGATCGTGGTGCTCTTGGCCTTGTCTGTGTTCGGGTTCGGTGGCATCATCACCCTGGGTTTCATCGTACTCTCGATCTATCCGAGCTTAAGGCGTCGTCCGCGAGGGCCGCATCCACTGTCTGAGGTGGGCGGTGTGGCAGGCACGCTTGAGACGCTGCGCAAGTCGTTAAACCGCCTAGGGCCCATCGCCGTGCTGATCATCGGAACCGGGATTGCGCTCATCGCCACGTCTATCGTATCAGGCGCAGCTACAGGGATCGCTGCTGCTACGACGTATGGCGAACAGGTGGCGCTAGTTAAAGCCACGCCTACGACCACTCTGCCTGCGATACAACTTAGCGATGTGCCAATCGTGGAGAGAGATAACGCAGCCATCGTCTTATCCAACGCCATTGGGTCACTCGGTCCGCAATTTCACGTGTCCATGAGTGGGTTATCCCTCGTGCGTTATCAGGGGCAGCTCGTATGGACGGCTCCTCTTGATTATAACAACGGCCTCATCTGGTTGACGCGCCACGTTTCGCCCGGCTATGTCTGGACATCTGCCAGCAACCCGTCGGCTAAACCCGTGATGGTCTTGAATCAATCTTATCAGATTCTTCCTCAAGCAGGGTTCTCTTACAACCTTAGTAGAGTACTCTATCAGCACTTTCCTACGCTCATCATCGGAACGTCGGACTGGGAGCTGGATCCTACTGGTCATGGCTATTGGGTGACGTCGTTATACTCGCCGGCTCCGGGACTTGCCGGACTCGTGACGAGAGTGATCGTCGGCAGCGCATTAACCGATCCCACCACTGGCAGCACCGTCTATTACGCCCTGAATAAGCAACCCGCGTGGGTCAGTCAGGTGGTGGGACCTAATTTTGCTCAAAACGAAGCGCAGCGTTACGGGTGGGACCGCGGCGGCTTTATCGCGTCGACTTTCACACACCAACTGGCGACCCAACCTGTTCATCAGACGCCTTATAATGTGTTGTTGGGCAACGGTGCATTAGGATGGGAAATCCCACTCACTTCTCCTAACGCCGGAGACAATTCACTATCAGGCCTCATGCTGATAAACGCAGAAACGAATGCCGTCACCTATACGCCGTTTACTGGGATTCAAAACGACTTAGCGATTTCTCAGCGCATTGACGGCGCAACGTTAAACAGCACCCTATCATCAGGGAGAGCGCTATTGTATAACATCTCTGGAGCACTTGGATACGTCGCACCTGTTGTCAATCAGTCAGGCATCGTTCAGCAAGTGGCTGTCGTCGATCCGAAAAACGTCTCACAGCCGATCATCGCTAGTAGCCTAGGCGATGCGGTGGGTCAGTGGCAATCCTACTTAGCTGGGGCCGGGATCAGCGGGCCTGCCCCTACGTCTGAAAAAACGGTCACAGGCACGATCGAACGGGTGGCAACTCTTCTTGAGTCAAGTGGAGCGAGCGGCGCCGCGGTAAAAGAATACTGGCTGTTTCTGATTCATGGAGTCGCCTACCGAGCGTCTTTAAGCGTTAACCCGAATGTGGTGCCATTTATCAAGCCAGGCGATCGTGTGACGATCACCTTCCTACCAGGAAACGGTACGCCCACCACCCTCGATACGATCAAGGACTTGTCTTTGCAATCAAAGTAGTACATGAAGGCGCCGCCGACCATATGTGATACTGGCAAACAGGCGACTCACATTTTAAAGACAAAGAGGCCAAGTGGATTAAACCACCTGGCCTCTTTTTGTGGCTGATGTGAGATCTGCGATCTACGCCTTCATCAGATTCCTCAGCACCATCTGCAGAATCCCGCCGTTTCGATAGTAGTCGATCTCAATCGGGCTATCGAGCCGGACTGTTGCGCTGAAGCTGAAGCTTTGGCCGTCGGGCTTTGTTGCGCGAATCTTGACTTGCTGACGCGGTGACATCTGGTCGCCCAGACCTTCGATATCGAACGTTTCCTGGCCGGTGATGCCGAGCGTTCGCCAGCTCGAATCTTTTTCTAGCTCGATCGGCAAAACGCCCATCCCCACTAAGTTGCTGCGGTGGATGCGTTCAAAACTCTCTGCGATAACTGCTTTGGCGCCAAGCAGGTACGTGCCTTTCGCTGCCCAGTCGCGGGAGCTTCCGGTCCCATACTCTTTACCTGCGATGACGACAGTCGAAAGTCCTGCTTCGACGTATTTCATCGCCGCATCGTAGATCGACATCACTTCACCTGTTGGGATATAAGTGGTCACGCCACCCTCCGTACCAGGCGCCATCTCGTTTCTGATGCGCACATTCGCAAATGTGCCGCGCATCATGACTTCGTGATTGCCCCGACGCGAGCCGTACGAGTTGAAATTTTTCACGTCTACATCATGATCTAAAAGGAACAAGCCGGCAGGCCCTTTTGCACTGATCGCGCCCGCAGGTGAGATGTGGTCTGTCGTCACAGAGTCTCCAAGCAAAGCGAGGACTCGCGCACCCGTGATCGGGTGAATCGATAGATCGGCATGCTCGATACCATCAAAAAATGGCGGTTCTTGGATATAGGTCGACTCTTTATCCCAGTCAAACAATTCACCTTCAGGCGTCGGCAGCGCATTCCATCTCTCATTGCCTTCGAGGACGTTGCCGTATTTGGCTTTGAAAATGTCTGGGCGGACGAATGAAGCAATCGCTGTTTCGACTTCTTGCGTTGTCGGCCAGATGTCTTTTAGGAATACAGGCTGCCCATCTTTCCCTGTGCCGATCGGCTCGTTATACATATCGATGTCAACCGTGCCCGCGAGCGCATATGCCACGACAAGCGGCGGTGACGCTAAATAGTTCGCTTTTACTAGCGGATGGATACGGCCTTCAAAGTTACGGTTACCGCTAAGTACCGCGCTGACTGTCAGTTCGTTTTCACGAATGGCAGTTTCAACTTCAGGGATCAGCGGCCCGCTGTTACCGATACATGTGGTACAGCCATAACCGACTACTTGGAAGCCAAGTTGATCGAGGTAGGGCGCCAGACCTGCCTCCTCCAAATACTGCGTTACGACGCGTGATCCCGGGCCCAAGCTCGTCTTGACATGCGGTGCGCGCTTTAATCCGCGCTCGACAGCCTTCTTCGCCAAGAGACCTGCGGCCAACATGACGGAAGGGTTCGAGGTGTTGGTGCAACTCGTGATCGCAGCGATGGCGAGAGAACCGGCCTTCATCTCAGACGCATCACCGTTTGCTTGCTTGACAGTCACAGACTTCTCTGACTGCTCGTCCGACAAGCCAAAGCCGCCTTCTCTGACCGCTTTATGCGCGATGGCTTTAAACTGCTGTTTCATCTCCGCGAGTTCTACGCGATCTTGCGGGCGTTTCGGACCTGCCAGTGACGGTGTAACGGTGGATAGATCAAGTTCCACCAGATCAGAGAATTCCGGATCTGGCGTTTCGTCCGTCCTAAACAGCCCTTGTGCCTTCGTGTACGCTTCGACCAACGAGACGAGTTCCTCGCTGCGTGCGGTCGCGCGTAGGTAATTGAGCGTTTCTCTGTCAACCGGGAAAAAGCCCATGGTCGCCCCATACTCAGGCGCCATGTTGGCGATCGTGGCGCGGTCCGCCAGCGTCATGCTGCTAAGGCCTGCACCAAAAAATTCAACGAATTTGCCGACGACACCTTTTTTGCGCAAAATATTCGTCACGGTTAAGGCCAAATCAGTGGCCGTCGCACCTTCACGCAGTCTGCCAGTCAGCTTAAAGCCGACAACTTGCGGGGTTACAAAATACAGGGGTTGTCCCAACATGCCCGCTTCTGCCTCAATGCCGCCAACACCCCAACCAAGTACACCAAGGCCGTTGATCATCGTGGTATGAGAGTCCGTACCAACAAGGGAATCAGGGAACGCCACGAGGCCATCTTGCGTTTCTTGCAACTGAACGACAGACGCCAGATACTCGAGGTTCACCTGGTGCACGATACCGGTTGATGGAGGCACAACGCGGAAGTTGTTAAACGCCTTGGTGGCCCAATGTAAAAACTTGTAGCGTTCTTCGTTGCGTACAAACTCCAGATCGGTGTTGAGGTTCTCCGCTTCTGCGCTGCCGAAGTTATCGACTTGCACCGAGTGGTCGATCACGAGATCAACTGGTACGAGCGGGTTAATCTTCTCCGGATCTCCACCTAGGCGATTAACTGCTTGGCGCAACGCTGCCAGATCCACGACGACTGGAACACCGGTAAAGTCTTGTAACAAAATACGCGCTGGCATGAACGGCACTTCGTTGCTTTGATCGGGATTTTTCGCGTCCCAACTGGCGATCTGCCGCACGTGATCCTCTGTGATGACATAACCGTCTAATTTTCTGAGAACACTTTCAAGTAAAATCTTGATAGAAAATGGCAGACGCGAAACATGACCGACCCCAGAATCAGCTAATTTTCCCAACGAATAATAATGAACTGTCCTCCCGTCGGCGGTTGTCAATTGCTGACGAACGCCAAACGGATCCTTATAGGACCCCATAGTATATCCCTCACTTTTCTCTACATAAATGAAACCATGCAGTCGCATGATAATGTCGAGCACCTAATGTCAACCACATGATTATACCATATCCCCGCAAGGAGGCAGTCAATTTGGATCATCGTGCACCAGTCCACCAGAACCCTCTAGAAG
>JAKACY010000261.1 GCA_021821025.1 Bacillota bacterium | reverse complement strand
ATTAGAAGCTTCCATGATCTGTTCCATCATGCTCGCTTATCTCAAACAAATTGGCAGGCGGGATCGGTTTAAGGATGTCTGGATGGGGATTTGGGCCGCTATTGCCGTGTCCGTGTTAGGCGGCGCCGCAATATTCTCAACTCTACGCAGCTATGATGGGACGAATCTGCAAAACGCGATCGAAGGCGCCACATACTTTCTCGCATGCGGCGTGCTGACTTATATGACGATTTGGATGAAGCGGCAAGCGCGCAACATAAGAAAAGAACTTCAAGCCAAGATGGGAGCCGCTGTCAGCGCTGGTTCCACCTTCTCAATCGCGCTGATTTCATTTATTACAGTCGGCCGCGAAGGTTTAGAAACGGCTGTTTTCATGATCGCAATCGCATTTCACAACAGTCCTTTGCTACTTTCAATCGGTGCCATCATCGGTATCGTTGTCGGACTATTGCTTAGCTACGCCATCTATGTGGTAGGCAAAAAGATAAATTTACGACATTTCTTCGATGTGATGGGGATTTTATTGATGCTGTTTGCCGCCGGGCTTTTATCCGACGGGATCGAGGCTTTCGGTAAATTGGGCTGGATTCCAGGGCAACACCCACTCTGGGATACATCTTCGCTTCTTCGCGAAGATACCACTTTTGGCGATATCATGCACTCCTTTTTTGGTTACGCCGACAATCCAAGCGCGTTACAAGTTGCCACGTATACCGTCTACGTGATCGCTGTCCTCAGTCTATTCTGGATTATTCCCATGGTCCGATCGCACCGATCTGCAACACCCATAGCCCTACCCGACAGCCACGAGAGATAACATAGAGGCGGGCCAACTGACGATCCCTTGCCAACTTGGCCCACCGAACAGATCAACCTATGGCACAATGTTGCTCATCCTCTTCATCTGAACAGACGTTTTAGTCGAAAACGTACAAAAAAAACCGTTCGGTTGTTATACCCGAGCGGCTATTTATTCGCCTATCCCAACTACGCTTGCCCCTTTTTGATCCACTGCGACACAGTCACGACGCGTTTTGCTTGATGTGCGATGGCTGCGACAGACTCTGGCGACACACTGCCGTTTTCGAGCGCCGTGACACTCGTACCGTATGGGTTCCCTCCAGCCGCGAACAAAGATTGATCCGTGTAACCCGGCGCGACCACGATCGTGCCCCAGTGATACATCGTAGTGTAAAGCGATAAGATCGTCGCCTCTTGACCACCGTGCGCATTTTGCGCGCTGGTCATGGCGCTGACCACTTTGTTCACAGTCTTGCCTTGGGCCCAAAGTTCGCCTAACGTGTCGAGAAACTGCTTCATTTGCGATGGCACATTGCCGAACCTTGTTGGGACGCTAAAGATAATTGCATCTGCCCACTCAACATCTGCAGGACTGGCGGTCGGTACATCGCGCGTCGCATCATAATGCACTTTCCAAGCGGGATTCGACGCGATCGCAGCTTCTGACGCGAGCTCAGGCACCTTTAAAACCTTTACTTCTGCTCCCGCCTGCTTCGCCGCATCCGCCGCGGCTTGCGCCATGTTATAGTTGGTGCCTGTCGAACTGTAGTATATGACTGCGAGTTTTACATTGGTCAAATGGTTTTCCCCAATCATTATGTAGTCCCGATCAGACTTATGGTTTCACACTCGGCCAACCTTATACATGCAATCGACTCGATCAAAGCATATCAGCGCCCGACCAGAACAGGAAAGAGCCCGGCGAGCCCTTCAGCCGCCATTTGAATCGCGATGATCGAGAGCAAAAAACCCATCAAGCGCGTGATCACGTTGAGCTGCGTCTGCGATAGCCGACGATTGATCTGTGGTGCGTAATAGAAAATCGCATACGTGACAGCCAAAACGATTGAAAATGCGACAAATACATCCAACATAGCTGCCCATCGATCCAAAAGGACAGCTCCAGCGCTTCCAGAACCTGCCGACAAGGCCATCACGGTTGTGATCGTGCCCGGCCCTGCGATGATGGGCATGGCAAGCGGCGTCAATGCGATGTCCTGATTCGAAACCTTATCTTCCACAGAGGACTGAATCGGTGATAATTTGGCGTGCAAAAGGTCATACGCGATGCCAAACAGGAGGATGCCGCCCGCAACGCGAAACGCGTGGATCGTGATGCTAAATAGGTTCAAAATCACGTTGCCAATCAACAAAAAGGTAACCAATATAAAAAACGATGCGATCACCGCGTGCCGAGCGATCATCCGCTGCTCATCATGCGTATGGCCTGCGGTCATCGCCAAGAATGACGGCATAATGCCAAGCGGATTTAAGACGGCAAAAATCGATACGAGTGCGTGAATCAGATAAACAATCATTATTTGACCACTTGCCTAGAAATCATATCGATACTCGCGAGCTCATCCTCATCGAGTGTAAATGACAGCGCTAGCACATTTTCCTGTGCCTGTTTCACCTTCGACGCGCCAGGAATGGCAAATACCATCTCGCCGTGAAAATTAACGAGCCAATTAAGCGCAACCTGAGACGGGAACACATCGTATCTCTTGGCTATCCGGTCCAGTTCATCGATCAAAGGCTTGGTACGCACCAGACCTGCAGGGTGAAATTTCCTCTGATACTTTCTGACGCCGATGACGCCAG
>JAKACY010000054.1 GCA_021821025.1 Bacillota bacterium | reverse complement strand
GGTTGAATCTGATCCTTGGTACGACGTCTCTACGCTCAAAGAACCATATCGGCTCGAAGGTAAGAAGACCATGGGATTTGAAATCGCGGAACAGCTGGGTTGGTCCGTCCCTGATGTGATCGTTTATCCGACGGGCGGAGGTGCGGGTGTCATCGGGATCTACAAGGCGCTCAAAGAATTACAAGAACTAGGGTGGATTGGTCCACGGATGCCCCGGTTTGTTGTGGTGCAAGCGGCAGGATGCGCACCCTTAGTTAGAGCCTACGAGACTGGGGCCACGCACTCAGAGGAATGGAAAGACCCACACACCATCGCATTTGGCATGCGCGTGCCCAAAGCCTTGGGAGACTATCTAATTCTGGATGTACTAAGGATTACCAATGGAATAGCCATCAGTGTCAACGATGAGGAAATTCACCTCGAACGAAAAATGGTGGTACAACGAGACGGCCTCCATGCTAGCCCAGAGGGTGCTGCTGGCATAGCAGGCGTCAGAAAGCTACGCCAGATGGGATGGATTAAAGAGGACGAAACCGTTCTTGTCATGAACACGGGCTCAGGACTGAAATATGCAGACCAAATCGCCGAGTTGCCTCGCACAGTCGAAGTTATCGTGTAAAGGACAAGTCGGTCAGGCGTCGATCACTGCGGATGGGGGAGTCATCGTCGTCTAGTACTTTTATATGTATCCATGATCTCTTTTTCTGTTAAAATAAAATGAGTAATGAAACAATGAGGAGGCTACCTTGATGGAAAAGAGTCAGATGGCGGCGCAGCTTTATACGATTCGTGAGTTTTTGAAGACGCCTGAAGCGATTGAAGATAGTTTGAGCAAGGTCAAACAGATCGGTTACGATGCCGTGCAGGTTTCGGGAATGGGACCTATCGAGCCATCGGCCCTTCATGACATTACTTCTGCGCTGGACCTCTCGATTTGCGCGACACACATCAGCTTTGATCAGTTGCAAAATCACCTGGATGATGTCATTTCTAGCCACAAGCTATGGGAGTGTAGGTACGTGGGGCTCGGGAGCATGCCTGACGCATATCGGTCGAGTGCTGATGGATACGCAAAGTTTGTCGAGGAGTTTTCCGCCATCGGGAGAAGACTCACGGCAGCCGGATTGAATCTTGTCTATCACAATCATAACTTTGAATTCGAAAAGTTCGGCGGCGTTCCGGGCATGCAGATCCTTCTTGATGGAGCAGGCCCTGATACATACAGTATGGAAATCGATACTTACTGGGTACAAGCTGGAGGCGGCAATCCCACAGAGTGGATCGCAAAGGCAAATAGACGCATCAAAGTCGTGCACTTGAAAGACATGGCGATCGTCGGGCGCAATCAAGTGTATGCTGAAATAGGCGAGGGTAACATCAACTGGGATTCGGTGCTGCAGGCCTGCCGAGATAGCGGCGTAGAGTACTACGTCATAGAACAAGATACTTGCACCAGGGACCCATTTGAAAGCCTAGCGATGAGTCTGAGATACCTCGAAAAGATGTCATCCTAGGGTAGGAATGCATCGTAAGGAGACTTGATTCATACGATCATGGAGCAAGATTCGCAGAAAACGCCCACTGACAGTGGGCGCCTGCGCCGTGCCATCATACTCGGATCGCTCACGGCGCTGGCGCCGCTGTCCATCGATATGTACCTTCCATCGTTACCGCAGCTTTCCCACGAGCTTCACGTCAGCGCATCCCTCGCGCAACTTAGTATTACTTTTTGTTTATTGGGCCTAGCCATCGGGCAACTTTTCGCGGGACCGATCAGTGACGCCGTGGGCAGACGAAGACCGCTGATTATAGGGCTCGCGCTTTACTCAGGAGCATCCATGCTGTGTGCCTTGACATCATCAATCGATATACTCATCATTTTACGATTGTTCCAAGGGATGTCTGGTGCGGCAGGCATCGTCATCGCACGCGCCATCGTGCGCGACCACTATGCTGGTCATGATCTGACAAAGTTCTTCGCGCTTTTGATGTTGATCAATGGCGCTGCGCCCATTCTCGCCCCTGTCATCGGCGGGCAGATTTTGAGATTTACATCATGGCATGGGGTTTTTGCCGTACTGTTCATTGCTGGGCTTCTTATGCTAACTGCAGTGGTATTTGGGTTGCCAGAAAGTCTACCTAGATCACGACGAGTAAAAGGCGGTCTAAAACAAACGCTCAGTCATATACCACGATTGTTACGGGATCGGACGTTTCTCGGTTATGCCTGGTCGCAGGGTTTTGTTTACGCAGCGATGTTCGCCTATATCTTCGGCTCCCCGTTTGTGGTTCAAGACATTTATCATGCAACACCTCAGATATTTAGTATGATTTTTGCGACAAATGGGCTTGGCATCATCGTAGCAAGTCAACTAAGCGCAAGACTCTCAGGCCGATATGGTGAAAAAAATATTTTGGTCTTAGGACTCACCCTCGCAGGACTCGGTAGCATCGTCCTGTGTTCAATGATCGTGTTGGGTATCGGGCTAACTGGGATTTTGCCGGCACTTTTTGTTGTGGTCGCAAGCGTGGGGATGGTAGGGACGACAGGCTCCGCGCTTGCAATGCAAACACAAGGGAACAACGCGGGAAGTGCCGCCGCCATGATCGGCGTGTCACAGATGCTGCTAGGTGCAGCAGCATCGCCACTCGTTGGCATAGGAGGCGGTCAGGATGCAGTGCCCATGGGCGTGGTGATCTTACTTTGCGATCTGCTCGGTGTGGCCTGTTATGTGTTGCTCGTGAAAATGGGTAGAAAAGCGAACGTGATCGAGGATTGACTTATGGTGCTGCTGTGCGCCCGGACTAAAGTTTCTGGTCTGACTTCGCAGTTCGGGCGCACGGCGCGATATGACTGGTCAACCTATCACTCGCTCTTTGCGTAAAAATGTGATTGTAAGTTTATCAGATGTCTGTTATTTCTGCCTCAGTGAATGCGCCTACGATTCCGTCCATTTTGATACCAACATTAGGAGTGACTGTGTTTGCATTTTGATCGACCAACAAGGTTACAACGCACTCTTTCCTTGACTGATCTAACCAGTTTGGCGATCTCTAGCGTCGGGCCTGCTTTTAGCATATCTGCGACCGCTGGCGTCATGGTCTTATATAGTGGCATTTATAGTTTAGTTTCGATAGCCCTGATCGCGTTTCCATTTATCATAAGCGCCGTAGTGTTTAGGTTGCTCAACCAGCACTTTCCGAATGCCGGCGCATCCTATCACTGGTCAGCACGTGTAATGGGGACGAGGGCTTCCAGATTTCAGGCCTGGGTAGTGCTTTTGGCCTATTTCACGTCCATACCTCCTATCGTGTTGCCTGCTGCACAATATACGATCGATTTGATTCACCCAAGTTGGCTGCATCTTTCTTACATACAACTTCTATTCTCGGTATTTTGGATCGTTTTTGCGGGGATCGCATTATACTTTGGATCGCGGCCAACTGCGCAAATTACGAAGTTTTTTCTCATTATCGAACTGATATTCCTGGCCGCGTTTGCAGCAGTGGGACTACGGGCATTGCCACACGCCCACCTTCAGATTAGTTACGGTGTTGTACCAATCAAAGGTGTTTTGATTACGATGATCATCGCAACTACGATGTTGGACGGCTGGGAAATCGACAGTTATGCTTCAGAGGAGGCGGGGCGTCCGAAGCGTGACCCTGGCCTCGCGGGTATTTTTGGCGCGATTTTGGCACTGGTGATCTATTTGGTTTTTATACCCTTAATCTTGATCGAAACACCTGCTCATCAACTGGTCAACAGCACAGATCCGATGATGTCCTGGGCGCGGCAGTTACAGCCATACGTCCCGCGAGCATTTGACTTTACGATGTTGGTGCCGATTTTAGCCTCCACTGCAGGGTCACTGTGGCTGACTAGCTTTATCCTGGTTCGGGCTCTCTATGCGATGGGCCGTGATCGATTGATGCCGCGGCGATTTGCGTCCTTAAATCGACACAGCGCTCCAGCCTATGCCACGGTGGTCATTTTAATTGGAGTATCAATCGTTACCGCCATACAATTGTTCGCTGTAAGCCTTGCACAGTTTTTTAGCGCCATCTTGTCTATGGCTGGTTTCTTTTTAACGCTGGAGTTTATGCTCGACAACCTCACGGCTGTGGTATTTTTAACAAAATTACACCACACAACTCGTCACGGAATGCGGCGTCATACACACCGATTCATGAAGGTAGCTTCGTGGTTTAATACATTATTCATGCTGTTTATTATGCTTGTATTTTTGTGGATTGCACCGCAGGTCATCGCAGATTGGATCGATTGGGCCATTTTGGCATGTATCGTGATGGGATTTGTTTTCATGATGTGGGCAGGGGATCAGACCCCTGCCTACGACATGAAATCATAGCGTTTCAATCAAAAGATGCGGCGTGCGCCTCAATAATGGGTGTTATAGTATGGGCAAAGCCTAGTTACAGATCGCGCACCTTTTCGATCATGCGCTGTACGAATAGACCGCGCGCAAGGCTCGGGTCTGCGGGCCTTTGTTCAGAGACGGCGCTTAAAAACTGGCGCATCTGTCCGACAAATGACGGTTCCGTGCAATCTTTTATCGGGCCTTCGTAGGTGCTGCCATCATATAAGTGCACATCAAGGTTTTGCGGTGTGCGCGCATCAAACGTCATGAATCCTTTTAAACCTATGATTTCGACGCGATAGAAGCCGGGTCCGACGCGGCTATCGAGCACCGACATCAGGGCGCCACTAGCAAATCGTCCAGATAGCATAGCAGCATCATCATTAGTCGGCATCGATCCGGCCCGAGGGATAAATGTGCTGACGTTTCCCATCAAATGCGTGAGCGGACCGCACAAAGGCTCCAGGAGCCATGTCGACATGTCGAACGAGTGTGATCCAAAATCGGCAACTGCGCCGCCGCCCGCCACCTCGCGGCGCATTCGCCACTCCATGCCGATCTCAGGGTTGGCTAACCTGGCCCCAGAACAAATTTCCATGTAGGAGACGATATTTCCCATCACACCGTCCTGTAACGCGCGTCGCATCTTAATGATCCCCGGCTGATGGCGATTGACGAAACCCACCATATTCGTAATGCCAGCTTTCTCGACCATGTGAACCATACGTGCTGCGCTCTCCAGATCATGCGCCAGAGGTTTTTCACACAAAACAGCAATCCGATAAAGGGCTGCCATCTCGACGTATGCCTCGTGACTATGATTAGGTGTGCAAATAATGACCGCATCGATGCCATACGCGAATAGTTCATCGGCTGTTGACGCAGTTTTGGCATCCGTACCGATCTCTTGCGCAAATGCCTGCGCACGGCTGGCATCTTCGTCAAATACCACTGAGATTTTGCATAGATCAACAAGCGCCCTGACTGCTGTGAGATGCGCGTGCGCGATGCCGCCGCAACCGACAATACCTAACTGAATCACCCAATCACCCCGCCAATCGTTTCTATACTTAGAGAATAACAAATTATCCGACAACTAGCTATCACCTAGATTGCTGGGGACATAAGTTTCATTACTTTACTCAAGGTCAATCGCTTGCTGTTTTAAGAAACCTCACAAGCCACTTCCATCTTGTTTCGCTATACTAAATTGCGACGAAGATTATGATGACACGATCTCGGCATGTTAGATCTTCATGACTGCCGTGGGAGATGAGGTTTTTAGTGAAACGACCAGAAAAAAACAAGCGTCTGCATGCGCGTCGGCGCATCAGAACCATTTTTCCCTTTGTTGCAGTGGGCAGCGCACTTTTGTTACTGCGATTAGGCTACTTAGAAATTGCTATGGCGCATCAATTCACGGCGGATATATCGTCTCAAAACTTCGATTCCATCTCTATTCCAGCCCCTCGCGGCCAAATTCTAGACAGCCAAGGCAACGTGTTGGCAAGCAATCAACCCGTATTTCGCATTATTTATATCCGCTATCCCAATGACAGCTTCGCACTGTCTCAGGTAGCAAAGCATCTGGCAGGTCCGCTAGGTCAATCGCAGGCAACGCTTCTAAACAAGATGACACAAACGCAGTCATGGTATGCTTACACCACACTCGTTAGACATGCCACGCCTTTGGAACTTTCATATGTGGCAGAGCACAAACAGTCTCTACCTGGCATCGCGATCATCGAAACGCCGGAACGCGCATATCCCATGGGCGGAGTAGCAGCGCATGTCGTCGGCTATATTGGCTCAATCCCGGCGAATCTCACGCAGTGGTACCAGGCCCACGGGTATAGCCCTACAGACCAAGTAGGGCTGTCCGGGCTCGAAGAGCAGTATCAGACCACGCTTGCCGGGCAAGATGGTGTGGAGAGAATTCCGGTGGATCCAGCCGGCATACCGCTACCGTTTGGCACCCTTTATCAACCGCCTAAAGCTGGCGACAACATCGTCTTGAACCTGAACAGCACGCTGGAGAAGGTGGCGGAGCAGGCGCTGATCACCCGCATCGCCTACTTGCGAGGACTCGGCGAGACCAACGTGCATTCGGGAGCCATCGTGGTTTTGAATGTGCATACCGGCGCAGTTCTTGCGATGGCTAGTTATCCATCCTACCAGCCAAGTTGGTGGATAGGGGGCATCTCATCGTCTCACTACCAAGCGTATTTGAACAACAATGCGGGTCTGAACCGCGCAGTCAGCGGACTTTACATGCCAGGATCGACGCAAAAGATGCTTACGGCGCTCACGGCCTTGCAGAATCACACGATGACCCCTAATTTGATCGTGAACGACACAGGCGGATTGCAGATTGGATCCTATTATATGCGCAGTTGGAACCAAGCTGGGTTTGGTGCGATTGGACTAGATGAAGCGCTTGAGGTATCAGATGATACCTATTTTTATCAGGTTGGACTGATGATGGGTCACTATAATTTGAACAATCCACCGGCTAACATTGATGCATGGCTAAATGGACCGCGGGTGGCGGCTCTGCGGGCCATCGATAACCTAGGAAAGCAGTTTGGTTTAACAAGTCCTACGGGAATTGACCTGCCCGGTGAAGCGACGGGTTATGTCACGTACGCCAGTCCACCCACGCTCTATGACTTGCCAGCTGCGGCTATCGGTCAAGAGGAAGCCTATTCTCCGATCGGCCTTGCTACGTATATCGCGGCCATCGCAAACGGTGGGTATCGCTTGCAGCCACAGTTGGTCCATGAGATCACGTCCCCTTCTGGCCACGTCTTGCAGGTGATCAAACCTCACGTGATAAATAAAGTCGCCGTCAAGCCAGCGTATCTACAGATCATCCGGCAGGGGTTGGAGATGGCCACGCATGGCACGCTTGGGACCGCCACTTACTTTTTTGGAACTGATCCGGTCAATGTCGCTGGAAAGACTGGCACGGCAGAAAGTGGTATACCAGGGCGAAACAACTCCGTTTTCGTGGGCTATGCGCCGTACAATCATCCGCAGATCGCGATTGCCGCAGTGATTCCCAATGTCACTGGGGAAGGCTTTCGAGCTGCCGCGCCGATGGCGCAACAGGTGATCGATGCATATTTTCGGCAGATTCAAAAACACTAAGGTTGCATAATATTTACAATATGGAAAAAGGGGTTTCAAGATTGAAACGCATCGTCTCACTTTGTATCAGTTTGCTATTGCTCGGATTCTTGGACACCAGTTCACTCGCACAGGCGGCGGCACGACGTGCACCGGATGCATCTGACTTCGCCATGCCTAAGAATCCGCGCGTGCTCATCATCGGGTCCAGTGTGGCGGCGGGATGGAAGGATCAAAAGGGCGGTTATTTAAAACGCACATTTGATAAACTGTCGATGACCACTGGCGTTCACTACCACTTGATCAGTCAAGCGGTACCTGGTCAAGGAGCGGCGCGTTTGAATCCCTTCTACCCGCAGTGGTTGATGGAGGCACACCCGCAGATCGTTGTGCTCGCATGGGGTATTCTGGATGATTTATATGAACATACGCCACTTCCCGCATTTTCTGAGATGATTCGGCAGCAGATTTCGCTGGCACTGCAGCGTCACGCCGTCGTGTTTCTTGTGACAACTCCCATCTCTAAAGCATCCTATACGCAGTATCAAGACTTGCAGCCCATCTACATTAATACCGAGAGGCAAGTGGCATACAGTTTTCGGGACCCAAACGTATACGTATTTAACGTGTTTGATCAAATGAAGCGCTACTTAGCAGAACATGGCCAAACATACGTGCCTTATATGGCCGATGGATGGCACCCGAATTCAAGAGGACATGCTCTCGCTAGCCGAATCTTGTTTCGTGATATCATGCATCAATTCGGACGCTCACCGATCTCGTTTGTGATGGGCCCGAAGTCGCACTTGGCAGAATGAAATAGTTCGCTAGGGCAGAGTCAACAGTTGCGAGATAAATATTGATAGCGCCTCTTCTGATTTTGCACTATGCTCTAGCAGTTCTGCCGCAATCGCCTGGGACTGTTCTGTGCGTCCTGTTCTTTTCAAAATTCTGGCTGCTTTGTAAGGGAATTCGAGCAGCGATGACAATGCACGCCGTTCGTCATCTGACATAGGTTGCTCGCCTTGGTACGCATCCAGCGCGACTTTTGCTAAGTCAAAGTCCCAACCATTATCTTTACCAGCCAGCCTGATCATGCGAAACACGTCAAATACTTGCAGATCCACGCGAAGGGTCTCAAAATCGATCAAAAAGGTACCCTGCTCTGTCAGCACAAAGTTCTTTGCACCGCTATCACCGTGGCAAATCGCTCCCCGTTCATGTGCCTGCTGACAGAGCCTATGGTAGTGGCTTCGCTCCAACTGATGCTTGGCACGCTCCGCACGCGCTAACCACTGCGGGCCGTGGTTCAAGAGACTTTCTCTAAGCTGTTTATTTTTCACGAGCGTTTTGTATTTACTGATCCACGTCCGAAGTACCATGAGATCAAAATCTTGGATTTTTTGCCATGCCCCTAGCATCTCGGAAGGGTCAATACCGTCTGCCATGCCCTGACCAGCTCGATGAAAATTACCGAGTGCACTTGCACATGCGATGAGATCTTCGGCACTGTCAGCCAACGGGTGTCTCCCGACTATCCATGGGGTTTGTACCAGAAATGCTTCGTGCGCCTTTTTCAAAGGAACATACCACTGCGTTTCATTCCCACGCTCATGCCATGCAATATTCAAGAAACCATGAGTACGTATGCGGTGCAGTGCTTGGTTGATAAAACGCAGACGATGTTTTGGCATTCCCATCAATTTTATCGCGTACTCTTGCTCATCTTGCGCCGTCACTTGGAGTACACCTGGTTTGATCACTCGAACAGTCGGCGTTTGAAACTGAAAGGCTTCTATAGCATACTGAATATCCATGTCGAGTTGCATCCGCTTCTTCCTTTACATATCGTTAGTTGTATTTTATGGCTGCGTGTCAGGAGGGAACCCTACATTTGTCTAGACTGAACACCACGGATATCGTAATCATCGTCGAGGGCAAAAATGATCAAAGCCGTATTCAGGATCTCGTTCGCTCTGATGTAAAAATTCTTTGTACGTTTGGCATTCCAAATCACACCAAAGTAACGCAGTTAGTCGACTCGATCCGAGATGCACAAGTGGTCATCTTTACGGACAACGATCATGTGGGAAAAAGGATACGGGCAATCTTGGGAGAGGAGTTCCCAGACGCGCTGCATTTGCGTACCAAGTCCGAGTACGGTGGGGTAGAGAAGACACCCTTCGAGTATCTCACGCAACTGTTGATCAAACATGAGCTGATTCGCGAAGATCTGATGCCTAAAAATTTGTAATGGTGGATGGAATGTGGTCAGGCGGTCTGCACGTATAGTAAAAGCGCGTCAATCCCGAACAAGTCATTCACGAAGATGAAGGGAAGCGAGACCCGTCATGCAGACCCCGCGCTCATCGATCAAGCGATATAGAACAAAAGACAAGGGCCATCTGAAGCCTAAGAAGACGACTTCGCCGCCGAGCGTTCCCATGGCAGATCTCATTTCATTTCACATTCGTCCGTTTGATTTAAGGCGCGACGCACAGCGCGTCAGAGATTATCATCAAGAGATCGCGTTGTTGCAGAATTCCTTGTGGTTGTCCCTCAGTTCCCTGACCGTGGATTCGGCAGAGATTCGTAGGCAATTGCAAACGCGTCAGGAAGGCAACCAGTGGGTTCGCCAACTCACCACCATGCTTACACGTGGGGAATGTAATGTGCTGATGCTCGATGCGCCAGGTGGTCAACCGGCCGGATATGCTTTCATTACCGAATCCTTTGATCCTTTGACATTTGATCGCATGGGAATTATCGGGGAGGTCTACATTGCAAGCGACTTTCGCCGAAAAGGTGCCGGCATGCAGCTACTTCGAGCGGCCGAATCTTGGTTTGTTGGACGAAGTATAAAAAATATTCAAGTTTTTGTGACCAGAACCAATGACGCTGCCGTGGCATTGTACCAAAAAGCGGGTTACACCGTCTTCGACTATCGGATGGTGAAACCCGCCGCCAGAGACTGAACGCGCTAGGGAAGACTTAGATGAAAGCCTGTCCTCGTGCCGCCTTCTCGACCGCCGAGACAGGTAGAGATATGACTAAGTCTCTCGATAGGTCGTCATAACCGACTAGCTTGTAGGATCCGAAGTTTTTCTCGATCAGCAAAGAGTCCCGCGCAGAATTGACATGCACGCCGTATTTTTCCCCATCGCTGGCAATTGCGCCAAGAAGTAAAGTGCGTGGAACAGGGATGTGATCCACATAGCCAGCGAGATTCGTCAGTGAAAAGTACCCGTTTGATACGCCTGGCGTACCAAAAATATCGATCGATACATTAAAATGAAGTTGTGGGATGATCTGTGAGACGATCTGCGCATGCACTCTATCACCGGTCATGCCCAGCAGGATTTGATGTGTGGAGCGCCAGGATAAAAAGCGCTCTAGTGGAAAATACAACTCGACGCGGTTCTCGCCACTGGCCTTATCGGGGAGCATAGCAAACGTGGCGCTGTTTGCCGCCTGATCTTTCATGTAGTTCAGTGCACCAACCGCGGCAAAAAAGAGCACGACCATCGTGGCTAGTACACCAATGAGAATGCCCGATGTGAATGCGAATGTTGCTTTGCCGACACGCTTTGGCTCTTGACGGGAATTCATCGTGCGTCTTCTACGAATGCGCGGCATGCGATCTCCCTTTCTCAGTTTTACGTGTGAAACCTGTGTCTCAATGTCCTTTGTACAAGTATACACGCGATTTTCCGTGCGATGCCAAATTGCTAAAAATGCAGGAAAGGAGGGCACATGCGTTATTTTGAAAAGAGCATCACAGAGCACGAAGCCGGAGACATGGTAAAAAGCCTGCTTACACCGCTTCATATCGGACGCAAACTGAGACGACTGCTCGTCGAACAAAGGCTCATAAGGATTAACGGACAGCCGGTGTATTTGTCTAACCGCGTGAAAGCCGGAGACGTACTCACGATCGATGCGCCAGTTGAGATGAAATCAAGTACTGTCCCGCAAAATCTGCCGTTGATGGTGAGGTTTGAAGATGAGCATATCTTAGTCGTGGATAAACCGGCTGGCATGGTGGCGCACGCGACGTCAAAGTATGAAAGTGGTACACTAACCGCAGCGATTGCCAATCACATGGTGAACCGCCAAGAAGCTTATGTGATTCGACTTGTTCACCGACTGGACCGACAAACGTCTGGATTGTTGCTCGTCGCGAAGCATAAGCTGGCACATGAAAGGCTCGTTCGAAGTTTAAAGTTGCGTGAAGTGAACAGAAACTACATCGCGTTCGTTCATGGGCTCGTGCTACAAGATGCGCTTATCATCGATGAACCGATCGACACCATCAAAGGCCAGATCAAACGCGTTGTCGGACCTGCTGGAAAAGAGGCCAAGACGCTTGTTTGGGTCAAGAAAACGTACGCTACGGCAGGTGCTTCAAAAGTGTGGGTATCGCTTCTGACTGGACGGACGCATCAAATCCGTGTGCACCTCGCACATGCAGGTTATCCGCTGATTGGCGATACGCTCTACAGCGCGACAGGACAGGCTTGGTCCACGCAAGGGCGGCAGGCACTGCATGCTGCAGAATTGAGGTTTTCGCACCCGATCACTCATGAAAACTTGTTGATTCAATCACCGCTTCCAGACGACCTATTAGACTTGGAAGCCCAATTACTAAATGGCCAAATCCCAGGAAACGAGTGATGCCGATGGAAACTTCATTTAACGGAAAGCACCTCTTGATGCGGCTATCCGATACACCAGGCGGTGCAGGCGATGAACGTCTGATCGCGGAGGTGCTCGAAGAGGAGTTAAGCCCTTTTGTCGACAGCATAGAGATCGATGCTGTCGGGAATGCGGTGTTATTTAAACAAGGTTTGGGGGCACAACTGCATCCCCGCATCATGCTGGCGGCCCATATGGATGAGATCTCGCTGATCGTGATGAAAATCGATCAAGGCGGCTTTTTGCGTGTGGCGCAGATCGGGGGATTCGATCCGCGAACGCTGCTAGGGCAAGAGGTTATCGTTCATGGAAAGCGACGGATTAAAGGGGTGATCGGTTCCAAACCTCCGCACTTATCGTCTGCAGAAGAACGAAAGCAGACGGTTCCTTTGACAGAGCTTTTCGTGGACGTAGGGTTGCCCGAACAGCGCGTGCGAGAACTGATTGTAGTGGGGGACCGCATGACGATCGATCGCCACCCTGTGGAACTGCTCGGTGGGCGTATCAGCGGTAAAGCTATGGATAATCGCGCGAGTGTGGCCGCCGTGGCGATCTGTTTGGAGCAACTACATAAGCTGCGCGCGATCTCAGATGTCTACGCAGTAGGGACCGTGCAGGAGGAAATCGGATCGATCGGCGCACAGACGGCCGCTTTTCGACTCCAACCTGATCTCGCGATCGCAATCGACGTTTGCCACGGCGAAACACCGGGCGTGGCGGATGATCTGGTACAACAAATCGGAAAAGGTCCAGTCATCACTTTCGGACCGCATATTCATCCCAAGATCTTTGAGCGCCTGAAACAAGTTGCGATCACCAACCGCATACCGTATCAAATCGAAGTCAGCCAAGGCGCCACCTGGACGGACGCGGATCCGATTCAAATCACGCAAGCGGGCGTACCCACAGGACTGATTTCGATTCCGCTTCGTTACATGCATACTGCGGTAGAGACATTATCGTTTGATGATGTGCAAAATGCGGGTATTTTGTTGGCATCGTTCATCGCAGACATCGATCAGGCGTTTGTGGAGGATTTGATATGTTATTAAAACAATTGACTGAAGCAGCAGGCCCGTCTGGTTTTGAAACGCAAGTGCGCAACCTGATCCGGGAAGCTGCTGCACCGTACGCGCAAAAGAT
>JAKACY010000053.1 GCA_021821025.1 Bacillota bacterium | reverse complement strand
CTATCGAAACCGGGCACCTATGTCTTGCAAACTGCAAACGGGAGTACTCCTCCTTTTCCTATCGGTACAAATGTCTGGCATGAATCTATATGGAAAACCCTAAATCTCTTTTATTGCGAACGTTGTGGTGTACGCATACCGGGAATTCACGATGTATGTCACAGCGATTGGCTTGCTGCTCATGGCAATCAAAGCATTGTGATCAATGGAGGATGGCACGATGCGGGAGATCTTTCGCAAGGTCTTGTCAATACTGCGGAAGCAGCTTATACCATGTTAACACTCGCCGAAGCTATTGCTGCGCCAGATCAAGAATTGTCCATGCGCCTGCATGAGGAAGCATTAGTCGGACTTGAATGGGTTTTGAAAACGAGATTTGGGGACGGTTATCGCGTCGTTTGGGCAACGATGGATCTATGGACGGACGGGATTATCGGTACTTCCGACGATGAAATGGTTCAAGCACTGAATCGTCCCTTTGAGAACGCCGTGGCCGCGGCGACCGAAGCAGTGGCCGCCCGTGTGTTCGCATCTTGGGATCCGCATTTGGCCTCGCATAGCACTGCATGTGCGCGCACGGACTTAGACTTTGCGCTAAAAGAGGCCAATCGGACAGGGTGGACCCTAGGAGTCGCTTCGGTAATCGCGCTGGCCGCCATAGAACTCTACTGTACGGAGGGAGACCCGCACGATGCGGATGAAGCCTTCCGCGCAGCGCGCATCATCGTACGCTGCCAACAACGCAGTTTCCCTGAGTGGAAGCGACCATTTTACGGATTCTTTTATACGGACCCAGAATGCTCGCAAATCCAACACTATGCGCATCGCGGTCATGAGCAAGCCCCGACCGTCGCTCTCGCAAAACTATGCGATTTGTTTCCCGATCACCCCGAGTGGATGTCGTGGTATTCATCGGTTGTCTTGCATGCAGAATATCTACGCGCCGCCGCTAGCTGGAATGCCCCCTACGCCATGATGGCGGGCGGAATCTACCATGTCGATGAAGAGGAAGAAACCGTGTATCGGGAACAGGTAGTTCAAGGCGTACCGCTTGGGTGCGGATTTTATTTGCGGCGTTTTCCCGTTTGGCATGCCTTTCGCGGGAACTGTGGCACGATGTTATCGCAGACCAAAGCAGTAAGCACCGCCGCTCGCCTCTCTGGTGATCCACAATTATGGGAATTGGCCATCAAACAGCTGGAATGGACGATTGGCCGAAATCCGTTTACGCAAAGTTTAATGTACGGTGAGGGTTACGATTTTGCGCCTCAATATTCGGCTATGTCCGGTGATATGGTAGGCTCTCTTCCCGTGGGCGTGCAAACTCGCAATGAAATGGACAGCCCTTATTGGCCTGCACAAAATTGCTACAATTACAAGGAGGTTTGGGTACACCCATCCTCTCGCTGGCTAGGCATTATGGAAGATGTATTGGGATATCAGCCATCGCAAGATCACCAATTGGAGGCCATTGCCGATTGCGGTGGTTTATCCCTTCGTCTCCATGGTGTGATCACAGATGAGAGTACCGTAAGACTACGAACTCATAATCTGGAAATTATTTACATATCTAAAGATCATCGATGGAAAGCACACATTCTTGGAGCAGAATCCCCCTGGGTGGCGGTCGTAGATGTGTTGGACGGATCCGGCAACTTGATTTCGCGCGCAGGTTGTGTAGAAAGGATGGAGTCACGATGGAAGCCAGAGCCTTGACACGGCGTAAAATGGTCGTAACGCTGCTCTTCGGCGTATGTTTCGCAGGGATGATATGGATAACCGAAAGTCCGCAATCAGAGGCTCGCGTGAGAGAGAACAACCAAGCTGTTCCAAAAACCATAACCACCTCAGATGGCGTTTGGAAATTAGTCTGGGATGACGAGTTTCAAGGACCGCGGGGTTCTGCACCGAATCCCGCGAAGTGGACCTATGACATGAGAAACAATCATGGCTGGGGCAATAACGAAGAAGAGTATTATACATCAAGCGTCAAAAATGCCTTTCTGACAGGTCATGGCGGACTCGCGATACAGGCTATCAAAAAGGCTGTGGATGGGTATTCTTATACGTCGGCGCGCTTGGTCAGCAAGCGCAGTTGGCGGTACGGGTACTTTGAAGTCGATGCCAAATTGCCGCGCGGCGGTCAAGGAGTCTGGCCAGCCATTTGGATGTTACCGACCAACTGGACGTATGGCGGGTGGCCGGAAAGTGGAGAGATCGACATCATGGAGGCCATCAATCAGATGAATCAAGTTCATGGTGATCTCCATTACGGCACTGGATCAGAACCTGATTTGGGTACCTGGTATCCCAATACGATTTCACCGGGTTTCCACGTATATGCTGTCAAATGGACGCCTGATCGCATGCTGTTTTTTGTGGATGGTCACGCGTACTTAACATTTACGGCAGATCAGTGGACAACATCAGTCGGCCCAATGCCCGCCCCGTTTGACCAGCCGTTTCATCTGATGATCAACATGGCCATGGGAGGAAACTGGCCAGGTCCAATCGGGTCAAGTACCCGCTTCCCTCAGCAGATGATCATACGCTGGGTTCGCGTCTACCAACCTACACCAGCCTATGCATGGCCTGTGCCTGGAATCATACAGGCCGACAAAGCCTTTACACACAGCCCGGATATTCGCATTGCCAAGACACACGATCTTTCGTACGACCCAACCGTCACGCCAACTGCCCCTTCAAACTTGGCGCTTGTTCTCGATCACAAGCTCATATTGATTCATTCGAATGATTCAGTCACTTACAAAGTTCACGTAGCGACCAAAGGGCTATACAATATGGCCCTGCGCGTAAAATCCAATAAAGGTTCCGTCCGCGTCAGTATCGATGGAAAACCGACGTTGGTGATAAAATTACGCGGCAGCGCAGATACCTGGTCGACGGCTACAACGCACGTCCAACTTCCGGCTGGCATACACCAAGTGACACTGACGAGCGAGACCAGTACGCTGCAGATGCATTGGTTGCAATGGTTACCAGGTTAAGCTATCGGCCAGGAGATTAGGCAGCAGCGAAATCTCACTGCCTAATCTCCCACTGACCTATCAAACCCGGTAACTGTACATATTTTCCTGGCTGAGCGCGGCGATCATTTGCTCTTTTTGCGCGCCGCCAGCTGCAAGCGCTCGCTCGATCTCTTCTATACGCGCGGCAGTCTGGGTTTTGTGCGCCTTCATCGCACGATACTTGTTCTCCCATACGCTGCTCGTATCGAGCAGCACATCCCGCGCTCCGAGATCTGTTTCGTGATTGCGCGAGAAAGCCTGACAGTAAATCTTTGGCCGAGCGTTATCTGGAAGCCTGCGCACAGCTTCCATCGTCGCTGCGGCAAGTGCCTCATGATCCGGATGAACGCAGTACCCTGGATAGTACGTGATCAAAAGAGTCGGCTTCAATTCCGCTAAGAGATCAGAAATGATTCCGATCAAAGTCTCCGGGTCTTCAAACTCAAGGGTCTTGTCCCGAAAGCCCATCATCCGCAGATCGCTGATGCCAAGCGCGGCACATGCCTCGTGCAACTCCTTTTCCCTGATCTCAGGCAGCGTCTCGCGATTGGCGAAAAACGGCTTACCCATGTTCCTGCCCATCTGCCCAAGCGTGAAACAGGCATAAGTGACCGTCGAACCCTGCTTCGCCTGCAGTGCGACCGCGCCTCCTGCTGCGAGCGTTTCATCATCTGGATGCGGAAATACGACCAATACATGACGTTCCATCATCAACTACCCCCTCACATACGAAACGGTGTACGGCTGAGTTCTAGTGCCACCGTCAGCCTGCCTTCAGAATCATGCCCTGCCAGCAAAAGCCTGCCGTTTGCGTCGACCTCGTAATCTGTCAAACCCTCTGCATACACCCAGCCATTTTCCATCTTCAGTCCCACTCGGTACGGCCCCTCCCCCGTGATCGTACCACGCACGTACGTGATGGCGCCGTTTCGAATATACGCACCGA
Source organism: Bacillota bacterium (assembly GCA_021821025.1). Classification (GTDB taxonomy): domain Bacteria; phylum Bacillota; class Bacilli; order Alicyclobacillales; family SLC66; genus JAKACY01. The sequence goes on along the minus strand of JAKACY010000053.1, from coordinate 9,400 downwards.
CAGGCGTTGCCCCTGCATTGCGAAGACCTGCATACGCGCCCGTGGTCGTTTCAAGGTGAATATAGACTTCTTGATTCGTCAAATTTTCAAGCGCTGTTTGTACCGCTGTTTTCTCAATCGCGATCATCATCGCACCACCTTTACAAGCATCTTCCCAGTATTTTCGCCTGAAAATAACATCAAAAAGGCATCAATGGTCCGGTCAAATCCCTCGACCATCGTTTCTTCATACTTCACCTGACCCTCGCGCACAAACTCAGCTAGTGCGGTCAGTCCTTCTGCAAATCGACCAGCATAATTGCCCACCGTAAACCCTTGCATTATCGCGCTATTGATCAAAAGCAGCGAAGGGATCGGAGTGCTCGCCACAGGCTCCTCGAGGTTGTACAACGAGATCTGGCCGCATACCACGATGCGCGCTCCCCTGTTGATAAGGCGCAAGACCGCGTCGGATACATCGCTTCCCACGTTGTCAAAGTACACATCCACGCCATCTTTACAGGCATTATTCAGTTTCTCACGAAAGTCCGCGTCTTTATAATTAACGGCCGCATCAAACCCAAGTTGTTTCACAAGGTAGTCGCACTTTTCCTTTGTGCCAGCAATACCAACCGCTCTCGCACCTTTGAGCTTAGCGATCTGTCCCACAACCATCCCGACTGCACCCGCGGCGCCCGAAACGACCACGGTTTCACCTGGCTGCGGTTTGCCAATGTCCTGCAGGCCGAAGTACGCCGTGAGCCCCGTCATACCGAGTACCCCAAGTGAAGTGGTGATCGGGCCAATCTGCGGATCGATCTTTCGTAAATTCTTGTCGTTTTCAACTTGGTGTGTCTGCCAACCATAACCCGCCAGTGCCAGGTCACCCTCAGAAAACTGTGCGGACCGCGATTCGAGCACACGACCAATCACGCCGCCAGCTATCGCTTCATTCAAATTATACGGCGCGACATACGATTTTTGGTCGTTCATCCGCCCGCGCATGTAAGGATCCACGGATAAATAAAGGCTCTCCAGCAAAACTTGCCCATCTTGCAGTGACGGTAGATCAAATTCTTCATACCGGAAATCGCTCGTCGTAGGCAAGCCCTTCGGACGCTGTGCTAGCACAATCCGTTTTGCCCGCATGATCAAGTCCCCTTACAATAGATAATCAACACGTAAACCTAAAGTACATACTATCATAAAATAGACACATTCACCGACGTCATATTATACCTCATGGGGGATCGAAACAAAAAAAGCGACCCGTGACAGGTCGCCTCGCAGCAATTCGTTTGAATCAGATATATCCGCTCTCTCAGTTTGAAAAACTGTTGTTAGAATATCCGATGCCAGGCACACCTTTATACTGCGTGCTGCTACCATATCCCCAGATGAGAAACATAATCAGATACACGATGTCAGTGATCGGTAGGATCGCCAGCAACACCCACCAGCCACTCTTGCCAAACGCCTGTAAAAATTTTATCCCCCAGATAATTGGAAAAATGATATTCATGATGGGGCAAATATACCACAGAACATTCCATCCGCTCTTGCCGATCACCCACAGTTGGCCGATATTACTTAATAACGGAATGAATGCGAACCAAGGATACTTGATACGAGCTTTCTTAAACAAGCCATAAAGAGCCCCGGCAAATACGAAGTATACGATGATATCAATCAGCCACATGACTGCTGACACTTAATCTCCTCCTTTCCATAGAGATTGTATGATCACCATGTGACAATATGCCGCATGGTGATCATACAGTTTCTAATCAACAAACCGTCACGTTGCATACACAAATTTACCTGATAGCTTCCATCTAAAATAAGGGGGCGAATTCCTTTGCCACCAGGTCCATCCACCTAAGCCTTCGGCGATTCGCCCGCCGCATCGAGGCGCCTTTTCGCTTCCTCATAAACATCAGCAGGCAGCGCGCCGTGTGCCGCCATCCGCAAGTTCTCCGTAAGATGATCCGTATTCTTGGTGCCGACGATCGTCGTGTTCATGCCTGGGTGCGTCAGCGTAAAGCGCAGTAAGAATGCCGTTCTCGACTCCCCTGGCTCGAGCAAATCGTCCAAGTTTGCTTTTTCCCACGTCGACCAGCGATCGGCGGACCCCAGACCCTCACCAGGTTCTCCGCGCCCTACGCCGCCGCGGATGATCACCCCGGCATGCGCATCGGCTGCCCGGTTGATCACAAGTTCATGTGCGCGCTCCAAAGCAGAATAGGGAATCTGGAAACTATCGAAGACGCCCGATTGAATGTAGGTATCGATATGCGGAAGCGTGGACGAGATGCCGATGAATCGCACCTTGCCTGACGCTTTGATCTCTTTTAGTACATCCACCAGTCCGCCTTCTTCAACTTGCTCTACCGATGGATTGTGCAGTTGCCAAAGGTCCACATAGTCTGTTTTCATCCGCATGAGGCTGGTCTCGATGTTATGAAGCAGATTTTCTCTCGTCCAAATGTGCGGCGTATCATCATGATCACCGGCGTTGACCACTGTGCAGCCACACTTTGTCGCAAGATAGTACTCGCTACGCCGATGGCTGATAAACCGACCTATGTACTCCTCGCTGCGGCCATAATCATACGATGTATCAATAAAATTGATCCCTGCATCAAGCACCGCATTCAAAATACGCTGTGCCTCATCGTCCGTTACGGGCCTGCCATTCCAGATGCGCGGGCCGCGAATCTCCATCGCGCCAAACCCGAGCTTCGTCACAGGCAAATTCGTTCTGCCTAGCACTGATATTTGCATGTTGTCCCCTCCCATTTCGTATCCGCTTCCATTTATATGATAGCAAGACAAGATCCTAGTCTACAAGTATCCTCCATATAATCATCCAGTTGACACCAGTGTTTACGCCCATAAGGGGCCCCCGGCAAACATTTTGCGGGGGCAGTGCACAAACAGCAGTTAAACGATCCCTTACAGCAATCTGTGCTTCGTCAGCCAATTTTTCGCGACTGTCATGGGCCTTTCGTGCTTTAAATCCACCAACGCATTCATCTTCTGCATCTGTGTATCGTCGATTTTCCCTGCCAACTTATCTAACACCGTCTTTATGTTCGGATGTGCTTTTAACACGCTGTCGCGCACGATCGGAACAGCATAGTACGGCGGAAACAAGTGCTTGTTGTCCTTAAGGATCGTCAGGTGATTCGCAGGGATCTGCCCATCTGTAGAAAATCCATCGATCACATCAACCTTTTTGTCGATGAGCGCCTGATACTTCAGCCCGATGTCCATCGTGTCCACCGCTTTAAAATGTGTACCATACACGCGATTCATGGCAGGCAGCGTATCCGAGCGAGAAGTAAAATCCGTATCGCTGCCAAGGATCAGATTTCCAGACTGAGCGGCGAGTTGGGAAATGGTATGAATCCCCAACCGATTTGCCTCACTTTGCCGCATCGCCATCGCATACGTATCGTTAAATCCGAGCGGTTTTAGCCATGTGACGTGATATTTTTGCTGAAACTGCTGTTTGACCGTGTGATACACGGTTTGTGGGTTGGTATTGACCTTATCATGCAAGATATTGACGAGACCGGTGCCTGTGTATTCGACATAAAGGTCGATGCGCCCAGTTTGCATCGCGTTCCACGTCACCGCGCTATCCAGCCAAGTCTGCATTTTCACATGCAAGTTGGTGTCATGTTTGATCATAAGCTCCAGCATGTCAGCCATGATCTGCTGCTCCGTGAAATTTTTCCCGCCGATGACGATCGTGTTGTTACCTGCACTTGAACCAGTCGGCGAGGCACCTGCTTGGACACCGCAGCCCGCCAAGACACCTCCGGCTAAAAGAGCCGTCGCAGATATCGCAAACCATGACTTTTTCCGGGACTTAAGCCCCGATTTTCGCACTCTTTGCCACATCAAGCGCATTACCCCCTTTGCCTTTCACAGCATTTGCCCGCGCATTTGCTGATTTACGAAGTCCTCTTGGCGTGAGCAACCGATCAAGAATCAGCAGCGCCCCGTCAAACACAAGTGCCAACAGCGCCGCCGGAATCGCTCCTAGTAAAATCATCGGCGTGTCGATCATGTCGATGCCGCGCATGATGATGTCCCCAAGGCCACCTGCTCCGATAAATGTAGCGAGCGTCGCCGTCCCGATCGTCCACACCGCCGCCGTGCGTATACCCGCCATCATCACGTGGCGAGACGCCGGAAGCTCCACCATAAATAGAATCTGGCTGCGCGTCATCCCCATCCCATGCCCAGCCTCAACGAGCGCACGATCGACGCCGAGAATGCCGGTATAGGTGTTGCGCAAGATCGGAAGCAACGCGTACAACGTCAGAGCGATCAAGGCAGGAAGCAGTCCAATGCCAAAAAGCGGTATCAAAAACCCCAGCAGGGCAAGGCTCGGTATGGTTTGAATGATAGAAACTACACCGATAATAGGCCCAGCCAAGCGCTTGTGCCGAGCCAAAAAAATTCCCAGCGGAACTGAGATCAGCGCGCTGCAAACCAGGGCTACCATCGTCATCAACACATGCTGACCCGTAGCTTGTAGCAGCTCATTCCAATTTTGCTGCAGCGTTTGCCATAACAAGTTCATCAGATACGGCCTCCTTTTCTGGAGAACTAGCGTGCGGTGTTGCGATCATCGCAATAACGCTCGCTCTGGTGACAACTCCTAGCAATCTATCGTCATCGTCAACGACCGGGACAAAACCGCGCGCACCTTTTTCCAGGTACGAAAACACGTCAGCCATATCTGCGTCAGGCAAAGTGATAGTTTGTTCCCGGCGCATCACATCGGCAACTTGTTTGGCTTCATCGCCAAAATGCAGATAGATTTCCTGAGGACCCAGCACGCCGAGATAATGGTCATGACGATCCGTTACGATGAGCGCATTGACGTGATGCAGCCGCATGCGTGAAATAGCTTCCGCCAATCCTTGAGAGGGACGGATCGTAACTGCCTCCGTCATGCCGTCTCGCGCCTTAGCCAAGAGCGCTCTTTGCGAAAATCGCTTTTCGCCGACAAACTCACGAACAAATCGATCCGCTGGGTGCCGCAAAAGCTGATCTGGAGTCGCAGCTTGCACCAATTGTCCATGACGCATCAAGACGATGACATCACCAATTTTTAGGGCCTCATCCATATCATGCGTCACAAAGACGATCGTCTTTTGCACGGCAGATTGTAACTTAAGTAGTTCATCTTGCAACTGCTCACGGCTGATCGGATCGAGTGCGCTAAATGGCTCATCCATCAAAATGATCGATGGATCGGATGCAAGCGCTCGAGCCACACCGATTCGTTGCTGCTGTCCACCGCTGAGTTCTCGCGGGTAGCGATTCCGGTAAAATGCCGGATCAAGGCCGATCAAATCAAGCAGTTCTTCCGTTCGCCGCCGCAGCGTCTTTGCTTTCGCGCCTTTTAGCCTGAGGACGAGCGTAATATTTTCTTCAATGGTCATGTGTGGAAATAGACCGATCTGCTGAATGACATACCCGATGTTTCGACGCAGTTCAACTGCGCTCACGGATTGAATATCGCGACCCTCAACTTCGATCGTGCCTTCGTCAGGCTCTATCAGACGGTTGATCATCTTCAGTGAGGTCGTCTTTCCGCACCCGGATGGACCGATCAGCGTGGCGATTTTTCCATATCCGATCGACAGGTTCAGGTCGGATACCGCTTGTGATGATCCATAACGTTTGCTCACACCCAAAAACCGCACAGCAACAGTAGTCATGTTCTTCCCCCTCTTGCGCCTTTCCCTGCGGGCCGTAGGGGCAAAAACATAACGAAATATTCCTAATGCCAAGGCTAGACGTCCCCCTCCGAGGCGCCCATAACACTTTTTCGATCTGAATACAACGCGAATGCATCACTGCTCATGCGCTGATAATTACGGGAAATAAGAGACAAGTTGATGAGGCAATCAATAAGTATTCGCCTACGAGGTTAGCTGACGGGTTCGGCCATAAAGCCTATGTTCACTTGCGGGCGCAAGCGAACAATTCACCCCAAAACGTTGGTTCCCCCGTTTTTGCGGTCATGCCGCAAAATTCGGCCCGTCCCACGACTGCCTTGTGGAAAAATCGGGAAAGGCTATAAATCAAAATTTAACAACAGATAAAATTGTATGCCTCTATTTGTTGGGAGTCAATGTATGAAACTGGAAGTTGCTTAAGAGAGGATACCTCTTCACATTTCCGCACGTTCGCAGTAAAATAGATAAAGCCGATACGAAAGGTATGAATTAAAATGGCCCAACCGATATCTATTCCGCGCCCCTTAGTGCGCACAAACCAATGGTGTATCGTTCTTTCCGTTGTCGCCACATGGATTACAGGCTGGTACGGACTGTTGGCACTACCCTTGGTGGCTGGCCTTCTCGGCATCTCTTTTGACTTTAATCCAGTGATGAAGTTTGCGCGGCTATTTTTGCACCAACCTATGTCCGAGTATGCGCAAGAAGATCGAGATCAGCAGCGTTTTAACCAAATCATCGCCTCGACCTGCCTTCTTCTCAGCATCGTCGGATACGCGTTGCACATCATGGTTGTAGCGTGGATCTTCACGATCATGGTCGCACTCGCTGCATCAATCGCCATCATGGGTTTTTGCATTGGTTGCTTCATCATCTTCCAGTGGAAACAATATCGATACAGAAGAAGTCTGCGTCGCGCATGAAGTCTGCAAGGTATTTTCCACATATTGGCACCCCAACTTCGTTGATATTATTGACAACATATCATATATGGCCCACGATGGTATCTAGATGCAGTCCCCTGGATGTAGTTCCTCTAGCTATGCCGGTAACACGCTCACGATCGCTACTGGCGCGTCAAACGAAACTCTTTCTCGTTTCAAGCAGTTTATCTAGTTCTGCGCTAACGGTCGAATAGCGTTTATCGCGCGGCGTCATCATGCTGAGAACGCCAAGAAGGTGGGCAATCTGAATCTCGAGCACCATCAACTCTTCTTGCCGCATCTTTTCTAATTCCAGCGCTTCGCCCGATGGTATGCGTGAATCGCCCGTAGACACATAGGAAACGCCTGGGACTGTGCGCAAGCGCATTCCAGATCGCCCGATTCCTTCCGCGCGTTTCCGCAACCATTTTGCCCCATCAGCCCGACTCTTTCTCCACGGGCCACATAGAAGTCACTTTCTTGGAATATGACGCGGTCACCGAATGACTTAACCAGATTTTTTGCCTCAATGAGTCTTCTTCCATGTCCCAACACACGCAAGGTGTCAAAATGAACAGACTGATCCTTTTCCGGCTTTTCCACCTCGTTGTCCCGCAGCTTTTCTAGGCGTTGAATCTGGGATTTCACCCGCCGATCCAACTTCTTGGCTTTGGCGCGCTGGTACTGTTTCAATCCCATCTGCCTTCGTTCAGACAGCGTGCCCTGTTTTCCAGCCTGCTCATGCGCGCGCTGTGCCCATTGTTTTAACTGCGCAATCTGCTCTTCGATGCGCGCCTGTGCGCCTTGTTGCAATTCATATTCGCGCAATTTCAAATCTCGTTCTTTCGCGCGCTGCGCTTCGTAGATGCTATAGTTGCCCACGTACACGCGCACTTTGCCATCGCGCAGTTCAACGATTTCATCTACCGCCTGATCGAGAAAATAGCGGTCATGTGAGACGATCATCACCGTCCCAGGGTATTTCTTGATTTCCCCGATGAGCCACGCAATGCCATCGGCATCCAAGTGATTGGTCGGTTCATCTAAGATCATCAAGTCTGCCTTCGCACTCCATGCCGCAGCAATCGCCAGTCTCGTGCGTTCACCACCACTCGCGCACATGACCGCCTCATCGCCCAACTCCACCGTGTCCTGCGAAAGCCCTAAGCGCTTGGTGAGAACATAACGCTCCATGTGATCGCTAACCGGCCGACCAACCGGGCGCGCGTCGTCTGCCTCATCATCATTGCGCACGAAAAGGCCTGGATCGTCCCGCGCTTGGGTCAGATAGTGCAGCGTACAATCCGGCTTCACCCACTGCACACGACCCGCATCGCACGATACGACGCCCGCCATGATGCCAAGCAGGGTGCTCTTCCCGGCACCATTTGACCCGACCAAACCGATTCGCGCCAGCCGGTTCACCCGCACATTCACATCCTGAAAAAGCGTTCGCTCACCAAAAAACTTTGCAACGCCGATCATCTCAAACAGTGTCTCACTCATAAGGGTCCTCCTCGTTGTAGACATCAAACTACAACTGGGACTGTGGGACATAAAGCCACGTATCCTGCCCTGCCAAAGATCACCCCTGCTTTACCTGCACGGCGGCACCTGGCTCCTCGCGGTCATAGCGACCGAACACCCACTGATAAATCCCAGCGTTTGCAAGCTGTAACCCGGCCGTCAAGATCAGTGGCAACGACAGCCAGTTGGCGTCAAATAAGTATCCAGAAACCGTCGGACCGATCGATGACGGCAGGCGCATCGAAAGCGCATTGATACTAGAGGCCAGTCCGCGCCTTGTGTCGCGCGTGAGGCTTGCGCTAAGAGCACTACGGTTGCCCTGCGTGCCGCGATTGACCGCGCTGCGCAGCACAAAAAGGGCCGACGCCCACGCAAAATTCGGCATAAAAGGCAGTAAAAACATAAATGCAGAACCCACGATGCGCATCCATGTTACAGATTTAACCATCCCCATCCGAGAAGCCATGCGCCCGCTTATGATCGAAAAGAGCCCCGTGAGCAGGAAACTGAGGGCCATCGTCGCACCGATCTCACTCGTGCTCGCGCTGTAGCGCACAGCAAACCAATACGCCATCATAGGGCCCGTGAGTCCCACGGCAAGCCCGTTTAGCACATTGACGAGGCCAAGCATGGCCATCGAGCGGTTTTCCGTGCGGCGAATCTGCCTCTCCTCCTCCACGCTCGGTGAACGCCTCAAAGCCTCTGTTGCGTCCCCACTCACACCATCGGGCACCTTTTCGTCGATTCGCGAGATGATCAGCACACACATGAGCGACAAGACGGCCACCCCGAGAAAGATGGGGCGATAGGCGGCTAGCGGCGCCATGTGATGTAAAAGCGACGGGAGGCCGCCCAAGACCGCGCCGACCGCCATTCCGACAAAACCGACGGCGTTATTGAGACTAAATATCCGCCCACGCTCTTTTCGCTCTACAAAACGCGCCAATAGGGCCTGCTCCGCAGGGCTAAATGGGCCTGCCGCGCCACTTTGCCCCCTCCCGAATCCCGCCAGCACGATCGCAAGGACCAGCACCAGCCCGAAGGTGGTCATGCTGGCCGCCAACGCAGCGACGAGGGTCAGGGCTTCATAGATCAACAGGAAGGGCTTTCTTCCGACGCGGTCGCTGATGATGCCCACGAGCAAGATCAACACGGCCCCAACGAGGCCCGCGCCAGAAGTGACGCCGCCGATCGCTGCGCCGTTCC
>JAKACY010000052.1:5067-13409 GCA_021821025.1 Bacillota bacterium | reverse complement strand
TCGCCTCTTTCACCACATCGAGCGTATTTTCGCGAAACTGCGGATAAAAAGGCTGCCATCCGAGCCTGACTGACAATGCGATCATGTCGGCCGGATGCATGTTATGAAACCGTCCGCCAAACGGCGATCCCATCTGCGCTTGCGATACATCTTCATACCGGTGCTGATCTGTCATGAGATAGTAAAAGTTCGTCGCGTTTTGAAGCCTGGGTGGGCGCATCCAGTCACCCGCAAAAGCAACCATCGACCAGCCTTCTAATGGCCTGACTTTTTCTTGGCCGACATAGTGTGCCCAGCCGCCGCCATTTACGCCCTCACACCCCGTCAAGAGAACCAGGTTTAAGATCGCGCGGTAGATCATGTCGCTGTGATACCAGTGATTCGTGCCAGCACCCATGGCGATCATCGAGCGGCCTTTGGTGGCCTCAGCGTTTTGGGCAAATTCGCGCGCTACGGTGATGGCAAGTTTGCGTGATACCCCGGTGATGCCCTCTTGCCACGCGGGCGTATAGGGTTTTGGGTCATCATAATTCGTCGGATAGTCGCCTGGCAGGCCCCTGTTGACCCCGGTATTAGCCATCATGAGATCAAGCACTGTCGTATAAATGATGGTTTGCCCATCGCTCGTGACCAATTTTTTGGCCGGAACGCCACGACGAAACACCTCTGCGACTCCATTTGAAAAATGGGGAAAGTCAACCATTACCACTTCGTCATGGTCATCGATGAAAGTAAGTCTCGGCATGATCGTAGTGCCGTCCGCTTCTTCCATCGCGAGGTTCCATTGATTTGACTTGTCCCAGCGGTATCCGATCGTGCCTTTTGGGGCTGCGACGCGCGCATGAAAGTCATCCCAGACTAGCATCTTCCACTCCGAAAGATTCTCATCGCGTCCGACGTCTTTCGCATTTACAAAGCGATCAGCCAAAAAACCATCTTTATTGGGCTTCAACGTCACCAAAAATGGCAGGTCGGTAAACTTGCGCGCATAGTCAAAAAAGTAGTCGGTCGTCTTGTCGACGTAAAATTCCTTTAAAATGACATGCGTCATCGCCATCGCAAGTGCTCCGTCCGTGCCGGCTTTGCACGGCAACCACACATCGGCGAATTTCACGTACTCAGCATAATCTGGACTTATGCCCACGACCTTCGTGCCGTTATACCTGGCTTCGACCATAAAGTGCGCATCAGGGGTTCTCGTCATCGGCAAGTTGGTACCCCAGATGATGAAATACTTGCTGTTGTACCAATCCGCGCTCTCTGGCACATCCGTCTGTTCGCCCCATATCTGCGGTGAGGCCGGGGGCAAGTCGGCATACCAATCATAAAAGCTGAGCATGGTGCCACCGACCAGACTCAAAAACCGCGACCCAGACGCATAGCTGACCATCGACATCGCAGGAATCGGGCTAAAGCCCGTGACGCGATCTGGGCCATACGTCTCGATCGTATAAATCATGGCGGCCGAGATCATTTCAGTCACTTCTTGCCAGCCGGCGCGACTCAGCCCACCTTTTCCCCTAGCCTTTTGATATGTAGAGACAATCTCTCGATTCGAGACGATATTTTTCCATGCTGTCACCGGGTCGTTGCCATGCTCGCGCTCTTTGCGCCAAAATCTTAAAAGGTCTCCGCGCACGTACGGATAACGCACACGGACAGGGCTATACGTATACCAGGAAAACGTTGCACCGCGAGGACATCCACGCGGTTCATACTCTGGAAAACTCGGGCCGAGTGATGGATAGTCCGTCTGCTGCGTTTCCCAAGTGATGATGCCGTCTTTGACGTAGATCTTCCAGCTACAAGACCCTGTGCAATTCACCCCATGCGTGGAGCGCACGATCTTGTCATGCCCCCACCTGCGGCGATAGAGATCCTCCCAGTTGCGAGGCAGTAGACTTTCTTCCGTCCAGTCCTGATTAATCTTGTTGCCTCTTTTTAAATAGCCGAGCTTTTGAAAGATCGACACATGATCCTGAGGCACGTCAATTCACCCCTTTGGTCAAGCTCGATAACGGGTTAAACTGCTCACCAAAAATGGAAAACACGCGCGCCCCTTGCTCCATCTCGTCTTTCACGGCATCTAACGAAGTGGCGTTTGCGGCGATCAAGATCCATCGCTCTAGGACTTCGCGCTCTCTGGCATTTTCGATCATCCCAAGCGTCTGCGCATCTAGTGAACCAAAGCGCATATGTAAGATAGTTAGAAGGTCGTTGCGATCGATCTCCAGTACGTCATCATAGAAGTGTGCGACATCATGGCGTTTTATATCATGTTGTTCCACGGGTATGAAGTCTCCTCCGTTATCAAGGCTTGGCACTTTTCATCATCGACTTGTAACTGTTAACAGTAGCCTCTTTGCAGGCTTCACCTAGACGCGCAAATTCTGATCTCACTTCAGACGTCACTGCCATCAACTCAAAGGAGGTGGTGTGCCAGGTCAGGCACGTTTCAAAATCATTGCCGCACCAGATACGCACCACTTTGCCATGAACTGATGTATCATCGACTTCGACTATCACGTCGTACGGTTGCAGATGTACTTTAGCCAACTCACCGATCAGCGCTTCATAGGCTGTCTGATACGTCAAACGCAACAGCACATTGTTCCCCCCTTACCACACAGCGAGATCTGGTGCGTCGCCCCATACGCATCAGGCACTTCTTCTATTTGTCACCACTGTCATATCATCGCGCCTCAGGAGGCCGTCTCGGGTACTACAGTACTGCGCTGCATGAGTTCATAAACCAGCTTTGTCTCCTCATCAAAACTATGAGTCTTTTCAATCCAGGCTAAGGTTTGAAATGATGTAACAATCTGTGCCCACTTCGCCCCGCCAAGCAAGTCTTCAATCTCAGCGATCAATTTGCGCATGAGATCATGGTCACGCTTTAAGGAGACGATCAGTGTGCTGAGATCTAGGTGTCTCTCGAGCGCCTCTACATACAGGCCCTCTTCCTCCATCTGTGCATGGCGAAGCGTGCGTGATTGCCAATGTTCGATGAGTAGGCATGTGATCTGACTTGCCGCCACATCATCGCCCTTTGTGATTGCTCTCTCCAATATTTCAGTCAAATCTGCAGCGTCATATCTTGAAGATTCATGAATCGCGCGATGGGAATCTAAGCGTGATAAAGCTGGTCCACTCATCGGTTAACCCCCTGTCTGGACTATCGGCATAGCCATATAGCTTCGCCGTACTTGACGCGCCGCGAAGTGACATGAAAGTCGATATAATTCTTTGCGTAGTATGAGCTAGCCAATTACTGGGTATGCGGGATATGAGAAAAATGTAAAATATAAATATTCCGATAGGTCTGTTTAGCCCAGGTATCTCGTGAACCGCTCTGTGATTTGCATTCCTCTCTCCCACTTGCTTCTTCCATCTTCAATCGTCCAACAGGCTTCGAGCACACCACGAGCAATTCCCCACATAGCGATACGATGGGTATCCAAACCGAGACGATCAGAGATGATAGATATGCGTCGGTATAAGACAGTGTCGGGATCACCGCCTCGGTTCTCGTAATTTAAAAGGGTGAAATCTTCACCACAACGGGCGTACCATCATGTTTTTCCGCCCTCAGAATGAGATTCCACGATAAATTCTCTTGGCATTTTTCCAACAGATCCGGCAAGTCGCGTAACCACATATCTCCCCACCCCCATTCAGCCAACTGGCACATCACTGTTGCGAATGTAGCAAAACCGCGACTGCCGCCTCCAGTTGGTCCATCGCGCGGACGAGGAGTGATCGTGGACAGGCGATATTGATGCGCTGAAAACCCTCTCCACCCGGACCAAACGTATGTCCAGCGTTTAGCGCGAGCCCGGCATTGCGCAAGAAAAAGTCGTCAAGTTGCTTTTGCGACAGACCCAATTCGCGGCAATCCAGCCACACCAGATACGTCCCTTCCGGGCGAATCGCCTGGATCGATGGGATCTTCTCTAGCCTTTGCTGAACATACGCGAGGTTTTCAGCAAGATAACGCATCAGCGCATCAAGCCACGGCCCACCGTGACGGTAGGCGGCCTCTAACGCCACGACCCCAAGCGCATTGGCACCCCCCCATCATGTGAGCAGTCAGCGCATTGTGATAAGTCTTTCTGAGTTTTTCATTCGCGATGATGACCGTGCTCGTCTGAAGACCCGCAAGGTTGAACGTCTTGCTCGGCGCGATGCAGGTGATCGTGTGCTCCAGAACATCATCTGAAACAGACGCAAGTGGAATCTGTTTGGATGCACTGGTTCCAACTCGCTCAATCAACTCATCAAAATTGTACTCAGTCATGGAATATCCTTCTTTCCACTGTGGATAACGAACCTAACCACACCTTTTGCGCATCGCCCATCAAGTCACACGCTAGCCAAAAGCACCGCCAAGTGACCCTCCAGTACCTTTGCCAAGCCTGGCACCTTCGACAAGTCATCGTCCCAAAGTGTCCGGTCTGACAAAACCACTTCGACAAACCGCTCAAGTGATACCTCACCAGCGTCATGCTTTGCCCAATACTCTGAAAAATCCCGGCAAACCTCCGGTGTATCTTCTAACACTAGACCCGTTGCAGTCGATACATACCGAATCTGGCCATCTGTCCCTGTTGCCATCGATGATTTGTATAAATAAATCAGTTCTGCAAAACACTGCGTGATAAGTGACGGCAATTTGCCTGTTTTAGGCAGGGTGTCTGATACAGACGGCAAAAGTCGCACCCGAAACTTGCTGATGCTGTTCATCGCGATGGCGGTGAGGCGATGCTCGATAAATGGGTTGCAAAAGCGCTCCCACACCTCATCCGCATAGAGACGCACCTCATTTTGATCCAACGAAAGCGAGGCCGCCATCTCGTCGTATACGGCGGCGCGAATCATCCTACCCAGGTTTTCGTCCAGCGCCACCTGCCGTACATGCCCAAAGCCCCGGATCAAGCCCATGATCGCCATCATGGTGTGAGCGCCATTTAAAATCCTCACTTTTCTTAGCCGAAATGCCGCCAAATCGCGAACCCACTCAACCTGCAGCCCCGCTTTTTGAAATGGCAACTTTTCTTCAAGAATCTCGTCGCCCTCGATCGCCCAAAAGTAATACGGTTCTGCCACAGTCAAAAGTGGATCCTCGTAACCCCAAGCCTGAAATAGGCCTGGCGCATCCTCTTTCGGATACCCCGTGACGATGCGATCAACCAATGTATTTAAAAATTGGTTGTGGTTTCCGAGCCACGCGATAAAGTCAGGCGATAAGTTCCAATCTCTTGCGTGCCGTTTTACGTATGAAGATAACAAATCCCCGTTTGCCTCGACAAGTTCACACGGCAATATGATCAGTCCCTTGTCAGATGCTCCAGCAAATGACTGAAAACGGCGATATAAAAACACTGTCAACCTAGCTGGAAACGATGCCATAGGCTTATCGAAGGTAAAAGGAACAGACTCGTAAAAAAGACCCGCCTCCGTGGTGTTAGATACCACCACCTCAAGGTCCGGATTGTCAGCCAAGTGCAAAAACTCATCCCACGCCTCATATGGATTGATAAATTTTCGTATGGCCGTGATCACCTCATGCTCTTCTACGATCCGCCCACCTGCTTGTCCTCGAGTAAGTACGGTATACAGGCCACCAGAAGCTTCCAATTGCTTCAGATGAGACGACCCAGATGGACGCGGCGAAGTCACAGCGATGGTTCCATCGTAAACACCGCACTTGCGGCACTCATGAATCATCCAATCAAAAAAACCGCGCAAAAAATTGCCTTCCCCAACCTGCAAAACCTTGATCGAATCATTTTGCATGGATTCATAGCGCTCAAGTGCCTCATCCCGAAGGATACTTGGCGCAAGCCGCTCTATTCTAGTCGTCATCACGCACCACCACCAAATCGCGTCATAAAAACTGGCGTTGACTTACATGATCCTACTAATCATCCGAACAGACGGATTGCCACATCTAATCGTTCAACTTGTAGCTGACAAATGCGATCTTTGTGCTATCCGGTGACCACGAATTGACGTTGAGTGTCCCTTGACCACCAAACAGTTTCACGAGTGTTCGAAATTCCCCGCCAGTAGCAGACATCAGGCGTATCTCCACATCCTTATTGGCCGGGTGAGCGCTTGCATCGACATCACCCTTTTTATAAGAGATAAATACCACGTGATTGCCATCCGGAGACACATGTGGAAACCAGTTGTTGCTCTCGTCAAATGTCATCTGTACTTGCTCGCTGCCATCCGCTTTCATGCGCCACACTTGCATAAGCCCTGAGCGAACCGAATTAAACCAGATGTGCCGACCGTCCGGAGAGTATTCAGGTCCATCATCAAGCCCAGAAAAATCCGTCAACCGCGTCTCTAGCCCACCATCTACAGAAATGGTATAGATATCATAATTGCCATTTCTCTCTGCGCAGTAGGCGAGCGTCTTGCCATCAGGCGACCAACCATGCAGGTAACTTGGCGCCAAAGGGGTTACCAAAACAGGTGTCGCGTTATCCAATGAGATGACATAGATGCGCGACTGTCCGTCTTCAGCCGTGTGATGACTGACAGCGATCTTGGTGCGATCAGGTGACAGCACATGGTCGTTGTTGCAGTTGGTCACATACCCTGACTCTATCACTTCACTCTTGGCAGTCGCTAGATCAAACCGATAGATGCGGCCAGCGCTGTTATAGATGAGGTATTTGCCGTCCTGGGTCCAGTTTGGCGCCTCGATCAATTCATCAAATTCCGCCAACACAGATCTTTGCCCCGTATGTACATCAACCGTTTCCAGGATACTCGTAACATCACGGCCCGTAATTCTAAATGGCCCTTGTAAAGTATTCACCTGCTGCGTCCCTCCCTAAAAATATCGATACACGTATACCACCCTACCCGACCAGTTTACCACACGTTTGAACCATCATGAGACCGTTGGATCATAAGTCCTTACTAGGAAGTCTATTATCCAAATTCGCAGCCACTTGTAGAAACTTAAGTCGTTTGGCCTCAAACTCCACTGCGAATTCTAATAAAATGGGATTTGCAAATAGGTTGGAGAGAGATGAATGGTAAAAGTCCAATATTCCGAAGAGGATTCCAACTTTGATATAAACGACGCAGCGGCTCTTCGCCGACTAGTATGAGATGGTGAATATCATACTAGTCGGCGAAGCCGGGCATCCTCGATTAGGTGGGATATTTGCGGAAGTTGCCCAGTCTTTTTTGCCCATCATATATCGATCGGTGCTAACCCTTTCGTGCAGCCCGTTCGTAGTTTGGTTTGCCATCGCGGCATATCCGGCGCTAACCACAGGTATCAATTTAGCGCAAATGTTAAATGTTCCCCTATACAGGATTTGACTGAGCTTCGGTGCCAATATGACCGAAGACTTTTCTCCAAGGATTCTATGATGGGTCCGCAACTGGATCCGACTGCATGCCCGTTTGGTTTACAGCCTCTCCAATCCCCTTTAAAAAGGATAGCATCATACCTAGCCCCAATGACACATCAGGATCATGCAGATATCGCCACATATCCATGACTCCGTTCACCCGCGGCACCGTTCCCTCTTCGATCGACTTTGCCGTTTTCGTCACCGGACTGACGAACACCCTCAGGTCAAATGAGCCGAACATCTGTAAAACAGCCAAAACATTTTTCAAACCCTCTGCATATCCAGGTTTTCCGGCCTGGTCCACGATGATCTTGAAGATGTCCTCGCTTTGTTCTAAAAACGCGTTCATGATATCGAGCACACCGTTTGCACGCAAGAGACTGATCGTATGCAGCATCTGCACAACTGCCTGTGGATCCGTGGCCATCGCATCCTCCAGCGCGCGAAGCGCGACCATGCTCTTGTCCTCTGTGGTCTGCGCGTGTTTTACAATTGCCGTCGTCGCATTCGCCACAATCCCACCCCCAACTTCATTCGCACACAGCATGACCCATTATTTCGCCCACCTGCTACATGTCCGCGAAAATCCCAGCATGCTCAGGTGATCACAGGAAAGCATGGTGTCCATCACGGAACCTTTAAACCAGTTAGTCTGTCAATGGTTCGTAATCCGTTCGCTCCCACTTTTTCTCAACCAACACGCCCGGCAAAGCATGAGGGTGACCCAAACGAAAATTCCCGCGTGCCATCGGTGATGGGCCATCCTCGTCCAGAACCTCCATGTGCACCGAGATTTCCTTATAGGCGGGCGTGTGTGTGACATGATCGTGGTAGCTGCTGGTCAGATAATTGACCGCCTCTTCGTCGTCAGGTGAATTCATCGGCAAATACAGCTCATGTGCCTTGACACGATCGGTGACCACCGCACGGAGCTTCACCTTTCCATACGGTGACACGAGG
>JAKACY010000052.1:0-5057 GCA_021821025.1 Bacillota bacterium | reverse complement strand
CCCGTTTCTATCCCGCGCTCTTTGGCCAGCTCCGGGGATACTTCCACATACGTCGTGGGCACCTTCTGCTTGATGCCTTCTACGCGATACGTCATATTCCCTTCGTGAAAATGCTCCAGCATGCGACCGTTATTCAGGTGCAGGTCATACTCCTCTGTCGGTTGCAGCACGGGATCGACCCACTTTGGAATATAAAAGTGCGCCCGTCCGTCTGAAAATGGGAACCCATCAAGGTATAAAAGCGACGTATCCGTTCCGTCCGGGGCAACTGGCCACTGCAGGCTGTTATAGCCCTCAAGCCGCTCATACGTGACGCCCTGCATCAGTTCCGTGAGTTTCACGGCCTCTTCGAGAATCTCACTCGGATGTTGATAGTGCCAGTTTGCCCCCAACCGATCAGCCAAGCTCGTGAGTATTTCCCAATCCGGTTTCGAATCCCCCAGTGGCTCCAGTACGCGGTACAAGCGCTGAATGCGCCGCTCTGTGTTGGTAAATGTGCCCTCTTTTTCAAGACTTGGTGAAGCAGGAAAGATGACATCGGCAAACTGTGCCGTCTTGCTGAAAAAGATATCTTGCACCACGAGCAAATCCAGCTTCTTAAACGCCTCTTGCACGTGATTCGAGTTCGAATCCACCAGGGCCATCTCTTCACCCTTGATATACATAGCGCGAAGTTTCCCCTCGTGGATCTTCTCAACCATCTCATGGTTGTTAAGGCCTGCGGTCTCTGGCAACTTGACGCCCCATGCCGCTTCGTATTTGGTGCGAACGGCAGGGTCTGTCACATCTTCATATCCAGGTAAAAAACCCGGTGCACAGCCAAAGTCACCCGCGCCCTGGACATTGTTGTGACCGCGTAAAGGGTAAGCCCCCGTCCCTGGACGCCCAACATTGCCTGAGACCAAGAGCAGGTTACAGATCGCCGTGCTGGTTTCGCTTCCTGCGATGTGCTGCGTAACCCCCATCGCCCAAGCGATACAGACCGTTTTTGCCTCGTGGATCATCGTCGCTGTCTGGATGAGCGCTTCTTTTTTGAGCCCGGTCATCTTTTCTGCATAGTCTAGCGTGTAAGTGTCAAGCCACGATTTGAATTCTTCAAATCCTGACGCCATCTTGTCGATAAACCCCTGGTCATGCCAGCCTTGATCCACCATGTACTTGGCGACTGCAGAGAGCCAGATGAGATCGGTTCCTGGTTTTGGATGCAGCATCAGATCCGCTCTTTTGGCCATATCGTTGATGCGAAGGTCTGCCACAATGAGCTTTTGTCCATGCTTCTTATGTGCTCTGCGAATACGCGTCGACAAGACCGGGTGCGACTCAGCTGGGTTTGCCCCCACGATGATGACGAGATCTGCCGCCTCGATATCCGAGATCGATCCCGTATCTCCTCCGAGCCCGAACGTACGGCGCAACCCTTCGGTCGCCGGGGTCTGGCAATAGCGCGAACAGTTATCGATGTTGTTGGTCCCAATCACAGCGCGGGCGAACTTTTGCATCAGGTAATTCTCTTCATTTGTGCATTTGGACGAAGAGATATAAGCAGTCGCATCCGGACCATACTCCGAAATGATCTGCGTCAAGCGCTGCGCCGTGAAGTCGAGCGCTTCGTCCCATGTCGCAGGATGAAACTCGTCACCATGGCGAATGAGTGGCTGCGTGAGGCGTTCAGGGCTATTGACAAATTCCCATCCAAATTTACCTTTAATGCAAGTCGAAACTTGGTTTGCTGGCGCCTCCATCTGTGGTTCAACCTTCAGGATATGGCGACCTTTTGTCCAGATATCAAAGCTGCAACCCACCCCGCAGAATGTACACACCGTCTTAGTCCGCTTGATGCGGGATTCGCGCATCTTCGCTTCCACCTCTGAAACGGTGAAAATCGGCCCATACCCCGGCTCGATCTCTTTTGTGAGGTGAACCATCGATTCCCATAACCCAGGGTCGACACCGGTTAAAAATCCAGCCTCACCCAGCATCGATTTTTCCATCAAAGCATTGCACGGGCACACCGTCACACAGTGTCCACACGATACACAAGAGGATTCACCGATTGGCACGTCCTGATCCCAGATTACCCTCGGTCGCTCGCGATCCCATGCGATCGAAAGCACCTCGCTGACCTGCAGATTTTGGCACGCCTCGACACACCGTCCACAAAGGATGCATTGATCCGGATCATAGCGATAAAATGGATGCGAGTTGTCCTGCTCATACGGTTTTGGCGCAAAGGGGTATTTCTGGTGCTCGATGTTCATGTGCATCGTGGTGTTATGCACGACGCAGTTACGATTGTTATTGTCACACACCGTGCAGTACAGCTCGTGGTTGTGCAAGATGCGATCCATCGCCTCACGACGCGCACTTTTCGCACGATCCGTGTTGGTGACGACTTTCATGCCCTCTTTCGCATCAATCGAGCAGGTTCGCACCAACTTGCCGTCTACTTCCGCGATACAGGTGTCGCACGTCTCAATCGGCCCGAGTGCCTTATGATAGCAAACGTGTGGAAAGTGTTCGTCCGTTTTAAGGATCGCTTCAAGCAGGGGGCGACCTGTTTCAATCAGAAAGTCTTGACCGTTGATCGAGGCGCTGGCCCCAAAAGCCGGTCGGAGAGTTTGTGTCATCGTAAGAAGGCCTCCTACCTCACAGTGGGCTTTATTCCTACTGTTTCCTTATAACCCGCTCCGGATGCGTGTAGATATTGAAGCTATCATCGCGAATAAAGCCGATCGCGGTGATGTTCAGTTCATCCGCGATATCAAGTGCGAGCGCAGTCGGAGCCGATTTTGCAAGCACGATGCCCACTCCGATTTTCGCCACCTTTAGAATCACTTCTGACGAAAGCCGCCCACTAAAAGTGATCACTTTGCCCTTCAGAGGGATGCTGTGAGTAAGTGCATACCCATAAAGCTTATCGAGCGCATTGTGACGGCCGATATCGCATCGAGCCAGTTTTGTCTGCCCATCGGCTAGACACGCGATATGGACCCCACCTGTCAGGCGAAAGAGGTCGGCCGCATCATCCATTTCCTGAATGAGTCCTAAGATATCCCCTGGCGCGATCGTCGATGTGTCATCGATTCGCCTGGCTGTGTGCGCGTCATTGAAAAAGTAGAACGATTGCCGGCTCTTTCCGCAGCACGATGCAATGTACCTTTTGTTAAAAAACTCCTGATTGAAGTTGATCTTGGTCGTCGTGCGCACCCTCGCGGTACCGCCAAATGCGCTGATCGAGATATCAGCCAATTGGTCGAGCGAGCGAATCACACCTTCAGAAGCCAAAAAGCCAACCACGAGATCCTCTAGATGGTCTGGTGTACACACAACAGTCGCCATCTCGCGATCATTCACATAGATGGTGAGGGCAAACTCCGTTGCTACATCACCAGTTGCTCGCGCAACAAATTGTCCGGCTTCATACCTCACGATCTCTCTTTTCGTAGCAAGAGCAATCCCATGCGACGCGGTTTCCATGCGCGATTCCACCGCTAGCCCCCCATTTTCAGACGTCCGCGCATCACCGTAACGACATCTATCCATGCGTGCTGTGCTACGATCGCGGTTTTCCGACAATGCTACTACAGCACATGCTCTCGCCGTGTGCTACCGCAAGCGTTCGAGCGGTTTTTTCGTCGGGCCCTCAACTACCTCACCTGTCACTTGATAGCGTGAGCCGTGGCATGGGCAGTCCCACGTCCGATCGCCGTGATTCCACTCTACTTCGCAGCCTAGGTGCGTGCAGGTGGCGTCGACTACATAGAGGCGTCCGTCAGCAGAACGATATCCGCCGACACGCTTGCCATCATAAAGTACAATGCCCCCTTCATCGGGCAACAAATCATCAGCGCTATTAGGTGGGATTTCAAATTTGCCCTTGATGAGATGCCCGGCGACATTCAGGTTTTCAACGAGAAAGTTTTTTAGACTGGGATCTGCATAAAATCGTGACGGACTAAACACGCGCTGATAGGGATTGTCGCGTTGCAACACTGCATCGCACAACATGTGTGCTGCGGCTGTGGACGATGTCATACCCCACTTTCGATAACCCGTCGCGACAAGCACATTCGGATGATCGGCCGTAATCGGCCCTACATAAGGCACGTGATCAAGCGTGACGAGATCCTGTGTAGACCAGCGATAGAGCACCGCTCTTAAGTCAAGCGCGTCGCGGCCAAACTGCTCCAACGCCACATAGTGCGAGAGTGTATCCACGCCTTGTCCTGCCTTATGCGCCTCACCTCCAATTAAAACGATCGTTTCCCCATTGAACAGTGCCGAGCGCAGCGACCGCGAGGGCTCGTCGACAGATAGATACATGCCGCCAGGATACTCGCCGTTTAACATGCCTGCTATGACATACGACCGGTCTGCATGCATGCGCGAAAAGTACAGTCCCATCCCGTCGAAAAAAGGAAAATGAGAGCACACCAACACTTTTTTCGCCCTGACACGACGGCCTTCGCGCGTGATCACCGTAGGCCGTTCATCATACTCGACATCGACTGCGACAGTCGATTCATAAACCGTGCCGCCTTTTTTTGTTAATGCGCCTATGAGATGAGATAGATATTTAATAGGATGAAATTGCGCCTGATCTTTCATCGAGAGTGCCTGTTTGATCGGAATCGAAAACGGAATGGCGTTAGAAAGCGCGCCCTCGATGCCAAGTTTTTGATACGCCTCAAATTCACGCGAGAGTTTATCGCCCGATGCGTCTGTCGTGGCATAGAGATAGGCATCCTGCGAGCTAAAGTCGCAATCGATCTGATTTTGCGCGACTGTATCCTTGATCCAGCCTAAGGCGTGCGAGTTTGCTTCATAATACAGCCTCGCCGCAGACTGCCCCATGTGTTGGATGAGTTCATGGTAGATCAGGTTGTGCTGCGCCGTGATCTTCGCCGTGGTGTGCCCGGTCGTGCCGTGAAATACGCGGTCCGCTTCAAGCACTGCGACCTTCATCCCGTGCTTTACCAGTAGATAAGCAGAAGTGATACCCGTGATGCCACCGCCGACGATCGCGACGTCGACGTCGATATCCCCCATAAGTTCCT
>JAKACY010000260.1 GCA_021821025.1 Bacillota bacterium | reverse complement strand
CTGTATGCGCCCTAGGTAAGATGCACCCATCGTAGCCACTTTGCCACTGCAAAAAGGCTGCTTAGCGAGCCATTCCACCGAGTCATAGCCGTCTTGCCCTTCACCAAAATAAGGGATAAACGTGCCTTCCGAGTCTCCTCTGCCTCTCACATCCATCACAGCAACAGCGTAACCATTTGCGGCAAAATATCTAGCAAGTCGCACCATCTCGTCACCATGTTTGCCATAAGGCGTGCGCAATAATAGTGCAGGCACAGGATCGTCCATCCGCGGTAGGTATAAGTCGGTGGCAAGCGTGACGCCATCGCGCATAGGCACCGACAAATTCCACTGCGTACGCACCTCTACCGGCGATTTCACAAGTATTCCTCCCGAAAATCATTCATGCACACAGCATATCACCCAACGCCATGATATGCTAGTTTGACGAAATAGCCTCAGGATCATGTACAATTAGTTACATCCGTAATCAGCACCTACAGGAAAAGGAGACCAACCCGATGTCACAAAGCACAATGATAGAATCTCGTCTGCACATCATCGTTCGATCTACAGATATCGACTTCAACAGACATGTGAACAATGCCAAGTATCTCGAGTATATGGAGTGGGGTCGTGAAGACTTTTATCAATTAGCCGGGGCTTACTATGACACGCTACTTGATTTAGGCGTCATCACCGTCGCAGCCAACGTCAACCTCAACTACCGTAAGGAAGCTGTACAAGACGATGAGTTGATCGTCATCACTCGCCCTGCACGCATCGGTACATCTAGTTTTACGGTGGGCCAAACCATCATTCGAGCACGTGACGACGAACTTATCGCAGACGCCTTTGTCACGCTCGTGGCGATGGATGTCAACACACGCCGCAGCACACCCGTACCTGATTTGCTTCGGCACGCGTTTTTAACCTAGATCGAACTGCCTGGCCATTGGCGCAATGCGCTTTGCAGTCTATTTACGGCAGTTTCGTCGGCAAGCGCCGCTCTCTGTGCTTGCCGAAACTGTTCACATAAAAGTTCCACTTGATCGCACATTCGCTGCGCCTCGTCCTCCAACCACTTGCCATAAACATCGACAAACTCAATTTCCAGCCGATCGCATGCGTTTTTAACCAGTGTCTGAGCAACAGGCTCTAACGCTTGCGCCAGTTCACGCCTCCCACCTTGCTCAAAAAAGTGCGCACTGTTCTTAAAGTGCCTTTTGACTATGCGATCGATATCGGCGTCGTCTCTTAATTCAGGCATAGCTGGAACATAGCTGGCGCCTTGTGGCGACCCATCTGGCCACGCGATAGACAGTTCAGACGCACCGAACGTCAATCTGATGCGCCCATAGCGCTCAAGTATAAGACGGATTGAATGATGTTGCACCAAAATTGATGTTGCGCGCAACTCCTGCCCAATCTGTGTCGAGAGAATGGCTAACCACTGGATCGTCGCTTCGGACAGTCCAGAACTTGCTGCGCCCGCACCGGTTATCGTGGATGGATGAAACCCGCGCACGATCATGTCATGATGCGCGAAACTGATTCTTTGCGCCACATGGTAAAAGAGTTCCCGGATCTCTTCTACCAGCGACTGCCTTTCAGCCGTCAGCGGACTTTGCGCGTGCGCTGCGATATCTCTTAAAATGCTTTCTTGCCGAGCGACCTGAGCCTCGGAAGCTTCCTTATCAATAACAAGGTTCTTCACAGCCTTTTCGATCGCGCTTCGTATCTCTTTGAGATCCCTGATCCCAGCTTCCACAGCGATGTGTTGTAGTCGATCGCGCGTAAAAGCCAATATCGCGGACTCAAAATCCGAGACCCCACTTATATCGAGTAACTCCTGACTCGTTGGCACCGATTCATCAACCTGCACATGCAGGCGCTCTCGCAGCAACTTTTCGACCGCGCCCGTTACCTGACTCACGGGCAATTTTGCGATCATCCCGATCTGGCTAGACACCATGAAAATATTCGGTTGGCGAATCCCCAACCTTTGAAATTGATCCTCTACATAACTTTTTACCTGGTTTCTCTCATCATCGTTTTTCCCGATATCCTTTGCGTTAATCACAAAAAACATGGCCTCTTGTGTTCGTACCTCTTTGACCTTCGCTAGTTGCAAGAGAAAATCCCGATCCGCTTCGGAAAAGGCGTGATTGTAATAAGTGACAAACAGCACCGCGTCCGCATCACGTAAATAGCGAAATGCGACGTCTGTATGGCGCATGTGAATCGAGTCAGCCCCTGGCGTATCGACCAAGATAGCACCCGTCTCAGACAATGACGAGTGATAATATAAGTCGATGCGTTCGATAAATGCCGCGTGCTGCTCACGCGCCACAAATGCCTTAAAATCACCAAAGGGCACAGACAACGTCTGCCCGAGTTGCGGCATGCTCTCGCGAAGTCCGGCCGCGATCGCCCGCAAAAAGCTATAGTACGGTTTAGCCTGCGCTGGCAGATCGCTGGGTCTATGTTTCATAATAGCAACTTCAATGTCTGATAGACTAGAAATCGGCACGCCAAGCATGCTCGCTGCCTCCTGCACCTCTTTAAAGACAGTCGCCTCATCTTTCATGATGACTCTGACCGTTTGATGAGGATGATCCGCATCGGGAGGTAAGATGCGATTGATCGCCGCCGTCGTCGGATTTGGCGACACCGG
>JAKACY010000051.1 GCA_021821025.1 Bacillota bacterium | reverse complement strand
TCCAAAGAACGAGAGGATGTATTACATGTAAAGATCTTGACGGCGGTTAAGGGAGGATTGGTAGCCGATGTCTTTGGACTACGAGCCTTTTTGCCTTCTTCTCTCGTCGATAGAAGATATTCCAGCGATTTAAGCGCGTATGTCATGCAGGAAATTCCAGTTGTCATCACGGAAGTCGATGAGCCAGAAAAGAAGATTATCTTGTCGCGCAAACGTGCGCTTGAACTTGAGGATTCAGAGCAGAAAAGTGTGTTGTTGCAAAATTTTCATGTAGGCGACGTGGTCAAGGGTACCGTAGCGCGCATGACGCCATTCGGCGTATTTGTCGATTTGGGTGGAGTAGACGGGTTACTCCATATCTCTGAAATGTCTTGGTCGCGCGTCTCTAGTCCAGAGGAGCTGGTTAAAATCGGCGATCCGATTACGGTAACCATCCTGCGCATGGATGAGGCAGCAGGAAAAATATCCCTCAGCGCAAAGACTACAGCCCAAAGCCCGTGGAGTGAGGTCTCTAACCAATTTCACGAGGGCGATGTCGTATCTGGCATTGTTCGTCGGCTTGCTACCTTTGGCGCATTTGTCGAGGTGGCCCCAGGTATCGAAGGGCTTGTGCACGTGTCTCAAATCTCTGACAAGCACGTGTTAGACCCGGCTGATGTCTTGTCTCCTGGTCAAGAAGTAGATGTGAAAATTCTTGAGATTCATCCAGAAGAGGAGCGTATGGCACTGTCGATTCGGCAGGCAATACCTAAGCGTCAAGATAGCCGTAAATCTGCGCCTCCTAAAGCGCCAGTGAAGCAGCAAGAAGCACCAACTGGAGCAACACTGGGTGAACTATTCGGTGATTTATTACGAGACAAATTTAAAAATTGATTGACAATGCATTGAAGTATTTGCGATAATCTTATGATGTGGATTGCTTGCGCCCATGCCCATTCCGTGGGTATGGGCGCAAGATGTCAAATTTGTCAATTATGAATTGAGGGATGATTCGCAGATGCCTGTCGTTCGGTCGGTAAGAGCCGGATCTTTAGCTGAGGAGTTGGAAATCGAAACTGGCGATGAGATTGTAGCGATTAACGGGCAAGCGATTCGCGATATCGTCGATTTGCAATTTGCATTAGCTGGTACTGAGTTACAAATCGAAGTGAAAAAGATCAGTGGTGAAGAGTGGCTAATAGAAGCAGATAAGGACTATGATGAGACACTGGGCATAGAGTGGGAACACGCAACGGTGGACCGCGTGAAGCTTTGTCACAATAAATGCGTATTTTGTTTCGTAGATCAGATTCCGGGGAATATGCGTAAAACGTTAAATATGCGTGATGATGATTACCGTTTATCATTCTTACATGGAAATTTTGTGACTTTGACCAACTTGAAGCCGGCTGATCTTGAGCGCATCGCTTCGCTCAAGATGTCGCCACTGAACATCAGTGTTCATACGACGAACCCTGAGCTGCGCGTAAAGATGCTGGGAAATAAACGATCGGGTGAGATTCTCAATCAGATCCGATTTTTTGCGGACCGTGGAATCGAGATGAACACGCAAATCGTATTATGTCCGGACTGGAACGATGGTGTCGAGTTGGATCGTACAATCGAAGACTTGTCGCAGTTTTATCCTGCTGTACGAACACTTTCGGTCGTTCCAGTTGGCCTGACCAAGCATCGTCGGGGACTACTCGCTCTTCGTACGTGTACAAGAGAAGATGCGCGCCGCACCGTAGAGCAGGTCACAGTGTGGCAGGATCGCTTACGTCCGCTTTTGGGCGCGAACTTCGTCCATGTTGCTGACGAGTTTTACGTAATTGCAGATGCAAATGTGCCATCAGCACTGTACTACGATGAATTTGCGCAGATTGAAAACGGGGTAGGGTTGCTGCGCACTTTCATGGACGACTTCGATCGCTTGCAACCGGTCATTCCAACGGGGCTCGTGACCCCCCGGCGCGTTGGTGTAATCACTGGCACGTCCTCGTCGAAAATGATCCAAGCTGCAGCACAGCGTATGGAGGCAGTTAGCGGACTGACGGTCGATGTCCACGTGATCAAAAATGAGTTTTACGGCGAACAAGTGACGGTTACCGGGTTGATCACTGGACAGGATATCGTGAAGCAGGTCAGGGACAAGCGTTTACCGGACGTTTTTTTGTTGCCGGATGTGTTGCTAAAAGACGACCGTGATGTGTTTTTGGATGACTACACGGTAAAACAAGTACAGAAGGAACTACAAACCGATGTTTTGGTAGTGCCGCCGACGGCCAACGGATTTATCTATGGGGCACTCGGCCAGATCGCAGAGCTACCGTTGCGAAGGCGGTATGAGGCCACCCTTGAATCGGCACTTGCTAATCAGTAAAGCGGTTAAGTAACTAAATAGGGAGACATGGCATATGCCAGCGCCAATTTTGGCCATTGTAGGACGTCCTAATGTTGGGAAGTCCACACTCTTTAACAAGATAGTCGGAGAGAGAATTTCAATCGTCGAAGATCGACCAGGTATCACTCGCGACCGTATTTTTTCTAAGGCGGAGTGGACAGGCAGATCATTTCGCCTGATC
This sequence comes from Bacillota bacterium, assembly GCA_021821025.1. Taxonomy (GTDB): domain Bacteria; phylum Bacillota; class Bacilli; order Alicyclobacillales; family SLC66; genus JAKACY01. The sequence goes on along the minus strand of JAKACY010000051.1, from coordinate 10,931 downwards.
GATACCGGTGGCTTGGAACTCGGAGAAAACGACCCGATGGCCGTACGGATTCGAGCGCAAGTCGAATTGGCTGTAGATGAGGCGGATGTGATCGTTCTGTTGGTAGATGGACCAGCAGGCATCACGTCGGCTGACCAAGAAATCGCAGATTTGCTGAGGCGAGAGCAAAAAAAGGTGATCATAGCTGTCAATAAGCTCGATAATCCTAGTCGTGCAAGTTTATCCTACGACTTTTATCGACTAGGTTTTTCCGATGTGCTCTCCATTTCGGCCGAGCATGGATTAGGAATTGGCGATTTACTCGATGCCATCATACAACAATTTCCTGCTGACGAAGATGAACTCGAGTATGAAGAGGACGACGTAAAGATCGCAGTCATTGGCCGACCCAACGTGGGCAAGTCATCATTGATTAACTCGCTGCTGGGTGAAGACAGAGTGCTTGTAAGCCCTCAGGCCGGGACGACACGCGACGCCATCGACTCAAAACTACAGTTCAATGACTCGTCTTTCGTCCTAATTGACACGGCTGGGGTAAGAAAACGTGGCAAGGTTTATGAAAAGACCGAAAAGTACAGTGTTCTTCGGGCGTTGAAGGCAATCGAAAGATCTGATGTAGCTGTCCTTGTCATTGATGCCAGCGAGGGGATCATCGAACAAGACAAGCATGTGGTGGGTTATGCCCTCGATGCGGGGCGCGGCATCGTAATTGCGGTTAATAAGTGGGACCTCGTTGAAAAAGATGGCAAGACCGCGCAGGAATTCGAACGTCGGATTCGCGGGCAGTTTCCGTTTCTCGCGTGGGCGCCGGTCGTGTTTATCTCAGCGAAGACTGGCAGGAGAGTTTCACGGGTACTTGAAGTTGCGGCTGAGGTGGCAGATAACCACACGCAACGAATCGCCACATCTACGGTAAACACGGTCATCCAGGAGGCGGTCGCACTGGTTCCTCCCCCGACTGACAAGGGCAAACGCTTGAAAGTACTGTACGCAACGCAAGTGTCTGTTAGACCACCGACTTTTGCCGTGTTCGTTAACAATCCAGAGATGATGCATTTTTCTTATGAGCGCTATCTGGAGAACCAACTTCGGGAAGCCTTTGGATTTTTGGGCACCCCCATTCGTATCTTAATCCGCCAGAGAACGTAGCTCGCCATCATTTTGAATCGGTCACAGGAGGATATTTATATGATTGTGATTTCTGTCATTTGTGCATATCTTCTGGGATCGATCAGTAGTAGTTATATCGCCGGAAAGCTATCCAAAGGTGTTGATATCCGTGAACACGGCAGCGGAAACGCAGGCGCCACCAACACACTTCGTGTGCTAGGCTGGAAATTTGCCGTAGTTGTACTCATCGCCGATGTGGCTAAAGGGATCCTCGCTATCGCATTGGCCCACCTGTTGACGAATGGCCAACCTGCTGCTATGGCATTCTCTGGTTTGGCTGCGATCATAGGGCATAACTGGCCCGTTTATTTCGGATTTCGTGGAGGTAAAGGAGTCGCTACAACGATCGGTGTCTTAGCAACTCTATCTGGCGCGCCAGCACTTTACGCTGGCCTGATCGCGATCGCGCTGCTCCTTTTGTTTCGCTATGTCTCCTTTTCATCGCTGGTATTCGTAACGTTAACGCCCATTTTTGACCTAGGCCTTCATACACCCGGGCTTTTTATCTGGGTGTCCGTCATTGTAGCGATCATGACGTATTGGAGGCATCGTACAAACATCGATCGTCTCATTCATGGGCGTGAACATCGGGTGTTATCTCGCTAGGTGTGTGCAAGGAGGATTCAAATGGGCACGGACGCTCTCAAGCTACAAATCGTCGTCATAGGTATGGGCAGTTTCGGATCAGCTCTTGCATCGGTTTGCGCTGCAAATGGGCATGCTGTGACACTGATTGGGCGTAACGACGAGCTTGCGGCTACGATCAATCGCAACCATATGAACCCTCGCTATTTACCTGACACAGTGCTTCATAGCAATATCGTGGCTACGACTGATTTAAGCACAGTGACCAGTGCGGATGCGGTCTTACTCGCCGTTCCAACGCATGCGATGAGACTTGTGTGCCGTGAACTGAATGGCAACTTGCCGAGGAACGCAACCATCATCCATGTTGCGAAAGGACTTGAAGTTGAGACGGACCTACGCATGTCGCAGGTTATTTTGCAGGAGTGCGCCGATCTTGGCGAGCCACAACTGGCGGTCGTGTCTGGCCCGTCTCATGCTGAAGAGGTTTCTCGCCGATTGCCGACCACTTTAGCCGTTGCAAGCGCCTCAAAGAATACGGCAGAATTCGTGCAAGACATTCTGATGAACCACGCCTTGCGAGTTTATACGAATCCGGATGTCATCGGAACCGAGCTTGGTGGGGCGCTCAAAAATATCATCGCACTCGGGTGCGGGATTTCTGATGGGCTGTCATTTGGCGACAATGCCAGAGCTGCCATAATGACACGCGGTCTCGTGGAAATCACGCGTCTTGGCGTCAAGATGGGCGCAGCATACAGCACATTTTCCGGGCTTACAGGAGTTGGCGACCTGATCGTCACATGCACGAGCAAGCACAGCCGAAACTGGACGGCAGGTTATCTCCTAGGGAGTGGGTTAACGCTCGATGCGGCGCTTGATCGCATCGGCATGGCAGTTGAAGGGGTGCGAACCACGCGTGCCGCGCTTGATTTGGCAGCGAAGCAAGGCGTCAGTTTGCCGATTGCGAGTGAAATTGCCGACGTGTTGTTCCATCTTAAACCTCCGCGCGAGGCTGTGTCAGATCTGATGCAGCGCATGCGAACGCACGAAATGGAGGAGTATGTCCAGGATACGACTGCTAGCTGGCAATTTCCTTAAGTGGTACAATAAGCCGTGGGAATGACCTAAAGAAAGGGTGATTAAGCTTGAGTAACGTTCCAGGCGATCTCAAGTATTCAAAAGAGCATGAGTGGGTACGGTTTGACGGAAAGAAAGCATACATAGGCATCACGGATTTTGCACAAAGCGAGCTCGGCGACATTGTATTTGTAGAACTGCCAGAAGTCGGGGCAGAGATTCGCGTTGGAGACACATTTGGTACGGTAGAGTCGGTTAAGACCGTTTCCGACCTGTACGCGCCTGTTACAGGAACTGTGGTAGAAGTGAACGAAGGCTTAGCAGATGCGCCGGAAAGAGTCAACGATGATCCGTTTGACACAGGATGGATGATCGCCGTTCTAGTGACGAACGACAACGCATCAGATTTACTGACAGGCGAGCAGTACAAGGAGCATATTAACGACTAGTGGGACACGGTGGTTGGGAGTTTCGATTGGTAGACACAGGAGTTCAGTCGGCATCGTGGAACATGGCGTTAGATGAGGCCATCTTGATGCAAGTAGCTGATGGTGCCTCTCTTCCAACGATCCGGTTTTATGCTTGGGAGCAACCGACTGTGTCTTTAGGCTATTTTCAGCGAGCAACTCGTGAACTAGAGATCGATAAGATCAAGCAGCATGGTTTTTCTCTTGTTCGGCGCATGACAGGCGGGCGGGCGGTTCTCCATGACCGGGAGCTGACGTATAGCGTGATGGTGCCAGCGACGCATGAATTGGCGCAAGCTTCTGTTGTTGAATCGTATCGAATGCTGTCAGAAGGGTTGCGCCAAGGTTTTTTAGCATTGGGATTGCAGGCGCAGATCGTATCGTTGGCCGATGAGACCGAGCGCCAAAAGTATGCTACTATGGGATCCGCGGCGTGCTTTGATTCTCCCTCTTGGTATGAATTGGTTGTTGAGGGTAAGAAGATTGCAGGTAGCGCGCAAGTGCGGGCGCATGGGGGATTATTGCAGCATGGCGCGTTGTTGTTAGATATGAATGTAGATGAATTAATGGATATCATGATCTTCCCGAATGAGAAGCGGCAAAACCAGTTTCGTGAGGAGTTCCTGTCTCGTGCATCTAGCGTGAAACAGCTGTCTGGACGTGACGTTTCATATAGTGACGCTGCATCAGCTTTTGCGCATGGCTTTGCAGAGGGATTGACCGCAAAATTGACTACAGGGAAAGTCTCGGATGCAGAGATTGGCATTGCAACCGCTTTGCAACGAGACAAATACGAGGACGACAGTTGGACTTTTCGTCGCTAAAAATGCTGCGCGGATAATCAGACGCCATAAGGGCTACCTTATGGCGATTTTTATGTCCTTGCACTTTTTCTGTTCTACTTTCTATGAATGAGCAATATTCATAGAGCAAGTAGACAGACACCCCGGTTGTTCGGGCAATGCTTCACTATGTAGGCTGCAAAAAGGTACGACGAGGGCGATCAAAGAGTACGGGGCATAATCGGCATAAAGGGACATATACATGTAACGACTTGCGCCGGGTGCCGACGCCCGCAGTGATCAAATAGCTTTACATATCTACGCCGGCTTGATGTCAGGGAGGGAAAAGCGTGGACAGATTCGATGTATTTAAGGATATTGCGGAGCGGACTGGCGGCGATATCTATCTGGGTGTCGTGGGGCCTGTTCGGACCGGCAAGTCCACATTTATCAAAAAGTTTATGGAGCTAATCGTTCTTCCTAACATGCACGATGAGGCAGAGCGGGTGCGCACCATCGATGAACTGCCTCAAAGCGCAGCTGGTCGTACCATTATGACGACAGAACCTAAGTTCGTGCCAAATCAGGCTGCACGGATTACGGTAGCTGAAGGCCTTACGATCGATTGCCGATTGGTCGATTGCGTCGGATATTCGGTTCCGGGAGCACGCGGGTACGAAGATGAAAACGGCCCGAGAATGGTATCCACACCATGGTATGATGACCCGATTCCGTTTCAGGAAGCCGCCGAGCTTGGCACGCGCAAGGTGATCGCAGACCACTCCACGATCGGTCTCGTTATCACGACAGACGGCACAGTCGCTGAGTTGCCGAGAGACAACTATCTCGATGCAGAGGAACGGGTCGTAGCCGAGCTTAAGGAGCTTGGGAAGCCATTTGTGATGATTATAAACTCGGTTCAACCTTACAGCCAAGATACCCAAACCCTAAGGTCCGCACTGATGGACAAATACGACGTGCCAGTCGTAGCGCTCTCCTGCGCAACCATGGGTACCGAAGATATCATGGTGGTTTTAAAAGAGGCACTCTTCGAATTCCCAGTTCATGAGGTTAATGTGAATCTTCCCAGTTGGGTGATGGTCCTCGACCCAGATCACTGGCTGAGAAAAAACTACGAGCAGTCCGTTCGCGACACGATTCAGGATATCAAGCGTCTGCGTGACGTCGATCGGGTAATCGGGAACTTTGTAAACTACGAATTTATCGCTAAAGCTGCGCTGGCCAATATGGATATGGGGCACGGAATCGCCGATATTGAGCTATCCGCACCTGATGAACTGTATGATCATGTGCTCACAGAAGTGGTCGGTGTTGAAATTCGTGGCAAAGATCACCTGCTGAAGCTCATGAAAGACTTCGCTTATGCGAAGAAGGAATATGACAAAGTCGCGGAAGCCATGCGCATGGTCAAACTGACAGGGTATGGCATCGCACCGCCAGTGCTCGAGGAAATGACGCTTGATGAGCCTGAACTCATCCGCCAAGGTTCTCGCTTCGGCGTGCGACTTAAAGCCACAGCGCCATCTATTCACATGATCCGCGTAGACGTGGAGTCAGAATTCGCGCCGATCGTGGGCACCGAGCGACAAAGCGAAGAACTGGTAAAGTATCTCATGCAGGACTTCGAGGAAAACCCCTTAAAAATTTGGGACTCCGACATCTTTGGTAAGTCACTGGCCGCCATCGTCAGGGAAGGCATCTCTGGTAAGCTCTCCATGATGCCGGAAAATGCTCAGTACAAGTTAAAGGAAACCTTGCAGCGCATCATCAATGAAGGCAGTGGCGGTCTGATCGCCATCATTCTCTAAAGCGGCATCTTGCAGGGGCCAGATGCATCTGGCCCCTAATGGCTTTATAACGCCAAATTGCCGAGGAAATGAGAAAAATATACATAAACCAGCGATATTCGACTGGTTTCAACATATATGTAACATCTATGCATGTCTTGCATCTAAAGCATTCTCTTGATATAATCCAATGAGTGACGGGATGTAGCGCAGCCTGGTAGCGCGCTACCTTGGGGAGGTAGAGGTCCCGGGTTCAAATCCCGGCATTCCGACCAATCGATAGCCAGCCCGCACTGTGGGCTGCTTTTTTATGTCCTGTAGAAAAGAGAGTGCCAATAAGCCATGATGGAAGATTATGTCGTAATCAAGGCCAAAGCAAGTGGCGTACAAGTGATTGGCTTGACCCGAGGACAAGAGACGAAGTTTAATCATTTGGAGAAACTGGATAAGAGCGAAGTGATGATTTTCCAGTTTACAGAGCATACTTCTGCAGTAAAAGTGCGTGGGCCGGCTAAGATATATACGAAACATGGAACGATTGACACGGAAGATGAGTAGAGTCTCATGGTGCTTGGCGCCACCAAGCACAGGAAGATTATTTGGCTGCGCCGATAGTCAGACATCTGCACCGCCAGGGAGTTGTGGTATAATTAACGCGCATTTTAAGCCGCCTTGGCTACTTGCGTTGTTCGGGAGATCGATACGGTGAATGGTGATTTTGAGCAACAAAACTTGGACCGTAGGCTGCGCTTGCCCGAATTGCAGCTTTTCATCGAACGGTTGATGTGTCATTCCGTTTTGCAAGAAGAGCGCGTGCTGCCGACCGTTTCTAGCCTGCAGTCCACTTTGGGCGCTATTATTTTGTCAAGTGTTTCTTTGCGCCAATCAGTTAAAGATCGAATTTTGGCAGCCATGGTTCTCATGTACCATGGTTTATCCATGCATCAGTCGATGGGTGATGCGACACAAGCTCAGGGTCGGCGTGGCCAACTGACCGTCCTTGGTGGCGACTTTTTAAGCAGCATGTTTTATAAATTGTTGGCAGAAACGGCACGCGTGGATCTGATCAAGGCTTTTTCTAAGGCTGTTGCGGCTGTCAATGTATCCAGAACTGCGATGCATCAGGCACAGTTTAATGGGCAGTACGGACCAGAGCAGTATTTGGCTGACGCACACAAGGTGCATGGCAGTTTGCTACTCGCGCTTTGTGAGGCTGTACATTGCAATGTTCAGGTTAAGGAACTAGTCGAAGCTGCGATTTCGTCTAAGGTGCTTGATGCTGAATTATCTCGCGCAGCAAATTCAGCGGACATGTCGTTGGTCAATATCATGCTCTATGAAGCGGCGACTTTGGAAGAACGTGTGCAGTTTTTTAGTGGCGACAAGAATCCTTCTAGTCATGCCGTTTTCGAAAAGCGTTTTCGCTCACTTCATTCAAAATATGATACTTTTTTTCACTTGATTCATAGTTTTCGTCAGTCGATTACGCAGTTTCAAACGCTCGCGATCGACATGTTTGGTTATGATGGCTGGCTGCAATTGCAGCGTTTATTTCCCAGCTCCTCCGTGTTCTTGCGAGACGGGTCTACGGTGGTAGAAGGAGGTTGATCTTGCATGGCGAATCCTGATGCAAGTGTTCATTCTGAATTTGTTCATGATGTGTTTTCTCATATTGCAAAACGTTATGACGTTATGAATTCAGTATTAAGTTTTTATCAACACAAACTATGGCGTAGATTTGCGATGAAGCATATGAAAGTTCAGCTTGGAGCACAGTGCCTGGACGTCGCGACTGGAACCGGTGATTGGGCCATCGCATTAGCGCAGGCGGCAGGCACTACGGGCAACGTGGTGGGTCTCGACTTTTGTCAGGAGATGCTTGACGTCGCGGCGCCAAAGTTAACACGTGCAGGGCTTGATGGGCGAACAGAGCTGATCTATGGCAACGCCATGGCATTGCCTTTTGAAGAGGATCGCTTTGACTATGCTTCGATCGGATTTGGTTTGCGCAATGTTCCTGATATACTGCAGGTATTACGGGAAATGACGCGAGTTGTCAAACCGGGCGGCATGGTGGTCTCATTAGAACTTTCTAAACCCACATGGAAACCATTTCGAGCATTGTATTATTTTTATTTTTATCACATGCTTCCTTTTATCGGAAAATTAGCGGTAGGGCGTTCAGAGCCTTATCGGTGGCTGCCCGAATCGTTGATTCCATTTCCTGACCGATTCAAGTTAGCTGCTTTATTTCAAGAGGCTGGATTGGTCAATGTGCGCCATTTTGCGCTTACAGGCGGCATCTGCGCGCTTCATATTGGTATTAAGCCACAATAATGTGATGGCGCCAAAGATCTTTGGGACCAGCAAGAATATACGCCCACGGCGATATTCTGGAATAACTTCAAGGTGGACGTTATGGTGAATCTTGCAGATTTATATGGTCATTTAGAGGCAGACTTGAGCTATGTGGAACAGGAATTACTAGAACAGGTGAAAGCGGTGGAACCCGCTCTAGAAGAGGCTGGTACGCATCTGCTTTCAGCGGGTGGCAAACGCTTGCGACCCGTCTTTGTTTTACTGTCAGGCCATTTTGGAAGCTATGACGTTTCACGACTTGGCAAAGTGGCGGTGGCTTTAGAACTGACTCACATGGCCACACTTGTACATGATGATGTCATCGATCATGCAGATACAAGAAGGGGTCGACCAACAGTCAAGTCTCGTTTTGGCGATCAGATGGCTATGTATACTGGGGACTACATATTTGCCAAAGCGTTGTCGATTCTGACGGATATCTCAGATCCACGAGTGCACCAGATCTTTTCCCTAGCGATCGAACGCATGACCGTTGGAGAGATCGAACAGATTCGGGATCTTTACTCGCTCGATCAATCTGTGTCTAAGTATTTAAAGCGGATACGGAGAAAGACGGCGCTGCTGATCCAGGTGTCTTGTACCCTTGGTGCATTGACCGCAGGCGCACCGCAGCAGTCGGTGTCGGCGCTTAGACGCTTCGGATACTCAACAGGTATGGCATTTCAGATCATCGATGACGTGCTTGATTTCACATCTACAGAAGAACAGTTGGGTAAGCCTGTCGGCAGCGACCTGCGTCAGGGTAACATCACGCTTCCAGTGCTATATTCGCTAGGATCTAAAGAAGCAGGGGAGCGCTTACGCCAGTTGGTTCGCCCGGACCAAAAAGAGGATGAACTTGAAGAGGCGATCGCTATCGTTCGAAAGAGTGGTGGCGTCGAATATGCTCAGGCCCTCGCGCAACGATACTTGGTTAAGGCCAGCGAAGCACTGGCGTATTTACCCGCAACCCCAGCAAGAACGTCGCTCGCGGCGCTCGCCACTTTTGTAGGCAAGCGTGATCACTGATTCGCAGCTTAGGGTTTATTCGTGACAATGCATTCTTTTTCTTGCATTGTAGAAGCGTCAGTTGATAAAATATAGTGGTTGATTAGGCACTTTCATATTTTGGAAAAGGAATGAGACTGTTAGTGGAACGTACATTTGTGATGGTCAAACCAGACGGAGTACAGCGTGGATTAATCGGCGAGATAGTCGCCCGCTTTGAGCGCAAAGGCCTTAAGTTAGTCGGAGCCAAGCTCATGACCGTGCCAACTTCCCTAGCCGAACGGCATTATGCAGAACACCGGGAACGCCCATTTTTCGGAGAGCTAGTCGGATTCATCACTTCAAGTCCTGTGTTTGCGATGGTATGGGAAGGCAACCAAGCCATTTCTGTTGCCCGCACGATGATGGGTAAAACCAACCCAGTCGAGTCTGCCCCTGGGACCATTCGAGGGGATTTCGCACTGAGCGTGGGGATGAACATGATCCATGGCAGTGACAGCCCTGAGAGCGCAGAACGCGAGATCGCGTTATGGTTTGAGTCAAGTGAACTCATGTCCTATAACAAAGACGTTGCAAAATGGATCTAAACGTAGTTTGAATAGACGACGTGCGTGAGGGATGCTAATGCAGGGGGATTACGAGTGGTTTGTAGAACAATTCTATAAACTGTATGGCATCGATCTCACGAAATATAAACGCCCACAGATGGAACGGCGCTTGGCATCCCTTCGCAGCAAACGTGGACATGCAGATTTTTATTCGTACTTAGATGAGGTGCGTAAAGACTCTGCTTTGTTAGATGAGCTGATGGATCGGCTCACTATCAACGTATCGGAGTTTTTTCGCAACGAATCGAGGTGGGATGAACTTGAACGAGAGGTCCTCCCGGATTTAATTCGGGAGGGGCGCATTCGTGCTTGGAGTGCTGCTTGCAGTACTGGTCAGGAGCCTTACACGCTCCTTATGATTTTGGCGCGTATGTTACCTTTGGATCAGATTCAACTTCTTGCCACTGATATCGATCAGCGGGCACTAAGTGTAGCGACCGCAGGGATCTATGACGCACAGCTTTTAACATCAATACCGATTTGCGAACGTCAGCGCTGTTTTTCGTTGCGACATGATGGAAGCGAAGAGATTAGTGATCAATTGCGTAAGCGGATCACCTTTAAACAGCATGATCTGTTACGCGATGACTTCCCACGGGACATGCACCTGATCGTCTGCCGGAACGTTCTGATCTACTTCACAGAAGTGGCCAAAGATCTATTGTATCGCAAATTCGCGGCCGCTTTAGCGCCCGGCGGTGTTCTGTTTCTGGGTAGCACCGAGCAAATTTTCCGTCCTCAGTCGTATGGTTTATATCAGATTCAGCCATTTTGCTACAAAAAGGAATGAATCCAGGTGAACACTGCCTTGAAGCCTTGAAAATTCCCCTGTTTTAGTGTAGAATACCTGTATCAGGCTGAGGAGTAAAATTATGCGGATGTAGTTCAATTGGTAGAGCGTCAGCTTCCCAAGCTGAATGTTGCGGGTTCGAGCCCCGTCATCCGCTCCATAAAAAAATTTTGAAATCCCTTGTTGCATAAGGGATTTTTTTTATCCCTAATATTGGGGGGAATTCGTGTTTATCGTACCAGGGAACGAGTTGGGAACGGATTTAATTTTTCTAA
>JAKACY010000050.1 GCA_021821025.1 Bacillota bacterium | reverse complement strand
TCAAATGTACCTCGACCTGTAAGGTTGGGTTGAGAGTCAATACACCTTTTGGATTACAAAAAGCGCTCCCGGATGAGTCTGGGGGCGCTTAGCTTTGTGGTCCTATGGTAGACTATATCCTGGAGGTGTACTGATGAAGTTAGGCGCCAATGTATCTGTAGCAAAAACTGGCTTGCTTAGGGCTGTTGATGAATCGATCTCGTATGATGCAGATACTTACATGATCTATACCCGGAGCAATCGTGGTGGGCCAGCGCGCCCCATCGAAGACTTTCATCGGGATGAGGCATTGCCTTTGATGGAAAACCATCATCTGGCGGATCCTGTTGTTCACTTGTCATATCTGGTCAATCTCGCGAGTCCAAAGGAAGACACATTTGGGTATGGTATCAATATTTTGACAGAAGAGATTCGACGTGTAGAGTATCTCGGGTTTCGATATATCGTGATGCATCCAGGGAGTCATGTAGGACAAGGGATCGACATGGGAATAAAGCGTATTGCAGAGGGTTTAAACCAGATCTTAAGCGGTAATGAGGAGCTCTTTTTATGCCTAGAAACGATGGCTGGCGATGGGTCTAAAGTAGGCAACCGCTTGGAGGAAATCGCAGAGATCATTTCTCTCGTCCAGCATAAGGACAAGCTAGGCGTCTGTATTGATACGTGTCATAACTACAGCGCTGGATACGATATCGTGAATGATCTGGATGGGTTTTTTCAGGTGTTTGATGATCTGGTTGGCCTAGATCGGCTTAAAGTCGCGCACATCAATGACTCAAAAACCCCGTTTTCCTCACATAAGGATCGACATGCGAACATCGGTCGAGGTTCGCTTGGATTGGCCGCCTTGCGCCGAGTCGTGCGCCACCCTGTACTAGCCGACAAACCACTCATTCTGGAGACGCCAGGTGGGCTATATGGGCCTGAAATCGCCTTATTAAGGGGTCTTACGGATGAGATACCGGAGGAAAGGACATCTAAGTCTGCCACGGCCGCTGACTGAGGCTCTGAGGCGGAGCACTCATCCACGTCAGACCCAGGCTGCCACGTCAGACAGTGGCTGTACTCCACGTCCAGACAGTTGGACGTGGAGCGTTGATTGTGGATTGAATATGATTTCAGTTTTCTCGTATGTGGCAGTTTGCGCCGAGATCATAATCATTACGATGCCATGATCAGACGGTGTAGCTGGAGCCGTGTTGACCGAATGGGTAAGAAGGACGCTTAAAAGGCTCGTGAGGCGAGCGTCGGCTGGGGTATCGAAAGGGCCGACCATGTACTCCCAGTGCTTTGCGCGAAAGGTAGTAAACCATGAAACTTGCTTTCCTTTCAAGGTACACTGATGCCAAGATACCGTCGGCCCCTCTTGAGAGTCGAGTGTGAAAGAATGAATCATGTTCACTGTTCCGAAAAAATGTGAGATAAGCGCATCGTTGCGATCTTGGATATTTCTCTGGGTTTTTGCGGTACTAGGGCTTCGCTGTACAATGTTAACCGATAATGTCCGCTGCCCATGGGTTATGACATCAACCTGGTAGCTGTGCTTTCCACTCTTGCTCATGTTCAGTGTCACGGGAGAGCCTAAAACAGCAGGCAACATGACAGAAGGAAGATAGCTTGTGGAAGTTGGTTGTTTTCGAGCAAACCAAGAAGCCGATAGTGGTAAAGCAGGTGCGCTTGAGATTTTGAATAATCCCTCTGCTAGTGTGATGTCTTTACCGCCGGAAAGAATGTGCACGTTTCCTTGTGGCTGATCGGAGCCTAGTACAGTGATGGGCCAAGAATTGAATGGGATCGAGATTGGAACGGTCTGCGCCATTGTAGATTTTACTTGTGCATATTCCAGATGTTGGGGCACAGGTCCGAGTGGTGTACTCTGCACACTGGCAAAGATGATATTGTCGTTGGCGGCATAGACGAATGTATGATGAACATCTTCATTGCTGGTGAATAATAACTTTGGGCCTACCGCACTGCTCGAGATCCCGAAATAATCCGTGAGGTTCTTGTGTCCGGATGATGCCATGGAAAAGATCAAGCTTCCTTGTATTAACGTGTACAATTTCATGCTAGACGTTACCAAGTGGGCGGTAAGGCTGAGAGGGAGCTTCACTAAAACCCTTGAAATAGGAGCTAGTGCGAACGGGTGTTTGGCATCGGTCGTCTTAATTGGAGTGGCTTCGTATAAAGTGACTTGCCGTTGATGCGCAGGCGCCATGCCTTTGGATCTTCCCATCAAAGATGGGATAATGGCCCATATTATTCCGCTAGGCGTATCGATATACTGAAAACTTGAGTGAGCATTCTTTGGGGCTTGATACCACATGCCTTGAATCCGAATCATTGATTCGTTCAAAGTTGTTGCTGGAGGAATCGGAAAAATTCTATGTGAATGACTTGTTAAACTAGAAACTGTGATCGGTTTTTCCCTCGCTACTGAACTTGGTTGGATCTTGTGCTGGGTGTTTCGGTGCGCCATGACATGAACCGGTGTTGAGGATTGGGAATTCGTGGCACACCCAGAAAGCTCAGTTACCAGAGCTGCGGCGATGATCACCCATGTGCTGGTGCGCCTGTTCAGTTTCATCTGGTACCCTCCTTCGGATGGTGCTCGTACATATTTTATATTAACAAAAATAAGAGCCCTGTGATAGGTCACGAGGCTCTTTCCTTAAAATGAGAGACGGGTTTATGGCCGTTCATATCCCTCGCCAAGCTGCGATGGCCTCCTGAAACGGTCCGCGAGTTGAATGAGCCACAACCTGTGGTACGGTTCTTGGTATAAGACAGGCTCAATTCTACGGTCTAGTCCAGGTTCGATTTTATACTGCCAAACCGTCGTACGTGTTTCAGCGCCTTCGTTTATACGAACGCCCATGTGTATAGAATCTCGATAACCGTTTTTATACGAAATCAGCGTAAGTTGCCCGTGTAATTCGCTGACGAGAAAACGAAAACGAGCACTGCGCAACACCGGGGCATCAATCCAAGGAGTAAGGCCATCGTTGCCGGTGCGATATCGCTTTTCGGTTTCGATGACGACGACTTCAGCGCCTGCTAACGGTTGGAGTGTTCTTCCATCAATTACCTTAACCCGTAATTTCCCAAATTTCTGGCCTGGTGCATCGGGCACGTATGCAGATCCGGGTGCCTGAGATGCAGGCGGAGTCACTTTTGATGGTGCGGAAGCACCATTTTGTGGCGCTTGTAGATCGGGTCCTAACGGTCCGCCTTTGGGTGCAGGTTGCAAAAGAGGTGCTGCGGGAGCAGGTTTTTCGGATGGTGTTGCCGAGACGCTGTGAATGATGGCCGATGAGAGGGCATCTACTGCATCGGAGTTACTTTGAGCGAAAGTTGGCGACCCCACGCTCAAAACGCTGATCCAGGAAGCTAGACAGGAAAGCGCCGCTATTTTCTTAAGACGTCTATTTTTTCCGGAACTCATCGCTTATCGTCCTCCTACGCCCGGAATTGTGACCATCTTGCGACTCATGTAATAAAACTCTAAAATCTGCAGTGGCGTTCGCCCGAGCGTCGCAAGGTATTGTGATCCCCATTGCGCCATGATTTGGGCGTTGCGATATTGCCAGTTGGGACTATTTGCGTAACCTGCCCGGTAGTTGAGTTCAAAAATCGTGTTATCGGGCTGTACATAAGCCAGACTTCTCGTTGCGTAGTATGCCTGATCGGTCGGATCTTGCTCTGACTGTGCGCGAAACGTTTGAAAATTGACCGTGTTGTCCACATCGAAAGTGAATCCACCGACAGTCACTGGATGAAGCTGGTGATACCATCCAAACATCTTCACGGCGATCGCTCCTGCTTCTAGCGCAGAAGGCTGCCACGAGGGGTACCATTCATTTGGAAGGACATCGCGACAGTAGTCGTCAAAGTTTACGGTTGAAACATAGATGATGCGACCGCGGGGATCAGGTTCCCCTGAGGCGTTGTTTTCCCGGATCGCTACGCGTATGACGCTTGGAAAGCCGGTAGATCCGATTTTAAATTCTTGTTGCGCATGAGCCTGTGTTGCTGGAATGAATGCTGGATATACGCTAAATGAAAGCACCAGCACCATTGCCCATTTTAATGAATTCAGTTTAAAGATCACTGCTGTTTACACCTCCATGTAGCACACTTTCAGTGGTATCATTAGGTGTTCCCGTGGCTTCCGAAATCATGCGTTTTATTCGAGAAAATTGTACAATAAGGAGAAATACTAGGAGAGAGGCGGCTATAAAGATGGGTCTGGTGTCTGCCGGTAATAAGCATAGGTCGCCGGAAACTCTATCAAACTTATCAGCAGTTATTATTGACAAAGGCGAGATCTATATCGATCGTGGTGCGATTCATGGTAAGTGCCTCGCAGAGCATATGATTCAATTCGTGTCCGACCCGGACGACGTTCCGAATCCAAGGCGTGTCACTTTGATCTGGACGACTTTAAGACGTGCGGTGACTGGTCTTGGCATTCATGGTATCGCCGCTAGTGTATTTTATATTGACGAATTCGCGGGTCTGGGGTATAAAAATTTGGCCGATCAAGTGAATAAACTCGATGGGGCAGTGAAGGGGAAGATCATGCTAGACGTCCTGATGCCAGAAGAGCATCGGCTGCTCGGGTGGTTTTTGCAGAATCAGCGCGGGCAATTGTGGGAAAATGCCGAAGAGGCCGTGTGGGCACAGTGGCTTTCACCCGTAGAGTATGCGCCTCTAAAGGCTCCGATCGCCGAAGCTTTAAATAGACGCGAAGAAATCCGTCAGCAGGTACAAGGGATGAAAGCTTGAAAGGATGCGAGAAGAAGTAGTGGATCAAAACCGCACACCTCTTTTTAGCGCGTTAAAAAATCATGCGCAAAGAAAGCCATTGCAATTTCATATTCCTGGGCACAAAGCTGGGACGGCGATGGATCCGGAATTTCGAACATTTATGGGAGATGGAGCGCTGTCCATTGACCTGATCAACATCGGGCCACTCGATGATCTCATGCATCCGACGGGAATTATCAATGAAGCGCAAAAGCTGGCTGCAGACGCTTTTGGTGCGGACTATACATTTTTTTCTGTTCAAGGAACCAGCGGCGCTATCATGGCGATGATAATGTCTGTTGTGGGCCCTGGAGACGAGATTCTCGTTCCGCGAAATATTCATAAATCCGTGTTGACAGCGATCATCCTTTCAGGCGCAAAGCCATATTTTTTACAACCGGAAGTGGACTTGAAGATGGGGATCGCTCACGGCGTGCGGGTTGAGACCGTGCAGGCAGGGCTCGATGCACACCCTGGCGTTAAGGCCATACTCATCATCAACCCTACTTACTTTGGCATTGCGACGGATTTGCAGGCGATCGCGTCATTGGCACACGGGCGTGGCGTTGCCGTTTTGGTTGATGAAGCGCACGGTGTACACACGTATTTTCATGAAGATTTGCCAGTGTCAGCCATGCAGGCAGGCTGTGACCTGGCAGCAACGAGCGTCCATAAACTGGGTGGGTCCTTGACGCAAAGCTCGGTTTTAAATGTTAAAGAAGGCTTAGTTCGAGCCCGCCATGTTCACTCTATATTGTCTATGCTTACAACCACTTCAACTTCGTATTTACTACTGGCTTCATTGGATACGGCACGCCGACAGTTAGCCGTAAGAGGCCGGGAATTGCTGTCTAGGGCGATCAATCTTGCGCAGCGCGCCAGACATGCGATCAATGAGGTGCCGGGTCTATCCTGCTTCGGCGAGGAGATCCTACAGTCGTCGGCTACTTATGCGCTAGATCCACTAAAGTTGACGATACGCGTCGCAGATATTGGACTTTCAGGCTATGGCGTTGAGGTTCTCTTGCGTGAACAGTACAATATCGAGGTCGAATTATCCGATTTGTACAATGTTCTGTGTATCGTCACATTTGGTGACACCGAGGCAACTGTCTTTACTCTAGTTGAGGCATTGCGCGACATCGCGGAGAAAGCCATGAAAACATCGCACGACAAAGTCAAAATTATGGTGCCATCGACTCCACATCTTGCCATGTCACCTCGTGAGGCATTTTATGCTGAAACAGAGGTCGTGCCATTAGTGGCATCGATCGGAAGAACGATCGCAGACATGATTATGGTATATCCGCCAGGCATTCCGATTCTGTTGCCGGGGGAAGTGGTTACGCAAGACAATGTAACGTACATCAAGCAGAATTTAATCGCCGGTTTGCCAGTTCAAGGTCCGGATGATCCAACGATCGAATCCGTGCGCGTAGTCAAAACTGTTCGCACGGTTGGGCTGAACCACTGAATCTGGACCTTTTATGCCAACATTTACAGGCTGACAGACGCATAGCGTTCGTTTACCATAAATATGGACATATCGCCGAATCGCGTTAAAGCGCGTACGGGGGAACCACGTTAGCATTTTGGGGTGAACTCCAACCTTTGTTGGAGCGGGATACCTTCGCCGAACCCGACAGCTAACCCCGGAGGCTAAGGGGGATAAGATTACATGCGTTTTCGTCAAATCGCTGGCGCCCTAAGCCTTTTGGGCGCAGCTACGCTTTTTTCAGGGGCCACTTCTGCCTTCGCCAACACCCTGCCATCGGCCCCTTACACGGTCAAAAGTGGAGACTCCACTCTTTCTCTCGCTGACATGTCAGGTGTCGGACAGCAAGATTTTGAGCGAGTCAATGGCTTATCGAACGCTTCTCAGCTTGCGGTGGGTGAGCAAGTCGCAATGCCGTTTTTGTATAAAGTGGATCAAGGCGATCAACTGGCGTATTTGGCAAAGGTTTATGATACAACGGTCATGAGCATAAGCCAATTGAACCATCTGTCCAGTGACGTACTTCATCGTGGTCAGGTGTTGCTCATCGCTCGTGGCAGTGCGCAGATTCATCCGCTAAGCATACAGCATATGTCTGCACCGACGACAACCGCTAAGCTCGTTCAGTCACCAGTAGAGGCTATGGTTGCGACATCGTATGATGCCTCGTACGCTTCTAATGGATCTTGGGGCGCCGTCGATTACTTTGGTAACCCCCTCAAATTCGGTGACATCGCAGTAGATCCTCGCGTGATACCGCTTGGCAGCAAGGTTTGGGTATCGGGTTATAGCGACCCTGCGCTTCCTAAAGGAGGATTCTACGGGACCGCCGTGGATACTGGCGGCGCGATCAAGGGCAGTCGTATAGATATCTTTCTTCCATCGACTACAGCAGCTGATCGCTTTGGAATTGAACATGTCCGGGTTCAGGTGATATCGAACTAGGATGCTGAACGAAGTGGAATGGAGGTGGAAATGTTGACGCTTGATGTTGGACAAGCAGCCCCAGTGTTTACACTGCCTGCGACGATTGTTGGACAGGTTGCCTTAGACAGTTTATTGGGTCATCCCGTGGTATTGTTTTTCTACCCAAAAGATAACACCCCTGGGTGAACAAATGAGGCGAACCAGTTTCGTGAGCTGTATGATGAATTTACGAAACTAGGGGCCACTGTGCTCGGGATTAGCACAGATACCATGGAATCACATGAGAAATTTGCAATAAAGTATAGTCTTCCATTTCCTCTCGTGTCTGACATAGACGCCGCCGCTTGTACTGCATATGGGGTTTACAAAGAAAAGAACATGTATGGTCGTAAGTACATGGGCATTGAACGCACGACGTTCGTGATCGATCAGGAAGGTCGAATTGCAGCTTCGTTTTTGAAGGTCAAGGTTGATGGTCACGCGCAAAAGGTGCTCGAAAAAGTGTCACAGCTTGTTTAGGCTGCGGTGAATATTTTGATGTAAACGTCCGTTTGGCAGTATAAATGGCCACCCCTCTTGTTCATGCTGAGAGCAAAGGGGTGGCCGTCTTTTGCGTAAGTTAGTTCTCATCAGCGTTTTTTCACTCTGTATCTATGGGCTATCTTTAGCGCCAAAACAGGACGTCCGCGCTGTCAGCATGACCATCGGAGATAAAATTTCAGCCAGTGAGTACGATCTTTATCGTCTCCTAGAGCATTCCCGTGTACAAGCCTACTTGCGCACGTGGACATCGCAACTTCTTACGGCAAAGTCAAGTAAAACAGTCTCGATCACTGCAGGTGATGCTGGCTTAAGCCCTCAAATCCAAACAGCAGTCAATAGCATGATTGTTGGCAGATGCATACCACAAATTCAGCGGACACTGCATTTTAACTTTTTAGGGCCTGTAGAAGTTCGCCTATTTACACGTCCTCAAGATTACCAGCAGGCCATCGAATCCCTTGGCGCAAACTCATCGAACTCTGCATTGATGGCTGAGAAGACGGGGGGCATTGCATACGGCAGCCGCATTTTGGTGCCCCTATATAATGATCGGAGTCCGGGCTCTTTGATCAGCGTCCTAACGCACGAATTGACGCACGTCGTGTTCTATCAAAATTCGGTGGTACCCGCCATTCCGACGTGGATCAATGAAGGTACGGCATGGTATGAAGGAATTACAGCGGGCAAGGCAGCAGCTTACGATCAGTTTTCGACCATGCTTGAGGGGGCAGATATGAGCATCTTGCAGGCTTTTTCACACCATCAGGGTGTATATTTAACCGCGGGCGAAACTGCTTTATTAAAGGCGCCATATGATGTGGAGATAGAGGATTATCTCGCTGTTTCGAGTTTGGTAAAGCGCGGCGGGATGGCACGCTACGTGTCGTTTTTGCATCGTGTGCCTGAAAATGGGGTCCAAGGTGCCTTTCGACAGGAGTATGGATACTCGGTAAATCAGTTCGTTGCGCAGTTCGATCGCAAGTTGGCGCATGGCATGTTATGAAAACGCAAAAGGCCGCTCATCAGGTAGGCGGCCTCTTCGATCATTCAATGTTGTACATGTATTGGGTTTTAGCGTTTACGTGTCGCCGCCTGTTGACGATTACTGAGCCAGAACCAGACCACCGCGGTGATCAAAATGACTGCGAATAGAACAGAAAGGCCCCCGGAATGGGCGCTGATCTGTTCCCAGTGCTGCCCTAGGGCATACCCTACATAGGCGAGTAACCAGACCCACGGGATACAGCCGATCGTCGTAAACAAAACGAACTTCCGGCGGTTCATGTTAGCAATACCGGCAGGTAGAGAGATAAACGTACGAATGGCAGGCAAAATTCGCGAGACCAGCACGGCCCAAACACCTGCTCGATCAAAAAATCGTTCCGCAGATGCGAAATGTTTTTCCGAGAAGAGGATATACTTTCCATAGCGGCGAAGCAATGGCCGGCCACCGAGACTTCCAACGTAGTAGGCCAGCATGGACCCAATGACGTTTCCAGCGATCCCCACGACGACAGCAGAGGCAAATCCGATGTTTCCGCGGTAGGCCTCATAGCCTGCATAGGTCATAATCAGTTCGCTAGGCAGTGGGATACATGCGCTCTCGAGTACCATGGCTATAAAGACAGCGAGCAGTCCGTAGTGCCTGATGCCGTTTTCCAAGATGGTTGACAGGGCGTGCATGTTGTGTTTTCCTTTCGTCTGCTTTTTAACATACGGGCATAACTGCTTTATTATACAAGTAGAGTGTGTTACAGTCTACTTGTCCCAACAAATGCATACATGGTATAGTAATGAAGCTTCTTTGAGCTTCAGAAAATATGTCATCACACAGACAGGGGAGTCCTTGAGTGGGGTTCTGGAACGTGGTACTGGATGGCGCATTCGTCGTCATGCAGGCACTCACTGGTCTCATCGGCGTCTACCAAGTAGTGCTGTCGGTGTTCGGACTGATTCACCGCAAGAAACCATTGCAGTTTCAACCACATAAGCGTTTTGCTGTTTTGGTCGCAGCGCATAACGAGTCACAAGTCATCAGTCCGTTGCTTGAGAACTTAAAGAGATTGGATTATCCGAAGAGCTTGTATGATGTATATGTGATTGCGGATAATTGCACGGATAACACGGCTGAGATCGCGCGCCAGCATGGTGTGATTGCGGCAGAGCGAAAGACGGAAAAAGATCGTGGAAAAGGTTATGCGATTCGTTGGATGTTGGAGCGTTTGAAGGAGTCTGAGACGGCCTACGACGCAGTCGTCATGTTCGATGCAGACAATCTGGTGGGTACGAATTTTTTGCGCGTGATGAATGAGTGGCTACTTAAAGGTAAAAAGGTGATTCAGGGCTATCTTGACATCAAAAACCCGTACGATTCTTGGGTAACGATTTCGATGGCCATCTCTTATTGGTATACGAATCGCATGTGGCAATTGGCACGGTATAACCTAGGCCTGTCGTGCGCGCTTGGTGGGACGGGACTTTGCATTGATATGCCGCTCTTGCAACGCTTAGGGTGGGAAGCCACGGGTTTGACGGAGGATGTCGAGTTCGGCGCCAAATGCGTCTCGCACGGTATTTACCCTGTCTGGGCACATGATGCAAAAGTGTATGATGAAAAGCCGATCTCCCTTATCGCCTCTATGCGTCAAAGGCTGCGTTGGATGCAAGGGCACTTCAATTGTGCTCAGCAGTACATGTTTCCCTTGTTGGCAGCCAGTTTTGCCGAGCGTAGTTTAGCGAAACTCGATGCAGCGATCTATCTCTTTCAGCCTATGCGCTTTTTGATCTTATTTTTCACTGGCTTTATGCTCTTGTTTCAGGTATCAAACCCGACGCCTAACGCCTTATCACAGGTTACGGAGTTGTTGCCGACGTGGTTTTGGGCGGCTGTGAATATCTTTATTCTGGTTCAAATGCCGCTTGGTATGTTGCTCGATCGCATACACTGGAAAGGGTATCTGGGTCTGCCTCTATTTCCGTTTTTCATGGTCACGTGGTTTCCAGTGACGCTGACCGCACTCTTCACGCGGCATAATCGGGTATGGAAACATACGACCCATACCCGCGCCATTTCGTTCGATGATTTACGCATTCGTTAGCGTGACACAAAACGATGATTCTTTTGAAGTGGCGGGATTTCCCGTCACTTCTTGTCTGCTGCTTGTTGCTCGCAATACGCGGCCATGAGAAGAAGAGCATCTGAACCTTTCATTCCAGTTGTGACTCCGATGCTGATGGCCTCGTCCGTAACGGATTCAAGGGGGGCTTCTAGCAATTCTTTGACTGATTTGACACCGACTGCGCGTGCAGCGATGATGTGTCGGTCTTTGAGCCTCGTGTTCAGTAAGTGTACATCAAGTGCTCCACACATGATGTAACCAGAGTTGCAATGGATGGCGATCAGGTGAGTCTTTGGAAGAATGACTTCTGTCGCGATGAATTGGTGGTTTTCTATGGTGATTGGCGTGACTGTAACCATCTTTGGTTCCTCCCTTGGCTTGCGATGCGGCGATTAGAAGTTTGGGTGAAAGGCATGATTTGGTCTCTTTACAATATGGGTGTATAGTTGTCCTGGATACTATGGTTATGTTTACATGGATAAAGCACCGGATGAGGATCGGTCGTTATGAGACGAGAGAAAGGGGGTATCAAAGGGTGTGGTTCTATGCGCTGGGTAGAGGGATTGCGCATAATCCTGCTTTGTGGGCCTCCTTTGCATCGATTGTGCTCGCACAGGTTATAAAAGTACCGATATTTTACTTCACTCATCGGAAGTGGGATCTTTCGAAGATGTTTTCGACCGGTGGAATGCCAAGTTCACACTCAGCTGCGGTTTCATCACTGGCTACTGTTGTAGGCATATCTACTGGCACTGGCACGTTGATTTTTGCGGCGTGCGTCGTGTTTGGCGTGATCGTGATGTATGATGCCGCTGGTATTCGTCGGCATGCTGGTGAACAGGCGATTGCGATCAATAAATTGGAGGCGGAGATCGGTCGCTACATCGACTCCGATCACTTTCGGGATAGACATGAAATCTATCAAAAACGGTTGAAAGAGATGCTTGGACATCAGCCGATTGAAGTGTTTTTCGGCTCGCTTATGGGGATTTTAGTTGGTGTTTTCATGGCCTTTATTGGTCATTGATGAATGTCGGGGTTGCCGCCTCAAACAAGAGACGGCTTGACCCCTTTTATTAGCATTCGTCACGATCAGATGCATCTTCGCCGATATCAAATATATCGATGTGCAACTGATCGCGATTGATCTTCTTGATGCATTGTTCTAAGGCTTTTTGCGGGTTCTTAACGATAGTACTGCCATAAACGATGAGACGGGATGGATCGGTATTAATACCGATTGCATAATATTCACCCTGTAACGTTTCGAACAGTTCTATATCGAACTGTGCATCTTCGATGCGGTATGTAAATAACTCCTTGCGAAACAATTCCGCATTTTCGGGCAGAGTCAGTGCTCTCCATTCACTTTGCATTTAGATATCCTCCTGTACTTTGGGTGGTATGGTTGCAATAATGGCCCAGATTGTCAGGGCCAAGAAGGTTGCAAGCAGCGCTGCGCCATTTAGAATAAAAGAAATACCATGATACATACAAAACTGCGCCTTTAGGGGCGTCACAGGGCCAGTGAAAGATGATAAAAACGACAGTGCACTTAAAACACCTGTGAGTGTATAGTAAGGAGGGAACACTCGAGTAATTAAGTGACCAGCAATATTTAGTGGTGCACTGGAGAATATGACCTGGGCCGCGATGGCGAGAAGAAACAGCATGGCGCCGAACGTCGTGCCGGTGCTCACTACAAAGGCTGCGCGAATGGCCGTTTTCAAGAATTTCGCCTCCTTAACGATACACGTTTACTGCGCACACCACATGGGGGATGGTTCGATGACTCGCATACTTAAACAGTTTATCACAGGCTCGGTTATACTCGTAGCGACCGGGATGTTATATGGATGTGGAACGACTGCTGTTCCCGGGGGTGGGCAAGCGGTCGTGCAACCGATTGTACAACCATCGGGAACGATTAACAACAATAAGTTGCCAAAAACCAGCAAACCAGGATCGACTGGAACTACCAAGACGCCGTCTACAACTGGTACTGGGACTGGTTCCGATGCAGGCACCGGAACCAGCCCAAACAAGAATGGAAATGTGTCAGGTTCTACGGGCGCTAATCAGGCGCCGCCATCAGGGCATGCAAAGCCGCCTAGCGCATCCTCTGGGATCTCGCTTGCAAGGACGGCGGTTGGGCAAACCGGGGCCACATCACAATTTGTTGCGGTGTTACAAAGTATTAAGACTGTGCTTTTGCCGACCGGATGGACGATGAGCACTAACTCGTTGGGCGATGGGAGTTTGACCGTGCGCTTGGTTAACCCTAAGGACCAATCACAGGAGATCGTAGAGATGGTTGAAAATCAATCTCGGGACATCGTGGGCTGTTATTCACAGTTGCCGCAAGGCGCTGGGTCTTACGTCGCGCCGCAACGCATCGTGCGATTCACGCTGTCAAATCCCAGCCACCCGTATCCCGATAACGGAATCGTCGCGAATTTGCCAACAGGTGGTTCAATTCGTGTAGATGTTTTCTTGCCAAGCAGTGAGCATTCTACGATCAATGATATCTTGAATAGCTTTACTGGTACTGGATCAACGACGTGACCAAGAAGGTATAGAAATAAAAAAAGCTGCGGAGCGCTCGTCACGCCCGCAGCTTTTTCCTTTGTGCGCCCGGCATGGGCGTTGTCTATACGGTGAAAGTCCGGAATGGTGAAGGTAGCAGTAACCATTAGCTTAAGCCAAGGGTGTCCATCGTGAGGTGGAATCTGAAGGA
>JAKACY010000259.1 GCA_021821025.1 Bacillota bacterium | reverse complement strand
TTATTGACCGAAACGTCAAGAGGCGTACTCCCGCCTTTGGTGCCACGTACGGATGCCGTGTTTAACATCGCGCATGCCAGCTTTCTGACAGCCGCACTTACTACGGGCAACATCCCTTTGTTACGGCGCTCGCTGCTTGACCGCCTACATCAAGATGCCAGAAAAGACCTGATCCCAGGCTTTTCAGACGTCGTTGCGGCAGCAAACCAGGCGGGTGCCTATGGCACAGTACTGAGCGGCGCTGGGCCTACGCTACTGTCCATCGTGGAAAGCGGGGCTGTGGCGACTCGCGTTGCACAGAGCATGGTAGCCGCATTTTCAGCGCACGAGATCGAAGCGACCGCCCGCGTCCTGGCCCCCGCCGGCATCGGCGCATATACACATGTGAAGATCGAGGAGTTGAACAAGTGAGCGAGCTAGCAGGGAAAAAAATCACCTTTGTCGGCGCAGGTTCGATCGCAGATTCACTCGTCAAAGGCATGACGCAAACTGGTGTCGCATCCCCTTCTTCCATCTACGTGACCAATCGCAGCAATACAATGCGGCGGCAAAAGATGGCTGATACCTATCACGTTCAAGCTGCGGATTTGCAAGAGGCGCTAGATGGAGCACACGTGATCTTCTTATGCATGAAGCCAAAAGACACAGCACAGGCCATTCAATCACTCTCAGAAATCGGCCCAAGAGATGCGCTTTACATCTCAGTGATCGCAGGCTACTCGACTTCGTGGCTAGAGTCGGCCTTAAGCGCTGCACTTAACGCTGGGTCTGTGAAAGTCATACGAGCCATGCCGAATACATCGAGCTCTGTGCAGCAATCTGCGACGGGATACTGTCTGGGGAGCAACTGCAAGGAAGAAGATGCGAGAGTTGTGGAATCACTGCTTAGATCAGTAGGCAAAACCTATCCCGTGCCTGAGCATCTAATCAACGCCGTGACAGGTCTAGCGGGCAGTGGACCCGCCTACATCTACTATATGGTGGAATGCATGGCGCAAGCGGGCGTCGCAGAGGGACTCGACGCAGATCTAGCACAAGATCTGGCAATCCAAACCCTGATCGGCGCCGCAACGATGTTATCTTCTGGTGATGAATCACCCGCTTATCTGCGCGAGCGCGTGACGTCTCCTGCAGGGACGACTGCGGCGGGACTTGCCGCTTTAGATGAGCACGGCTTTCCGACCGCCCTTCGCGAAGCCGTCCGCAAGGCGAGTATCCGCGCCAGCGAACTAGGAAAATAACATATCCCGCGCCCACGCGCGCCTCGCACCGCACGCAGCAACTTAACGCTGAATGATGGGTAAAATGATTGAAGATGGATGTTCCTGATCATGATGAATCGTCTGATGAGCAACCTGAACACGAGTATATTGTCCGAGCGGATCACCGGTGTTTGGATTGCGGTCGTATTTTGGAAAAGCGCTCGAAGCGACCTCTAAGCGTATACGGTGTCCCGGCAAAAACACATGTGATAAATACCAGCAATCGACCTCATATTTATAAATCTGATTGGGTTCGATCAGGTCCGCCCGATCCATGCCTAGGCGAAACCGCGCTCGAACCATACCGTCTGAGAGGCGCTGCGCAAACCCCGTCGGCCAAACGTCGATCAGTTTTGCCATAAAATCCGTGTCTGCTGCATCGGTCTCTGCGTAGATCTCTGCAGTGATGGGTCCAGTGACTTCCATCGCCTCCGTCAAGACTTCGCTCGTATACACAAGTACATCGTCACGACGTTCAATGGCGGTATAGTCATCTGGGCCACTGATTTGCTCCGCTGATACATCCATAATAAATGGCACAGGGCGCACGGGGTCGTACGTATAACTATCGGAAGGTTCTGCAAGCGGGCGAGTAGCGTTCAACGTGCCGTCACCAAAAAGGCTGTTAGCGCGCCCGCCACTGTGTAAGAAGTATTTTGCGTACGTAGCTCTTGAAGGCGGCCACTCACGCTCGACCCTCCACTGATTCATGCCCATGACAAATATACTAACGGGAGGTTCGTGGGCCACGCCGTTTTCCTCACCCTTTAAGAAATAGTCAAGAAACCTCAGTTCTGTCCCTTCGAGATCGATTAAGGCCTGTGGCCCGAAATCCACCTCTCCAAGCTTTTGGGTTTTGTTGACCTGGTGGCCCCATGGTCCAACCACAAGCCGCTGACTGCGACGCGCACGTTCTGTCGCGGCTTTTGATGTCATGCCCTCAAAATTTCTCAATGTGCCAACTTGCTCATCGTCATACCATCCGGTGATGTGCATAATCGGCAGATCGATCTCTTCAAAACGAGTCTGATAGCAAAGCCGCTTCCAATATTCATCTAATTGCGTATGCAAGAATTCCTCGCGCCACATCGGCATGTGCCGACCTGTCGCTTCATCCATCGTCATTAAAGGCAAATGCTCGTACACCTTGTCCCACTGGACCGCGCTCGTGTTTTGCATCGTACGACCGCTCGTGAGAAACAGCCATGCCGCGTGAGCAGGAACCGGAACGCCAGTAGGCCACTCCACAAAAGGATCAGACGGCGTCACGGCCACAACCATCGCAGACAGATGAGGCGGCTTTTCAAGCGCCGTGAGCCACTGTATGCGTCCTAGGTAAGATGCACCCATCGTAGCCACTTTGCCACTGCAAAAAGGCTGCTTAGCGAGCCATTCCACCGAGTCATAGCCGTCTTGCCCTTCACCAAAATAAGGGATAAACGTGCCTTCCGAGTCT
>JAKACY010000049.1 GCA_021821025.1 Bacillota bacterium | reverse complement strand
CCAATCGATAGTCTGGAACTTCGACTACCCCTACGTTGGGATCGATCGTACAAAACGGGTAGTTTGCGGCTTCAGCACCCGCCTTTGTAATCGCGTTGAATAAAGTGGATTTGCCAACGTTAGGCAACCCTACAATTCCAGCCTGTAACGGCATGTCTCTTCACTCCTGATTATAAAATAACGGCAGTTTTTGACCATGCTGCATCGTATAATTCGATCAATCATGGGATAACTTCGATTAGAACTGTGCAATATAAGCCTGAAAGACGTGAGGAGTGACCCATACATGAAAAGAAGACTGCGCAAACTCCGAGATCGCTTACGCAGGACCAAGACTGTACTTGCCTTCAGACCATTATAATGGACAGACGACCTGTAGGCATCGCCTGTCCATTATGGAGTTATCGGTTAGAACTCGGGTAGCATGTCCAAGTTTTGACCTGATTCAAACTGTCCATCCACACCATCATTAATCGCCCAGTTTCCCTGTGCATCTAGCGATGTTAGCGAATCGAGCATGCCATCCACTGCCAACGCTTGAGCATCCTCTAAACTTACCACGCGCCCATCATTCAGCCGAATCATCGCGATGTTACCAGCCGTGTCCTTTCGTACTCCTACAATTTTTCCTCCCATACTTTTATCCCTGTCGCCTCCTTGTCTCAGAGTACTGATGTGGTGTTACTTTACTCTTGCCCAAGTAGCGGGGGGTCTATCCAGAATGTCGGCGTATATTCGAATAATGAAAATGGATGGTTAAGAAGTGGGGTCAGGTGTATTCCCCGTCTTAACCACCTTTTTTAAAGATCGTTCAAAATCTCGCCTCGGCAATAAGACACTCCGGCCACAATGAACGCACTTAATGCGAATATCCATCCCCAAACGGATTACTTCCCATTCGTTAGTTCCGCAAGGATGTTGCTTTTTCATTGTGACAATATCGCCTAGGTGGAAAGTCTTGTCTACCATCTATAGACCCCCTAAGCGTCCTGCGTGTATGACCATTTCGTTGAATATACCATTTACAACTGCATGCGTCCATGCATGCACCATCACAGACTGATATAGCGCCTGGCGAAAGCTACTGGCCTTAAGCGTCCAAGCCGCGATGCCAATAGCATGTATTATAAATGCCACTACAAATAAACCTGTGAATGCGCCAGCGGTAATGCCCGTCCACCGTCTAGTACTCCATTCGACCGTATCCGGCCATATGGTTTGCATCGTTCTTAATGCCATCAATAGTCCGAAGCTCACTGCTCCTGCATATAAGATTATGAGGGTCTGCTCGTAGATGAGGCGCATTCCTGAGCGCACATGTTCTCCCAAGGTATGCGCTAGAACGGGCATGATATCCAGTCCCGGCGGGAACCTGCCGACAGGAACTGCCGACTGCAACACGCGAGCTAACCACAGGATAAAGGTACGCCTGGTCTGCAGGTCATATCCAACTAGATGTAACCAAGGGGATCCCCATTCGATCATATATAAGGCGCCAAATGCAGCCGATGCGTAGACCAATGTACGAAGCCCGCCCTTTGCATAACCTAACAGAGCTGCCCATGCGACTATGACCACCAGGAGGATATCTATCATGAGGCGCTAGTCTCCTTTTATTTCGAACATCAGTGTGTTTTAGAATTGTATGCGCTAAATAAGTATAATTTTCCGATTATCGGTCACATACTGTACTAATAACCTCGCATTGGGATGTGATCAAACTGATACTTCGGGGCCTGAAGGGTAGTCATCCTTTTCGAGTCGAATATGATAACAGTGGCGCTACTGTAGAATTGGCCAAAGCGGTTCAGAGTAAGATCAGTACGCGCCCTACTGGGTCAACCCCAGTGGTCATGTGCATTGGCACGGATCGTTCCACCGGCGATGCGCTAGGCCCGCTTGTAGGAACAGAGCTTCTCCTACGCCAGCCTAATTTGCATGTCTATGGTTCGTTGGATGAACCCGTTCACGCGGTGAATCTTGCCGAAGTCATTCAGACAGTATCCGAACGATTCAGTAATCCGTACGTGATTGCAATCGATGCCTGCCTTGGGCAACTATCAAGTGTTGGTCATATTACTTTATCAGATGGAGCACTTCAACCTGGAGCTGGCGTGCATAAGAAGTTGCCTCCTGTAGGAGACCTTCATATCACGGGAATTGTTAATGTAGGTGGGTTTATGGAGTATTTTGTTCTTCAAAACACTAGGCTTAGTATCGTTTTTAAAATGGCCAACGTCATTGCACAAGCATTGGCGGTGGGCATTCAGGTATCAGAGGATGTTGATACTTCTACTAGTGTCGGCTCACCCACTGCCATTGCGCCCATGTCGAGACTTGGATCGTTGTTTAAGAATCGAGTGGGTGGAGGTATGTAATGATCATGGCTGGGCTTGATGCCCAGCCACCGTGGATGGGTTCTATAGCCTTGCCTCGGCTATGACCGTCTTTTCTTCATCCGTCAAGGTATAGGATGAACTTTCACTCGCTACTGGTTTCGCGTACACTCTTGACTCCTCACGGCCAAAGATGCTACTGATCACTGCGCCATTACCGTGTTCATCGACAAATGACATAGAAAAGCTTAGGTCATTCCCTTTTTCTCCAAACGCATTATATCTACGAATGGCTACAGGACCAACTTTTCGCCGAATGCGCTCCTCATGATTGATAATCTGTTGACTGAGTTCGGCAAGAGATGCTGCGATAGCCTTAACTTGAACATGATTTTCAGCGATTAATTGCTCCAGGTTCGCTCCATCTTCCCCTCGAACTAAAGCACGATAGCGGCGTTTCAGGCGACTGGCTCTTGATACAGAAATGATCGAAATAATGATGGCGATAATTGAGACCAGGGCGCTGACAACAGCGATGATCGCAGCCGATCGTGGTGATAGGGAACCGATGATACTCGTTAACATGGCGATTACACCTCACTTCAGTGATTGCAGCTAGTGCACGAATAGCAGGCTCAGATGTATGGCAAGCCACCGCAGGCAGGCAACGACTAGTAGGCTTGGAAGTAAATTTGCAACCTCAATACGTTTTATATGAAGCACATTGATACCAATTCCGATGATAAGGATCCCTCCTGTTGCCGTGAGGTCAGAAATAATTAGAGGATTAGAGTTTCCACCAAAGAAATGCGCAATGGTTGCCATGCCGCCTTCATACAACAAAATTGGCAATGCAGATAATCCAACACCAAGGCCCATGGTTGACGCAAAAATAATTGCTGCAAAGCCATCCAGAACACTTTTCGTAAAAAGTATGGAATTATCATTTGTGACACCACTTTGTATGGCTCCGACAATCGCCATAGATCCAACCGCAAACACCAGGGTTGAAAAAATAAATCCCTCTGCTAAGTCGTTATTCGTCTTACCCAGCAAACTTTCCAATTTCCTGGACCAGTTATTTAAGCCATCCTCGATGTTCAACCAAGCGCCAAGTGCGCCTCCGAGCACGAGGGATAATACAATGTACAGGGCATCTTTCGGTGCGGCTAGTGACATGGATACGCCTAATGCGGCAAGGAAGATTCCAAGTCCCTGCATCACAGTCGTCTTGATACGCTCTGGCATGCGGGCCATCCGAGTGCCAATCAGTGAACCGACCAGAATGGCGATCGTATTTACAACACTACCCAAAAGAAACATGCGGGTTCCTCCTATCCGGAATATCGGCACCGCCTTATATTCCTTCCGCTCCTTACTGGCGCATGAGCGCCATGTGAGCAGTTTTTGGAAGAGAGGATACTACTCGATTTTCAGATCCAGCATCAAGATATAATGTGCTCACCCGGATAATACACATACCTGCAAGTTCCAATTTTTAAGGATGCGTCTGAATAAGGCTGAGTATTCTCTCTAAGTCATCTATTGAGAAATAATCAATTTCGATCTTGCCACGCTTCTGTCCAAGCTGAATGCGGACTGAGGTTCCGAAGTAGTTTCGAAACTGTTCTTCGTATAGCTTCAGAGTAGGTTCGGATTTGGCTTTTGCAGGGGAACGTGGTTGTGTTTCACGTGAAACGTTTTGGAGTCGATTAACCATTTGTTCCGCTACTCGAACGCTCAACCCCTCATCAACAATCTTTTTAGCCAATATATTGCGTGCTTGCACATCACTCACGCTCAACAGTGCACGTGCATGCCCCATCGATAATGTTCCACGTGAAACATCTTGTCGAATCTCAGGAGGCAATGATAACAATCTCAGCAAATTAGCAACGTGCGATCGACTTTGTCCAACCCGCTGCGCCAACTCCTCCTGAGTCAAAGAAAAATGTTGCATAATTCGGGAATATGCCTCAGCAATTTCGATAGGATTCAGATCCTCACGCTGCAAATTCTCAATTAGCGCAATCTCCATCGCTTCACGATCAGAAATCTCACGAATCAACGCAGGGATACGATCTTGTCCCAATTTCTGAACTGCACGAGCACGTCGTTCCCCAGCGATGATCTCATAACCGGACACTGCACCTCTACGAACGATGATTGGTTGCAGCACACCGTGTTCCCTGATAGACTCCACCAGTTCACTCAGACGATCTTCGTCAAACTCTCGACGTGGTTGATACGGATTGGGTCTCAATTCATCAACGCGAACCATGATAACCTCATCGGTTTGATCAGAGGCAATCTGCGGCAATAACGCCTCCAACCCTCGGCCAAGTCCCGCTTTCGCCTTCAACTCCCGATCACTTCCTTGGCCAGATCCAGGTAAACTTCAGCACCGCGCGACCGTGGGTCATACTGAATAATCGGTTTACCATGACTCGGGGCCTCACTTAAACGTACATTTCGCGGAATGATCGTGTGATACACCTTTTCCCGGAAATATTTCTTGACGTCTTCAATCACCTGTATACCAAGATTCGTTCTCGCATCAAGCATGGTTAGCACCACTCCCTCGATTTCTAAAGAGGTGTTCAAGTGCTTTTGTACCAATCGGATCGTGCTCAGCAATTGGCTTAATCCTTCTAGTGCATAATACTCACACTGAATGGGAATCACGACCGAGTCTGCACTTGTTAGTGCATTAATAGTCAACAAACCAAGCGATGGCGGGCAGTCAATGATAATATAATCGTATCGACTTCGCAAC
Source organism: Bacillota bacterium (assembly GCA_021821025.1). GTDB lineage: Bacteria > Bacillota > Bacilli > Alicyclobacillales > SLC66 > JAKACY01. Next base: position 8,677 of record JAKACY010000049.1, on the reverse strand, counting down.
GAAACAAGTGCCCTGCGCAACCTAACCTCTCTAGAAATCGTCGGAACAAGCTCAATCTCCGCGCCTGCTAATTGAATCGTCGCAGGAATGATATCCAAATTCGTGACACTAGTAGACAAAACTGCTTCATCAGAGTCAACATCATTAATAATCACATCGTAAATACAGTAGCGCACATCTGCTTTGTTCACTCCGACACCAGATGTAGTGTTACCCTGCGGGTCGATGTCGATCAACAGCACTTTCTTACCAAGCTCCGCCAAGCAAGCCCCCAAATTAACTGACGTTGTCGTCTTACCGACGCCGCCCTTTTGGTTGGCTACAGCCATAATCCTTGCCATTACCTCAACCCCCGAGTACCAGAACACGCGAAACTATCTAAGCCTGCCCATTCATTGTACTAGAAATAGAAAGAACACACCAACAACATCTGGGTGTTCCATGCAACCAATTATGAATGATTCATATGATGAAGTTTTACGGCACTCACAAAAATCGCAATCTTACTTTTTCTTTGGCACCCTGATCACAAACTCAAAGAAATCGTCGAGCTCAGATTCCTTGGACTCCACCGTCAAACCAGACTTTTGGATCATTTGCAACGACTGACGAATGGTGTTCAACGCTAAACGGACATCTTTCGTAACAGCCACACGCCGCTTCTTACTAGGCTGCCCACGCCGCAGCAAAGTTGCAACCAGATCCTCAGTCTGCTTTACGTTTAACTCCCGTTTCAAAACCTCCTGAAGCACCTTCGCTTGCTGCTCACTCGTTAACGCCAACATAGCACGCGCGTGACGCTCAGTAATGTCACGACGTCGAATCGCCTCTTGAATCCCTTCATCCAAATTCAACAGACGCAACTTGTTAGCGACCGTAGACTGACCCTTCCCCAATCTCTGGGCTAGACTCTCTTGAGTCAAATGGTGTAACTCGATCAGTTGTTGATACGCCGCAGCTTCTTCGATCGGCGTTAAACCCTCACGCTGCAAGTTTTCTATCAGCGCAACCGATGCTGCCTGGGCATCGGACATCTGACGAACAATAGCCGGGATAAAATCCATACCAAGCTTTTGCGCAGCACGCCAGCGACGCTCTCCAGCGATCAGCTCATAGAATCCTTCTTGCCTTCTCACGACGATTGGTTGAATGACACCATGGGTCCGAATGGTGGCGCTCAGTTCATCTAACTTGGATTCATCGAAGACACTCCGCGGCTGAAAACGATTCGCACGAATGTTAGCGACAGGAACCTGTTGGACTTCCGCCCGAACATCCGGTTCATGCTCGGAGATCCCCAACCACTTTGACAAGTGCTCCTTCACGGCACCTACCTCCATCTAATCCCTGATAACGTATACGTTCTGCAGACGACAAAAAAACTCCTTCTGCCGAACTCTCATTCGACAATACAACAATTCGTTCGACAATATCTGTCACAAAATTCTATACGTTACAGGGGGTTTCGAGATGCCTCTCCAGGCTTGCGAGGAAACCGCGAAGGAGTAGGACCATCCTTATGCACCACAACAACCGAGCGCGTCCCCATATTGAGTGGTAGCTCTGAAACCATGACCTCTTTCACACTGCAGTTCAGAATTCGCAATGCTCTGGAAGACTCCGCAACCTCATCTTGAACCGTCGGACCCTTCAACGCTAAAAAGTACCCATCTAACGACACAAATGGGATGCACCATTCAGCTACCACCGAAAACCTGGCTACAGCCCGAGCCGCTACAAGAGGAAAACGACCAGCGAACCGTTGATCCTTCGCTAACTCCTCCGCCCTGCCATGCAAAGCTCTTATGCCAGTGAGTTGTAAATCGGCAATGACTGCTTCTAGGAAGTTTACACGCTTTTTTAGAGAATCACACAGGACCACTGGCAATTCTGGAAAGGCAATTTTAAATGCGATACCTGGCAGGCCAGCTCCAGATCCCACATCAAGCAACCCAGCATCGTCAAGCAACCCACTGTAATCCCCGCTCATTATAAACCGTCCAATAGATAAGCTATCTAAAAAATGCTTTACCAGTACCTCAGAAGAATCACTGATCGCAGTCAAATTGATAACCCGATTCCACTCGGCTAAAAGGGTACGATAACGATCAAACTGCTGCAACTGACGTTCCCCTAAAGAACAGCCATATTGCAGCGCTTCTCGAGCTAAGTCGTCTAATGTGAATGAAAATTGGCGATCATCACTCATTGGCAGCCCTTGAACGGCCCTTAGCATCGAGCCACACTAACAAGATCGATATATCCGCTGGACTCACACCTTCGATACGAGACGCTTGTCCAATGCTTAGCGGTCGAACCTGCTTTAGTCGGTCTCTGCCCTCATTGGACAACCCCCGAACGAGAGAATAATCGATATCATCGGGGATACGCTTCGTCTCAAGCTTTTTCTGCCGTTCAATCTCTTGCGACTGTTTCATTACATACCCGGCGTATTTTAGATCAATCTCCACCTGTTCAACGACTTCAGATGATAGTCCAATCGGAGCTGGTGATATTTCTGACACCAGATCATAGTCTACTTCAGGCCGACGCAAAAGTTGTTCTAAACTCACAACCGACGAGGGGACCTCCAACTCTCGGCTGGTAAATACGCTTGCCACAGTCTCCGGTTGCACGCGAATACCTGCAAGTCGCTCCTTTTCAGTTTCGATCGAAGAGCGCTTGCGCAAAAATCGATCATATCTTTCGTCAGACAAAAGACCGATCCGATAGCCGATCTCCATAAGCCGCATATCGGCGTTATCATTTCTCAGCAATAAGCGATACTCCGCCCTAGAGGTCAAAAGACGATACGGCTCGGTGGTACCTTTAGTCACTAAATCATCAATCATGACGCCAATGTAAGCATCCGATCGATCCAAAATAAGAGGCTCTTTCTCTAGTGCGGATAATGCAGCGTTAATCCCTGCGATGATGCCCTGTCCAGCCGCTTCCTCATACCCAGAGGTGCCATTGATCTGCCCCGCGGTAAATAACCCAGGAAGCGCCTTTGTCTCCAGCGTCGGCCACAGCTGGGTAGGCATTAACGCATCGTATTCGATCGCGTAACCCGGACGCAACATCTCAACTTCCTCAAGCCCCGGGATCGTATGCAGCATCTGAATTTGCACATCTTCAGGCAAACTTGTCGACATGCCCTGAACGTACCACTCTGCCGTCTCCTTACCCTCAGGCTCCAAAAACACTTGGTGTGCCGGCCGCTCTTTAAACCGCACGATCTTATCTTCGATGCTCGGGCAATATCGCGGACCACGACCCTCTATTTCCCCGGAAAACATCGGCGCGCGATGCAGGTTTTCCCCAATGATCTCGTGCGTATCTCGCGTTGTATAGGTCAACCAGCAATCGACCTGCTCGCGAACGGGCACCTCATCGAAGGAAAAATGACGCGGTTTTGGATCACCTGGCTGTACGATCAGTTTGTCAAAACGAATTGAGTTGCGATTAACGCGTGGTGGCGTACCGGTCTTAAAACGCACAAGATCAAACCCAAGATCAAGCAAGCTGTCAGTCAATTTCATTGATGGCAATTGACCATTCGGCCCACTTTGATAAGACACATCACCAATGATGATGCGGCCCCGCAGGTACGTACCTGTCGTTAGCACTACTGACTTGGTCAAATACTCAGCACCAGTCTGCGTTCTTACACCCGCCACCCGACCACCTGCAGTCAAAATATGTTCCACCATACCTTGCCTTAATGTCAAATTCGGCTCGTGTTCAATCGTATGCTTCATCGTTCGACTGTACAATGCCTTATCAGACTGGGCTCGCAACGCTTGGACAGCAGGCCCTTTGCCGGTATTTAAAAGTCGCATTTGAATATATGTCAAATCCGTATTACGAGCCATCTGCCCACCGAGCGCATCAATTTCCCGAACTACGGTGCCTTTTGCAGGACCTCCGATCGAAGGATTACATGGCATAAAGGCGATGGTGTCCAAATTAATCGTCAATAAGAGCGTCTTACATCCTAATCGGGCAGACGCAAGTGCCGCTTCCGAACCGGCATGGCCTGCACCGATCACGATAACATCAAAAGTTCCACCAAAGTACTTCACCAGTTACCCTCCTTCTTCTATTTACCTAAGCAAAACTGGCTAAAAATCTGATCTAGCAAGTCATCTTTCGGCGTTTCGCCAATGACCTCTCCGAGAACAACCCAAGCCTGCTTCAAATCCACAGCAACCAAATCAAGCGTCTGTCCCATAGCTATAGATCCCAACACATCGTCCAAAAGATGTACGGCATCTTCCATTAATGAAATATGACGCGAATTGGCAATAAAGCTTGCGTCCGCTACGGTGATCTTACCAACGGAGGACTTTTGCAAAATCTGATCCTCTAACTCACTATGATACGATATTTTATAGACTGAGTAGGGAACAATATCATCCAGTGGCACAAAGCGAGCCACATCTTCTCGACTCACAACACTAGGAAGATCTACTTTATTCAGTATAACCAATGATCGTCTCCTGCTAGCCACCGCCAATAATTCCTTATCCGTGTCGTTAAGGGCCCGTCCACTGTCGATGACAACTAGTAGCAAATCCGCGTCCTCCATCGCCTGTTTGCTTCGCGCGACCCCAATCTCTTCTACTACATCCGTCGTCTCACGAATCCCTGCGGTGTCGAGAATATAAAGTGGCACACCTTTAATCTGAATATGTTCCTGGAGAATATCGCGCGTGGTCCCTGGAATATCCGTCACAATCGCACGGTCGACTCTTGACAATTGGTTGAGCAACGTCGACTTGCCCACATTTGGACGCCCTATAATCGCAACTCGTATACCATCTTTTAAAATTCGGCCGTTCTCAGCCGTTTGCAACAAGCTTGTCAGCTCTGACCTAACCGCCAACACGCGTTCACGCACCAACTCAGTCGTCGCGTCTTCAACATCATGTTCGGGATAATCGATTGTAACTTCAACATGCGCCAAAATCTCTAACATGGTGTGACGGATGTCCCTGATCGCTCGTGTCAAACTACCCTTAACCTGTAAAAGAGCAGCCTTTCGAGCGACGGATGTCTGAGCATGGATCAACTCCATGACACCTTCGGCCTGAGCCAAATCGATCCTTCCACCCAAGAATGCACGCTTTGTAAATTCACCCGGCATGGCCAGTCTGGCTCCAGAACGCAAAATCTCGGTTAGTACAGACTGAGCTGCATCATAACCACCGTGCGTGCCAATCTCAACAACATTCTCAGTCGTGTAAGTTTTAGGTCCGTGCATGACAGTAACCAATACTTCATCGATCGCCTGTCCATCAGATGAAATAATGTGACCATAATGAACAGTATGAGAAGGCACTTCTACGAGTGACCTTGCGCCACGAAAAATCTTATCCACAATCAGAATCGCCTCTGGACCGCTCACACGAATCAAGGCAACACTCGATTCACCTAGCGCGCTTGCAATCGCTGTAATCGTTGGCTCCTGCACGTTAGATCCCCCCGTCCTGATAAGCGCCAATTATCATAACAAAAAAGTTGGCACCGCTACTGGCGACCAACCTCACATCGACATATCAGGTATATACGTCTTGTTTCCATTTTCTATCTACTATCCACGTGCTCTCTGCGCAATCCTCGAACGGGATGTTACACGCCGATTGATGGCTGCCTCCGCGGGAATGATCACGATGGCGCGATCTGGATCTACGCCACGACTCTCCGTTCGAACGTCCCGGCGACCCTGCAGGGCGACATGTATCACTTTTCGCTCTTGAGCACTCATCGGCTCTAATACCACTTCCCGTCCTAAAGCGATCGCCTTTTCAGCCATCTTTTGAGCAGTATACACAAGTGCTTGTCGCCTTCGTTCCCGATAACCTTCTGCATCAATAACAAATCTATAATGACGATTCGAATATTTATTACCAACCGCGTTCACCAAGTATTGAATTGCGTCTAATGTCTGACCGTGTTTGCCGATCAGAAGCCCGACACGATCACCCGCCAGTTGAAATACAACATCGGTCCCGTCTACCTGCTTTGTCAAACGAACGGCCATGCGCATGGCTACGAACATCTCGCGCAAAAACCGTTCTGCATCGCCAACAGGATCCTCGATTACACTAACCTCAACTTCTGCATCACGCGCACCGATTCCCAAGAATCCTTTTGAGGGGGCGACCTTTACGACCACTTCCGCCCGATCTCTACCCACTTTTAATTGATGCAGCGCTTCGCCCACAGCCAATTCAACAGTTTTACCTGTGACGGTAACCTTACGCACCGTTTACTTCGCCCCCGGATCCATTGGCGTAACTGGCTTAACTCGAGTGAAATATACCTGTGCCATCGTAAATAGGTTGCTAAACACCCAATACAAGGCCAAGGCGGCATATACCCTGATCGCGAAAAAGAAGATCATGACCGGGAATATGTACATCAGCATCTTCTGACTTGGATCTGTCTGAACCATAGACACTTTTTGTTGGAAAAAGCTCGTGATGGCAGCTAAGACGGGCAATATGTAAGTGTGATCCATGACCCCAAGTGGAACCAGTCCCAAGAATTTCGCATGAAGCATGACGTGATCCGTATAGATGGCGCGATATAAAACCGTCAGTACCACCATCTGAACCAACATCGGGACGCAGCCCGCAACAGGGTTGACCCCTTCTTTTTTATAGAGCAGCATCATCTCCTCTTGATATTTACGCGCATCACCGCCGTGCTTTTTCTTTAACGCATCAAGTTGCGGCTTAAGTGCCTGCATCTTTTTGGTATTGCGAAAACTCTTCAACATCAGTGGCATCGTTAAGAGCCTGATGATGAATGTGACGATAATGAGTGCAATACCATAGTCATGAACATAAATTGCTACCCAGTTAATGAAATCCGCAAATACATTTACGATCTGATCCTGGATTGCAGGACTCGCAACCTTAGCACCCTTCGTAGCAGCTAAAGCGACTGTTGAAAAGACGAACCAGACCACAAAACTTGTCCCACCAATTGTTTTCCACGAAGTGCGCAATCGCACGCCTGACCAGCCCCTAAAGTCAAAATAGCAGTTCAATTACTATGGAACAGGATCATACCCTCCCGGATGCCACGGTCCACAGCGAATGATGCGCTTTACCGCCATCCACACTCCCCGCAGTGCGCCATATTTGCGCACTGCCTCTAACGAATACTGTGAGCATGTTGGGTAAAACCTACAACTTGGAGGTGTGAGAGGAGATATCACCTTTTGATACACGCTTATTAACGCAATTATAACCAATTTCACGAAAGACGCCTTCATTCAGTCGATTTTTTCATGAGATGGGATCGATCCAAAAGCTGCTGGACATAGCGGTCTACGTCTCGATAGTCCAAAACTGATGAGCCCTTTCGAGCGATGATCACGATATCTGCTTCATACGCAATAGCGGTGATCGATCGGCGCATCACTTCGCGAAGCAAGCGTTTTACACGATTGCGTACAACAGCGTTGCCAACTTTCTTGCTAACAGAAAACCCAACCCTAGAACTACGTCGACTCGTTGCATGCCTTCTTATAAGATAAAGCACGAAGTACTGATTGGCAAATGATTTACCTTTTTGAAAGACCTTTCGAAAGTCCTGATTATGACGTAATCGATGTCGTTTCAAAGATAACTTGCCCTTTACTTTCCTCTGCTGTTCATCCAACGCAAAAACACCCCTGAAGAATACCGCTGGCATTTTTCATTACCTGCTTGTGCCACTCGGTGGCATGCATATCCATCCTGATTATCGGCATAACCATATGATGTAAAAAAAGACCACCGTACAAGTGGCCTAACTGACAATATCTGAGCCGATACAACAGGATCCGCGCGGCACACATCCGCGCGGAACCAAGTTACGCTGAAAGAACCTTTCTTCCTTTGCGACGACGCGCCGCCAATACACGACGACCATTTTTCGTAGACATACGCTTACGGAATCCATGTTCATTCTTACGCTTGCGGACGTTCGGATTATAGGTTGGTTTCATTAGTAACGGACACCTCCTTACATGAATCCCCAACTGAGGAAACACCCAATTATTATAGACTTCGCTCGAGATGCATGTCAAGCATTATACCACACCCTCAGGTATCCACAACCAGCTTATCCACAAGTGGATAATATCCACTCTAAGTGATGTAACCATATTAAATTGTCCTCAAGTTATCCACACCAACACAAATCTATGATACAATCGCTACCCTCCGACAGTTTTCGCGCGTAATGCCGCATTTGTTGTCGAATCGCGGATTTTTTGATATGATGAGTCAACGCTGAATAGGGCAGCCGTACACTTATCCACATCATATGCACACCTGTGGATAACTACTTTGACTTCATGCACTTGTGGATACATTTGCTCGAATAATTTATAGAGTACACTCGCCCCAATATCAATCACATCGCTGTGGATATTATTTTGTTTTACTATTGGCCTAGGGGGCAACTGTCACATGACCACCGTGTCTGGGGTTAAGCTTTGGCATGACACGTTAGAGGTTTTGCAGCAAAAACTCGACAAGATCACATTTGAAACGTGGTTAGCTGCTACAGAGGTGGAAACTTTCGATGGACAGGTACTAACTATTAAGGTTCCGACACCTGTCGCAAGAGATCATATAAAAAAACACCTTCTGGACTATATTGAAAACACCACACA
>JAKACY010000258.1 GCA_021821025.1 Bacillota bacterium | reverse complement strand
CCACCTGGAATCATTCGCCATCATTCGCCATCATTCGCCATCGATCGCCGTGATCGTCTGATGGCTCACCTGATCGAGTTGAAGCAGTTCATCGTGTGTTAATATCACATCGACCGCGCGCACGTTGTCCTTCAGATGCTGGACATTTTGCGTCCCCACGATTGCAGATGCGACACCTCTTTGCTGCAACAGCCAAGCGATCGCCACTTCAGACGCCGTCACACCTTTTTGCTCAGCCAAATCTTTTAGCAGATAGACGAGTTGCGTCTCTTTCTCGAGGTGCTCCGGCAAGAAAAGCCGACGCGATTTGCGAAAATCGGAGTCTTTAATCACCGCGTTCCCATAGTGATAAGCGCCCGTCAGGATGCCTTTTGCAATCGAGCTGTACGTCATGATCCCGATATTTTGCTCAACGCAGTATGGTACGACATCTTTTTCGATCATGCGATGCAATAGGCTGTACTCCGGTTGAATCACATCGACATGCACAATCTTCATCGCTTCTTCGATCTGTGCGCGTGAAAAGTTAGACACCCCGACCGCCTTGATGAGCCCCTCTTCTTTTATCCTGCGAAACTCCTCCATCGTGTCCGCCAGCGCAATGTCTTTGTTAGGCCAGTGTACGTAGTAGATGTCCAAATAGTCAGTGCGAAGGCGCTTCAAGCTGTTTTCGACAGAGCGCCGAACATCACTTTTACGGAGATGATCCGGCGAAACCTTCGTGGCAATCACGACATCTTGCCGCTTACCAGAAAGAGCCTCACCCACGATGTCTTCTGAATGGCCTTGTCCGTACCCTTCTGCCGTATCAAAGCTATTGATACCAAAGTCAAATGCGGTTTGAATCGCTCGTATGTTTTGCTCATCACTTTCTTTTTCCCACTGACCGCCGCCGAGTTCCCAGCACCCGAACGTGATTTGCGAAACATTCAAACGACTCGGTGTAAGCTGCGTGTACTTCATGTAAAGCCCTCCCTATGTATACCGATTCAGCCATCACATGCTTCTTCATCGTGGCGCTAATTGCACTCATCGTAGAGTGGGCGCTGTCACACGCGCTTAAGAGCTTAGCACGTTGGATCGCACCATATGCCGCGGGCATAACCCGCCGCCGCTTCAGAATTCCCTCGCAACCACACGTTGCAATATCTAGCCTAGGCGCGCGGCTTCACGAAAAACGGCAGCTCTTTTGCTCCAGTCATGCGAACATACACGAAAAGTTGCCCTTTATGGTGAATCTCGTGATCCTTCATCGAATTTAAAACCGCGATCGCAGGGAGATCCGTACCAAACATGGCCTTTGTCGCTACCAGCTTCCCAAGGTCTGCGTCGGCAAGCGAATCTAACACGGCTTTTGAACGATCGGTCGCCTGTTGCACCAGAACGCGCAGTTCAGCCACTGTGCTGGCTGTCGCGCGATCTGATGATCGATTGAACTCGCCCGTTTTCGCAGCATTGATGAAAAACTCCGCGGATTGCGCAATATGTAATGCCAGTTCACCAAGGCTCATGGCGCCATCCCAAGGTTTAAAGGACAGGTCTTCATCTTTCACTTGCGCGAGCAGCAGATCGAGCACATCCCGATGCGACAGCCAACTCTGGGTAAATTGTTCCACTTGGCTCATGATCGGCACCCCATTTTCCTTATTTATGTAAATGTCATTCGACTTCTGCGGATGGCAAATACAGCTACCAGCACATTGCCCTATTGATCATCGAATATCACTTATATGATACAACTTGTCCACTACTTCGTCGAGAGTACCGCAAATGAAAGCGATTGACAACACCTGTCCTTACATCCAGGCTGAGATCCACATGTCATATTTTTGCTGAATATGGTGGCTACTGTGGTTAAACGCACTTGTTTGATACCTCACAACACACCCCCGTAAAAAAACGTGATCAAGTCAGATCTGACCATAAGGTCCAGTCGATCCAACTTGATCAAGATGATCGCCTTCAAGAATGACACGATGAAATGCAGGCCAGTGTTTAGACTTGCATGGCTATCCTAAGATTTTCAGCCACTTGGAATCTGGGTAGCGTTTTTGTAACCACCCGTCTACACCGAACCAACGACCGGCCCCTACTACCAGAAACGTGATGCCAAGCACAAGCAGGAGATAGTTTTGACCGATGTTATCCGCGCCGTTGCCGCCCGCCGCGAGCAGGTTGGCCAAGGCTGAAAATGCCGCTGAGAGACCCCCTAGGCGGGTAAAGATCCCGAACAAGAAGCTAATCCCCGCAACAGCTTCGCCCAAGAAGATGACCCAGGCCCAAAAAGCTGCATTTGAGGCGACACCGCTGGCGATGAAATGCCCGATCCCCGGATACAAGGAACTGGCAGCAAAACCATGCGCGCCTCCGATTCTAGTCACGAGAAAGTTGCCGCTTAAAAATGCGCTGCTGACCTTTTGGTCCGCTCCGAAAAAGGCGCCATTTAACCAGTTCCAAGAAGACAAAATGCGCAGCGTAATCAATGCTACGATCGGGCCAACAGCAAGCCCCGCTGCAAGATCCGGCATGGCCCGACTTGAATAATCAGGATGCGTCGCGCGAACTGTACTCATAAATGAAACCTCCTCAACTCGTCTAACATGATCCACCTAGCCTTTTATCCCCAGATGACTTGATAAATTCCAGGACCAATCCATAGAAGCACCAACCCAACGACACCAAAAACAGTTGCCATCGTGACCATCGCCCGATCGAGGGGTTGGTCGATCTGCTTGAAGCTCA
>JAKACY010000048.1 GCA_021821025.1 Bacillota bacterium | reverse complement strand
CGTTATTGCACGTCTGCCCGACTGTTGTCGCCTAGGACGAAATTAAGTGCTTTGGGCCTTTCTTTAATTCGGCTGATACGGACGTTTTTGCCAATCAGGCTGCTGTCGATCCGCGTAGGGATCTGAGCAATGACAGTGCCCTGAAGCAAGATGCTGTTTTCTACTTCGCTACCTAAAACCTGCACACGCTCGCTGATCGCGGTAAACGGCCCGATATAGCTGTCGACGATTCTGGCGCCTTTGGCAATAACTACGGGTCCGCGAATCACACTGTTAATAATCTCAACATCAGCGTCAATAACAGCTCGGCCAAAAATCTGCGAATCAGCATCCACGGTGCCGCATATATCGGTCTCGATGTATTCGAGCATCATGCGATTGGCTTCAAGCACATCCTCTGGTTTACCGGTGTCTTTCCACCAACCGTCAATGACATGAGAATCCACCACGTGACCGTGATCGACCAGGTATTGAATCGCATCGGTAATTTCCAGTTCATTACGCCACGATGGTTTAATCGCGTTCACCGCAGTAAAGATATTTTTGTCAAATAAATACACGCCGACTAAAGCCAGATCGCTGGGCGGTACCTGCGGCTTCTCAATTAAGCGAACCACCCGCCCGTTTGTCAGCTCAGCAACGCCAAAGCGCTGCGGATCAGGCACACGGCTAAGCAGAATTAAAGAGTTGGGCCTGTTTGTGCGAAACTGATTGGCAAAAGCGGACACCCCGTCGCGAACCAGATTATCGCCTAAAAACATGAGAAAATCATCGTCACCGATAAAGTCAGCCGAGATTTTTACAGCATGCGCAAGTCCGCGAGGCGCATCTTGTTCAATATACGTAACCTTGACGCCCCAGAGCGAGCCATCGCCCACAGCACGTTTTACTTCTTCACGGGTATCTCCGACAATGATGCCGATCTCGTCAATTCCAGCGTCGCGAATTGCCTCAATGGCATAAAAGAGAATCGGTTTATTGGCGACAGGAATCAATTGCTTGGCGCCTGTGTATGTCAAGGGACGAAGCCGTGAGCCAGTCCCGCCGCTTAGGATCAGTGCTTTCATACAGTGCCTCCCGACTGGGACTTATAGTCTTTCATATAATCTTGTAAAGCTTCTTTATAAGATCGCAAGGGTGTAAAGCCACTCAAGTGCCACATCTGGTTGTCAAGAACGGAGTACGCTGGCCTTTTTGCCTTGCGGCTCAACATCTCGGAAGAGATTGCCTCAACCGTAACGTCCATTCCCGCAGCTGCAAAGATATCTCTGGCAAATTGATGCCAAGAGCATACACCGCCATTGGATAGATGATAGGTACCATAGTACGGTTTTCCCGCCAGTTGTGTTGCAGCCTGCGCCAAATCTATCGTATAGGTGGGAGACCCGAGCTGATCATCTACCACACGAACCATTCCGGTTTGTCCACCAAGTCGCAGCATAGTACTGACAAAATTCTTGCCGTGTAGGCCATAAAGCCAGGATGTCCGTATAACATAGTGTCTTGGGCAGAGGGCTTGTACCAGACGTTCTCCCGCAAGCTTGCTTTTCCCATAGATGCTCACAGGACCGACTGGGTCGTACTCGCGCTGTGGCTGTGAGGCATCCCCGGCAAATACATAGTCTGTGCTAAAATGCATGATGGCGGCATCCGTCTCTTGCGCGGCTGCGGCCAAATTGCGCGGGCCAACCGCATTGACTCGATAAGCATCATCTATGCTTGTTTCGCATTCGTCCACATTGGTGAAGGCAGCAGCATTGATGATGAGACTCGGGCGTTCTTTGTGCACGAGCGCAAAAACGGCCGCAGCATCCGTAATATCGAGCTCCGCTCGCGATACACTAACGACCTCTTCACCTGCGAAAGCTGTGCAAAGATCACGGCCCAACATTCCAGCTGCGCCAGCAATCAAGATTCTCATCAAAACACCCCACAAGCATTCTACTACAGAACATACCAACTTTTACACATGTAGCAATGGAGCAGGCTCTCATCGCCTGCTCCATTGTAGTTTAACCCTGAAAATCAGTTGGCGGTTAAAACGTAATTTCCTGTATTGGCATTCACATAATACACGGACACTGCCGCTTGACCCGCAGGAATCTGCACCGAGGTGACATTGATTCCAGTCGCAGAGCTCAGACGAAACTGGCCATTTGCACCATTATCGCCTAAGGTAAAGGTTTGCGCATTTGTACCTTCATTGACCGGATTGCCTTCAGCATCCACGGGTTTCAACCAGACCAGAACCGGTGTATTACCCGTGACTGACACAGGATTTGTGGAAGTAATTTCTCCTGTCTGATCAAAGAGTGCAGCCTTGACGGCTGTTCCCGGAACAATGGTCATCGTCTGCGTTCCCATTAAGTTTTGTCCGGGAACACTCAAATCGGTAACCTGAAGCGCGTAAATACCAGTTTGCGCTGCGGTCACATCAAACGTCAGTGTACCGGAAGAAGGAAGTACTGCCGTATACACGTTGCTCGTTGAAGTTGGATTTAGGCCAACAGGATTGTTGAAACCGGCTGGCAGCGTGATCTGCAACAAGTCACCATTGGAACTCGGGTGACCGTAAGAGTCAAGTGCATTCACGGTAACTTGAACTGTGTCGCCAGCTTGAGCGTACGATGTGCTATGCAGATACATCGCATTGTTCGAGCCAAATGTTTGAATGTCCTGTAAACCGACCTGAACAGTTGACGGTACTTCCTGCACCATGGTGATTTGTGTCGAGACAATCGGAATGGCTACGTTATTTACCTGGTTTATGCCGACCGTCCATGCATCACCCAGTTTTTGCGAACCAATGAAGGTAATCGCCACTTGACCGTTGGCATTGGTATCTGCGGTAACTGTACCGGTTACCGAACCACCGATAGTTGCAGTATCCGTGCCAGCTCTTGTCACAGCCACAAATTCCACTGGGATTCCGGCTACATTTACAGGATTGCCGTACGCATCTTGCAATTGTGCTTGAATCGTGGTGGTATCTGCACTGACCGGCAAGTCGAGCGCAGAGCTCGGCGAAGTGATTACAGCTTTTGCCGGTGTTGCGGCCGTTATCGTAAAGGCAATCGTCGCCGGATTGAGATTGTCACTGGACGTGACTTTGAGCGTATACGTCCCAGCCGCCGTACCCGTGACAATCACCTTATTGCCGATCACTTGAGCTGCTACACCCGATGTAACCTGGTTGGCACCCTGCCAAACGGTCGCGCTGTACGAAGGATTGGCCGTATCTGTGACAGGATTGCCATTCGCATCCACCGCTGACAAGTCAAAAGTAGTTCCAGCTGTACCCGCTACAAAGCTTGCGCTTGAGTTGGGATCGACGGCCAAACGAAGAGCCGCAGGACTTCCCACCGTGACAGCCTGCACGACGCCGGTCCCTGTTTGTAATCCAGGTGAAGTGGCCATGATCGTGATCGATCCGCTGACACCTTGTTGTGACCAGACATTGCCTTGAATGACATTGGATGCATTACCGTTGCCTACGTAATAAGTCGACGCTGGCGTGCCAGAATCGAGCGTGCCTGCCCCAGCCACACTCAGCGTGATTGGATACGATCCCGTAAGCATAGGTTGCCCATCTTGATCGAGCACCTGAGCGGTGAAGCCATCTTCACTTGCAACATTGTTTTCCAAGGTTGAGGATGTTGGCGTGACTTTGATCGATGTCGCAATCTGTTGTACCTGAGTCACAGTCAGCGACGCTGTTGCTACACCTGTCGTTCCTGTGACAACCGTACTGGAACCTGACTGGACTAAGTTGGTGCCAGTGATCGTATCGGTACTGCCCAGAACGGTTGTGGCACGAACGGTCACCGTTGCTTGGCCATTAACCACGGGAACGCCTGTCAGATCATTGGTGGTCGCGCCTGTGGACGTTACAAGTTGCGCATTTGTATCTCTAAATTCCATCGTGCCGTTGAAGTTTGTCACAGGATTCCCGTTTGCATCAACTACAGTCGCGGTGATCGTATCGGTAGCTGTGCCACCCACAACCAAGGACGGCGCAGCCGCACTAATTTTCAGCCCAGCAGCGGCCCCTACAACGGTGACCTGCAAGGCGTTTGACGTGACGCCATCGACGGTCGCTGTGATTTGGTACGTACCGGGTTGTGTCGCGACAAAGACACCCGTTGGACTGACAAACGCATTAGAACTGCCGGTGGAATACGTCACCGCGGCATTTCCATAGTTATATATGTTACCCAATCCATCTTTCATGACCAAGGACAATTGCTCTGTAGAATTGTCCTGCATAATCGCCCCGCCGCTCAGTGTGAGCGTAGCGCCAGCGGGAGCCTGGGAGCTACCGGATCCTGAATTGCCCGAACCTGTGCCAGTTCCAGAACCGGTACCCGTTCCCGTGCCGCTGCCAGTCCCTTGACCGGATGGGTTTTGCAGCCCATTAATGTAATTAAGTATGTTCATGAGAACCACGGAAGCGCTGGCACGATTGAGATAAATCTGGTTTTGCGTGCTTGGAATGCCATTGAACAATCCAATGGATTTTGCCCAAGCAAGCGGTGCCTTTCCATGCATGGCCGGCGCATGCTGCGAGCTGACTAACATCGAGACAAAGAACGATGCAGCATCGCCCCATGATGCCTGGTAGTTCTCATTGAAGTGCCCTCCGAGTTTGACACCAATCCAAACAGGATTGATCCAGCCTTGGGCTTGCGCCGCTCCCACGTAGTTGTAATCCCAGTTGCGAGGGGGAATATCGGAATAAAACTGTGTATGGGCAACAGGTTTTACACCGGTAAAGTTATTGACAACATTTAAGAAGTAGGCTAAGAACTGACCCCGTGTAACGAGATCACCGGGCCGAAATGTCCCGTTGCTGTAACCATGGATAAAACCTTTTTGCGATAGTGCCAAATTATCCTGCTGAGCAAAGTTGCTGCTAATATCTGTATACGATACTGTAGACGTTGTCGCAGCAAATGCGGAAGGAGCGAGCGCACCGGCTAGTAATAGGGCAGACGTTAACGTCGATAATGCCTTTTTCACGTACTGACCTCCTCGAGTGTTTATAGGTCTCAGATAACATTCTCAAACATCATAGCATATGTGATTGAAACCTACCTTTAAATAAGTTTAATTTTATCCTATGATAGATGCTATTTTAACCAGCTGTATACGCTTCAACAGGACCTAGTAGACCGTTTCTTAGAGAAGGTGTCGCAGTCATAGGCGCAACACATCCGTCGTATCGAGCGCACAAAAATGTTACTTCAACTTGCAACCAGCGCATCCGAACGATCTACGGCGCAAGCGATGGGGATCAATTCGGTCAATGTTCACGGTTGCTTAAATAAGGCACTACAATTTGGTAAATTACAGCAACATTTGAAGACCTGCCGAGGTCCCGAAGACTCGTGGAAATACGTCGAAGCACAAGTGTGGATCGTGTCTTTGGCCTGCCGGAATCCCAAAGACTTGGGCTGCCCCATAAGCTATGGACCGTCCGCCTCTAGGCACAACACATCCGGAAACACGTGGTCGCTGCGGGCCACCAAAGTGTTGCGCAGATTGGTGTAGGGTACCATCTCCAAGATGTTATCGGCACAAGACCTATAGCATCACAAGGTTCGGTACTACTTGGAGAAGCGTGATCCCAACTTCGACGAGAAGATTGCTCAAGTGCACAGCGTATACGAACAGGTGCAATTCATGCAGGACGAGAAGGAGTATGCGTTTTGTACCGTGACCACAATCTCTTACGATGAAAAGCCAGAGATGATTCAAACACGGCGCCAGATTTACCACCAGAGCCCGGGCGGCATGCGACCATTGAACGAGACCATGAATATGTACGTCATGGCACGCTGAGTTTGTTGGCCCTTCTGAAGAAGTTGGACGCTCACTACTCGCTGAAGTGGAAAATCCAAACAATCCTGAATAATCATTCAGCACATCCGAGTATCCTCCAAGGAAGAACTGCGCCAGCGGATTGAACTCTGCTTGGAATAAGTGAACCGGGGTCCCGTTTAGTTTCACCGGCGATATGGAGTTGAATCAGGGATACGCAAACCCGTCCAATAATTACGTTCTATAAGAAACGGTATACTAGATGTCTCTTCTTGCCCCACCTTCAGCGTATATTGCCATCTTTGGCACCTTCGTCCGTTTCGGCGCAAATACAAGGAATTTACCCACCCCATAGTTTACTGCTGTAATAACCAATATTGATAGAACTTGCGCTGTCATTTCATCGACTCTCACGAATTGGACTAGAAAATAAAGTAAGAGAGCATTAAGCATGATCGTAACGATACGACTTACTGAAAATCCAATAAATTCAACGATCCACCCATTTTCACTGTGAAAGGTCCAGAGACGATTCCCAACGTAGGCGAGGATGGTGGATAGAGTCATGCTGATCAGTGAAGCCAACTCATAGTTCACCGATAATATAATCATTACAGCATATGTCGATAACTGGATGATGGCTGTTGCTCCTCCAACAAGTGCGAACTTAACCAAATCAATCCGTAAAAAGCCTACGACTGACCCCCAAATCCGTCCGTTCATCTGATTAACGCCCCCCACCCACGGGAGATTGCCTGTCCGAAAAGCGAGATGGAACCAGTCGTTCCTCCCGTACTTCTTCATGGTATTCCGCATCACTATTCACAGTCCAAACGTCGTATGAACCACCTTGAATGTTTTTTGCCGCCAAAATCCCCGTCATCATCGCATGATCCTGATTGTTATACTTGTGCATGCCGTTGCGGCCGACAACCTGGAGATTTTTCAGGTTTTCTTTGAGATAGTTGGCAATGATCTGTACGTTATCCTTGTAGTAGTCATCGTACACAGGATATGCTTTAGGAACGCGAACAACTGCGCCGTCAGCCACATGGTCCTTATCAATGAGCCCGATTCGGTGTAGTTCAGTCGTTCCTAGCGTAATCAGATCATTATCACTCATGTTCCAAAGGCCATCACCTTCAAAACAAAAGTACTCAAGTCCAAGACATGTTTGTGCCTCGTTTGGCACCATGTATGGACTCCAATTTTTGAAGTTCTGTATACGTCCGACCTTGACACTTGGATCGTGAATATAAATCCAATTGTCCGGAAAAGACTCACTCTTATCGATAATGAGCGCCACGGTGATGAAATCTCGATATTTTAGGCCTTCAGCCGCTTTCAAAACACGTTCTGGGGGGGCAGGCTTTAAATTCCTCACCAAGCTTCGCAGAGGCATGGAAGAAATAAAGTGATCAGCTTCGTATATGTTCTCCCCACTTTCGAATCTCGTGACCACGCGCTTCACGAGTCCGTCCGAATGTTGAATCGAGATAACCTTCTCACCCATGCGAACCTGACCGTTATTATTTTGAATCTTTTCAGCAGCCGCCTCCCACATCATCCCAGGTCCCAACTTAGGATACCGGAACTTGTCAATAAGCGTCTTGATTAAACCGCTTCTGTCGCCGCCATTCTGAGGATGAAAAGCATTTCTGATCGCACTTCCTAATGAGAGGCCTTTGATACGTTGTGCAGCCCAGTCCGCGCTGATCTCATTGCAAGGAATACCCCAAACTTTTTCTGTATACGTCTTGAAGAATGTGCGGTACAGTCTCTCCCCAAAATTGTTCACAATCCAGTCCTCGAACGAAACTGAACTCTTCCGAGGGAAGAGTTTGGCGTAACCGTAGTCAATAATGCACATCAAGGTCTCTATCGGACCTAAATTGACGAACGCGTTCATTGGTTTCAATGGATAATCGAAGAATTTTCCATTATAGAAAATCCTAGATAATCGCCCGCGCACCAACATGTCCTCACCCAATAGCTCAGTCCAAAGATCCTCTATTTCCTTACTCTTGGAGAAAAACCGATGGCCCCCAATGTCAAAGCGAAATCCTTTGTTCTCAACTGTGCGCGAGATTCCTCCAACCTTTTCCTGGTCCTGCTCCAGCACTACAACCACCAAACCATTCTTGCTTAACTCGTATGCTGCGGTTAAGCCAGATGGTCCGCTACCAATCACCACCACATCGTTTTTCATAATACCACCCTTCCACACCAAAGCGCCTACATGCCATGTAATGAACACAATCAACAATCCCTATTACCTTACAACAGACTAAGCGTAATTGTCAAATAATTCCCAACCGTCATTCTCAGTGGTTCTATTCTATGGGATGAGAATTACATCACATTGGGCCTTATCCCCCATTTTCGACCCCATTGACATGCTGCGGCCACAACTATCAGAGCAAGCGTGATAAGCGCAGATATGATAGCGCTCCAGAAGACCGCTGGCGTCACATAATTGAATCGAATCGAGAGGACACCACTCTTCACATAAAGTCCAGTATACAGCCCGTCGACCGGCACAGGATGCACAACCGCTCCATTGACGGTGACCACAACGTGCTTCGTATACTGGATGCGCAAAACTAGAAGGCCCTGTCCGCGCGTCCTCACTCTCAGCGTCTGGTGATCAAACCCTGGCGAATAGGATAGTTGAGCCACACGGAGATTTTGCATCGAACGACGAATTGAACTCGAATCGGTGGAATTTCCTTGACGCAGAATGAACGCAGTGCTCAACAGCTGCGTCGGATCGCTCTGCAACAGGCCATCGAATGCAGATTGTGACATATGCTGGGAAACATGTGTGGGTGCAAACACCAACCCTTGAGGATCCTTAAGCGGGTATACGTACAACCGCCCACCATGTGCAAACTGGACCATGTTGGGATCACCGAGTAACGAGGACTCGGCGGGAGTCACGATCGGCGGTAAGTGATTGCCAGTATTGGAGATGGTGCTCAATACCTTATACTGTTTTTGATACGGAGAGAGTTCGGTTCTCGCACTGTCAGACGTTGTTCCATAGGTTAGTGCCCAGTTCAGAAGATCCTGGTTCAGCGTTGCGGACGTGTACGGAAATGCGTTTTGCAGATCGGGTCTGCTTAAATATACTCCGGACAATGCCTTGACAGCGCCGACAAACGAAGATTGCTGCGATGCACGCAATTTCAGAATCGCCTTAAGAAACGATGTATTTTCAGCAAGGGCGACCTGCAGTGGGCCAAAATTCGCGATCTTTGTAACGCCGAGAATTCGGAGTCGAAGCAGATTTTCCTCATTCAGAACAAGGGAAAACAGTGTAGGGTTCCCTAGCCAGAGAACGCCGCCTGGTGATGTTGGATTAGGATCAGAAAAGAGTCCCGCAATCAGATGTGCGTACCCACTAGGATAAAATGGGCCGAAGGCGCTGATTACGTGAATTCTCATCCCAGAAAATAATACAGAGTTGCCGTCGTTATTCGAAAAAAAGAGAATGTCTGCTTTTTGAGGGAATGACGACTTGTCCGTTTGAATCCCCTGAAACGGCACACCGTACTGGAAATAGTTTTTCGGCACAAAGAGAATAAGCGAGAACAACGACAGGACCAGCAGCCCCGTTTGAAGGAACCGCTTCTTACTAGACAGATTGATAAGAAGCAACGCAAGAAATACTACTGAAAAGGCCACGTTCTCGGCCAGCAGATCCCCAAGAGGAATTGTCGACTGTACCTCTTGTGCAAAATGAACGACCGTGAGGAATAGGAGAAACCCCAAAACAACCAGGATAACTACGCGAGCTACACTTCCAATATCGCTGATATAATCATATGCCCATCCGAGAACAAGACAGGAGGGGAGCCACCAGGCAAATTCTAGAAATCGAAACATTGCGATGAGGTTGAATGGCGGAAGTGCGAAGATCCTCAGAATTCCCAGCATATCGGCATAACCCATCACACCGAGCATGACGGTAAGCGCACTGACAAATAGCCACATCGGTTGTCGGGTTTTGCGCTGAACCTGCCGAACGAGAATCAGCGCGCTTGCGATTAAAAAAAACGCCCAGACTGGATTCCCCATTATCCAAACAGTTTGACCTACCGTGAACCTGCCGGCCGTCAACGCATAGCCAAAAAACGTTGGGTCAACCAACGTCGCGAGCCATCTGAAAGGTACATATGTCATATAGCTATTGGGGGACTGATTGGAAAAGTAGGACCTGAGTGGGAGCAAAAGCGTGTAGATACTGATCCAGGAGCCGAGCACACCTAGAACTAGGCTGGCGCCTCCGCGAGCCACCACAATAACAGCCCCGCGAAGCCCGCCCGACTTGAATGGGACGAACGACAGAGCGAATAGCAGGGCGAACAAAAACTGCAGAGGCAGGGCTTCGGCAAATCCGGCAAGAAAGGAACAATCCACTGCCAGCGCTGAGAGAGCCGTCCATCGAATTACGTCGACCCTCGACTTCGCCACGACCAACCGCCTAAATGCGATCAGGAGATAGGGGAACACCAAGAGAGTGTTATCCATTCCCAGGTTGACGTTGGGTATAGCCGGGCCTGCCAACGCGTAGAACAATCCTATGAGAACCGATGCGAAAAAGCTTCGATCCAGTTCCCTTGCCAGGAGATAGGCCCCCTGAGACATGAGCACCAGCCTCAGCACATTCCAAATACTAAAGTGGTGCGGAAACAGCAGGTGCATGAGGATCTCAGGGATAAACCACGCGACGCCTTGGTTCCCGCCCAGTGTCAGTCCATACGCCTGATAGGGATTCCAAAGCGGAAGCTGCAACGTCGCCCAGGCACGAGCCACCAACTGTTCCATCGGATATGTTATTGGGCCTCCTGCAACAGGATCGCCGACGAAAAGCGGTCCGGACGGCCAGGCTCCGTAGGTCTTCAAGGAGGCATAGCCGATCAAGACGGGAAAATAGACGGAACCAATCAACAACAAAAAGAAAATGAACGCTGCAAGATGATTATGGTTGTTTGTCCATGAGCGTATCTTGTGAAATGCGACTACCATACGTACCTACCAACTCTTTCAGCAACCCTGATCAGGCCCTCCATCGCAGACCGTCGACAGATCTCTTCCCGTTGAACACTATGAGGTTCAAACACAAGTTCCACCTCCAACAATATTGAGCGATTAGGAGAAAGAGGTAGCGCACGCCGATCCGGTAACAGTTGCTTTCGAATACACAACCCCCATGCATCTAGCAAGACGTACGCTCTTGCCAGCAACGCCTGCTGTTAACGTAACGCATTATAAGTCATCCTAATCGCATAAACTTCTATCCGATCACTTCCATTCTATCACAAATCGACCAAATGCCACTTAAGAATCATGTGCAAACGCCGCGCCCTCTAGTTAAGCGCTTTGTCGTACCAAGAGACGGACACTCCACAGCTCGTAGGAGTGCCCAAGTCTTTTGGCTTCTGGTGTAAGGCAGGGATACGATCCACGCTTGTGCTTCGAACGTAATGTCCTGGGTCTTCCGGACCGCGGTTAGGTCCTCCAAGTGCTGCAGTAACGCCAAATATAAGTGCCTTACTTTAGTAGCGATCGACCCTGACCATGTTGGTCCCCATTGCCTGCGCCACAGACCGTACGGATGCACCAACTGCCAGTTAAAGTAATATTTTACGCGCTCCACACGGTGGACTTGTTCCATCCTTGACTGCGTCTGACGTCTTATCTACACCGTCGAAATTTACTCTCATCCTTGGGTGAAAGGTCATGGTTTTGTACGCTCTTCATTAGAAGAGTCTCCTTCATGTGCTTGGATTGGATACCTTAAGACTACCAAAGGTCGGGTCTTTCCCTTTGTAATCACGTCACTTTTTAAGCGAATTGTAAATCTCTCGTAAAGCCTTACTCTGCCTGCATTCATCGCCCCTTCAAGATCATGTCGTTAATATTTCTAGGTTTAATTCATATCCTTCCCGATATCTACTTACCACGGTAGCAATCGGACGCTCCGCCGTGAAGCTACAAACATAACCTCAGAATAAGCGATGTTCCACCGGATAACGGTGGGATGTATTTACGCACACAACGTAAGCACGTATTTTCCTGATCAGCAATCGCTATGATGCGCCCAGCGAGGTGCTTGCCACTTGGCTGGGCGATGGAATTTCGAAGTTTTGTTTCACAACATCCTGATGTCCTTAATTAAAGCTTTCCTTCTATTCCCGATAGGTGGTACCTTTCAAAGCACCAGCATATCGAGATTTCAGCCGAGTAAAATTTCGAGTGAAAACATCGATCGAGTAGTACCTCTCATATGTTTTTCTACTTTCTTCTCTTACGTTGTCTAAGTAATTATGATTGTCGATTACAAATGCAATTTTTTTAGCTAATCCTTCGGCATCTTCACTTTCAAAAACGAAGCCATTAAGACCATCCTCAATGTATGATGCCGTGCCTGTGTTGGAAGAACAGATACAGATCCTTGAATTCATCATGGCCTCTGCAAGAACGACGGGCATGGGATCATCTCTAGAAGGAGATACAACGCACGTTACCTTTTCGTATATCTTGAATATATCAGTCCTTGGCAATGGATCCAAAATAGTAACATCGTGATTGAATGAGGCCAGCTGTTCAATCTCATGATAAATCTGCTGCTCCAAAACATTGCCAATAAATATATACTCGGCTCTTCCTCGATAGTCTCTCTCTAGAATCCTGATCGCCTTTGCAAAGATATCTTGACCCTTTCTGGTATCATAAGTACCAATCATTAAGAATCTTGGTTTCTCCAAATCTGGTTTTCTCGAAAGACCCCCTATACAGTCTTCAACACCATAATTTAATATTGCCGGACTACATTCAATATCTAAATCTTTAAATTTATCTAAAGTGTACTCACTCACACAAAATACATTTACATTCTTACCGACCTTTTGAGGTAGAAATGATCGGAAATGATTTATAGCAAAAGTCCCCTCATGTATCCACCAGAATACGTCTGGTATAGAATTCTCCAGAAGCGAAATGGCCTGGCCACAAGCCAATGTATTCACAACTACTAAATCGAAATTTCTTGCAAAATGTTCGAACATCCAATGTCCGCGAAGAAAAGATTCATCAATTATTACAGTCACTCCCATATTAAGGTATTCTTTTCTTAACGGTCCATCAACAGGACTAATTACAACCGGAAAATCACCATCGTTCAAAGATGCTTGGACCATATCCTTTAATACTACAGGAGCGCCAGTCCTGCTCAATTCATGAGATATAAACAGTATATCCCTTCCACCACCGTTTATCGGTAAAATTTCATTATCCGGGCAGTACATTCGATAAAGGTAATCAAAGTCTCGATATAACATTTCTTTCATCGAGTCCGTGAAATACATATCCCTACCGAGATATTTTCCCCACCGCTTTATACAGTATAGGTCCGCCTTATCAGGACGCTCCTTCTCTGTCCAAGAATGATGTCCAATATGAGTTAGTATGGAATACGGTGTATAGACACACCTATATCCGTTCTCGATAAGTTTAAAACTAATGTCCAAATCAGAATGTCGATTCGGCGTATTTTCAGCATCAAAGCCTCCGATCTCTTGGAAAATGACCTTGCTAACCATCATAACCGCACCGCTTAATACACTCACATCTCTGAGCAATAGATGACTATATACATTTAACGAAGGATCAAGAAAATATCTCCCATTAAAAGATGTACCGACCACTCCTGGTGTTCCTGTTATCATACCCGCATATTGAATTGTATGATCCTCATGGATTAATAATGGAGATACCCCTCCTACGTTAGGATGCTTAAGGATTTCCAACTGTCTCTCAATCCAATCACGTGTATAAGGGATCACGTCGTCATTAAAGAAGATGATCACCGAACCTGACGCTAACCTTGCTCCTTCATTACATTTATCCGAGAAGTTATATACCTTGTCGTAATGGCAGATCTCCAAACAATCTAGATAACTGTATTCATTTTTAATTTCCTCCGCAACTTTAGAATTGGTTACAGGTATAATTTCAATGTTAGCATACGA
>JAKACY010000257.1 GCA_021821025.1 Bacillota bacterium | reverse complement strand
AGGTGTACGTGGATGTGATACACGCCTCATGACATAAAAAAGGTTTCAAAACCGGGCAGGAGCACAAGAAAAGCGCCGTGCCAATTCGTATCGTATAGACGAGAGACCACCAAGGAGGCTTACATCGTGATACGCGCCGAAATGATGCACGCATACGTAGGACACTGGGTCCATTGCCATTCGATTTATGGAGTCCATCAAGGTGTTGTCAGTCGCGTTCTCGAGCACGGCATCGTGCTGAGCAATGTGATGCGCCTGGCAAACGACTCGAAACTAAGGCCACAGGATATCTCCAATGCGCCATTTCTACCCGCAACAGATCACCCGAACTATGAAGTGCAGTTTATGCCGGGCCCATTTCCTCCTGCCGTCGGCGGGCTGTTTATCCCGTATACCGGGATCTACGGCATCTACCCGTTTCGCCCAGGCTTTTTTTGGTGATATGTGACACGATCGCAGATGGCGGCGAACCCTGGTACCCACCATTGAGTGCCAGGGAGACCTTAAATGTCCGAACTCGCAACCACAGTTCCCACTAGTGCACGACCAACCCCGGATGACTTATACTCTGTCCGAGCCTTGTCTTGCCAAAGTGAGTGTCCGTCTGCTTTTTAGACTGCACCTCCACCCCAGACCTGGCGGCGAGTTCAGCATAGAGCCCACCCAGTCTGACCAACTCATCATGCGTGCCTTGTTCCATGATTTCCCCACGATCAAGCACGATGATGTGATCCGCATGAGCGATCGTTGAGAGGCGGTGCGCGATCACGAGCGTTGTCCGGTTCTCTGCCACCGCCGCCAGGCCTTTTTGCACTAATTCCTCCGTCTGACTGTCGAGGTTTGCCGTCGCCTCGTCCAGAATCAGGACGCTGGGGTTTTGCGCGACGATCCGCGCAAATGAGATCAACTGCCGCTGCCCCATCGATAGATTGGCCCCTTTTGCAACCAACTTTGAATCATATCCATCAGGCAATCGCTCAATCACCTCATGCGCCCCAACAGTCATCGCTGCGCGCACGACATCTTCCATCGAGATGTCCCTGCGAAAGAGTCGGATATTGTCAGCCACAGTCCCGGTAAACAGATTCACTTCCTGCTGCACTAAACCAACGATGTGATGCAGGTCCTTTTGTGCATAGTCCCTGATATCCACGCCGTCGAGTAAGATCGCCCCTTCGTCCACCTCGTAAAACCGTGCTAAAAGGCTCATGATCGAAGACTTTCCAGCCCCTGTTGCGCCGACAAATCCGATCAGGTGCCCAGGCTCTACTGTGAACGAAATATCGCGTAAAACTGACTCATCCGGGTTATATCCGAACGACACGTGTCGAAATTCGATCCGCCCTTCGACCTGTCCAACGCTCACAACATCCGCACGGTCTTTGATTGCTGGCTCTTCTTGCAACACGCGCCCGATCCGCTCTGCCGCGACCATCGAAGATTGCAGCGTATTCCACTGCTGTGTGATCGAGTTGATCGGTTGGAAAAATTGCCGGATATAGCTGGTGAACGCATAAAGCGTCCCAAACAAGATCACATGCCGCAGTACTGCCCCGCCTCCGACATAGACGGTGCCTGCCACCGCGGCATTGCCGAGCAGTTCGAGCACCCGGTTGAACATCACCGACACCGTGTACTCGTGCACGTTGGCTTTTAAGTGGCCTTTATTGAGCTCCTCAAACTTGCCCTGTTGCCGACCTTCTTGATGGAAAATTTGAATGATCCGCATCCCCGCCAAATTTTCCGCCAAAAAGGCCACGATGTTGGAAAGCCTGGTCCGAGTCGTCTGATAAGCGTCACGCAGCTTCTTTCGAAACGCGATGGAGACCAAAAAGATAATCGGGACGATGATCATCGTGAGCGCTGCGATTTGGACATCTAACTCAAACATCGCGACGACGATCATGACGACAGAAAGCCCATCACGAATGATGCTTAGGAAAAATTGCGTGAAAAATTGGCTCACCGTCTCCGTATCGCTCGATACGTTGGTCACGAGGCGCCCCAAAGCGTTCTTATCGAAAAAGCTCATCGCCTGCGACTCAATATGCGTGAAAAGCCGAAATCGAATCGCTCTAATGATATTTTGCCCTGCGTACTGTAGCACGATGATTTGCGCGAAGTTCGCCAAGAGCCCGAGGATCACCACGCCGATATACAGCCAACTGATGACCATCAAGCCGTCTGGCTGAGGATGCTTTGTGGCGATATCCGTGTCGATCGCAACTTTTACGAGATAAGGCTGCAGGACGTTCGTCGCATTGTAAATGACAACTAAGACAAAGACTATAATAAACTGCCACGTGTACGGTTTGGCAAATGGCAGCAGGCGCGTGAGACTATGCAAACCGCTTAGCGCGCGGGACACGTCAGCTTTTCTTCTCACGTCGTCAACACCTCCTGCGCGCTTTGCTGTAGCTCATACATACTTGCGTAGATGCCACCTCGCAAAACGAGCTCGTCATGCGTGCCACGCTCGACAAGCCTCCCATCGTCAAGCACCAAGATCTGATCCGCATGCGCCACAGCAGACAATCGGTGCGCCACGATCCAAGTCGTCTTGCCTTGGCGAAGTTCCTTAAGCCGCTCGATGATGTGTTTTTCCGTCTTCATGTCGACGGCAGAAAGGCTGTCATCCATGATGAGAATCTCGGCATCTTTTAAAAATGCGCGGGCTATCGCCGTCCGCTGCTTCTGCCCACCGGAAAGCGCCACGCCGCGCTCACCGATCTGCGTCTGCACGCCCTGGCGAAAGCGCTCGATATCTTCCCAAATGGCTGCGTCTTTCGCTGCCTGCTCGATCTCCGATAGAGAGGCGTCGGCTCGTGCAAATCCG
>JAKACY010000256.1 GCA_021821025.1 Bacillota bacterium | reverse complement strand
GCGATCTTGACGGTATTACCGCCTGCATGATAGCCTAAGTCCGTCTTTGCGATGAATTCCGGAACGTAATGGTTAAGCTGGCGCGAAGTACATAGACTTGCACAAAAGATGCAACACACCAAGGCAAGGTGTCGTTTGTTGGGTTCAGATTGGAAACCCGCCGTACCTATTGATTAGGCACGGCTTTTTTCATTGAGGTGAAAAAATGAGCGCAGTCCTGCACGTCATCAGTGATAGAACCAGGCACCGCTCACCTCTGCTCGAGGCTCTTGTCCTCTCAGCCGAAGGTGGTGCTGATGTCATTCAAATTCGAGAAAAGAAAGCCCCCGTGTCGGAGACCTACTCCTTGGTCACGGAGTTACAGCGGCAGCTCTTCGCCAAGCAACAGTCACCAGCGGTTTTTGTCAATGACCGAGTCGATGTCGCATTCGCCGCCAATCTCGCTGGAGTACACCTAGCTTCGAAGTCTCTGCCCATTCCGGTGGTTGACCAGTTGCGCCGACGGGTAAATTGGTCGGGACAAATTGGATGCTCGGTGCACAGTCTCGACGAAGCGCTAGCCGCTGAGCAGGCGGGTGCTGACTATGTCACATTTGGACACATCTATGCGAGCGAATCTCATCCAGGGATGCCTCCTCGCGGTTTACATGCGTTGCGCAGAGTAGTCGATGCGTTGTCTATCCCGGTTATCGCCATCGGAGGGATCGATCGCTCTAATCTTGCCCCTGTTTTGGAAACCAACTGTAGCGGCGTCGCCGTGATCGGAGCTGTGGTCAGCGCCGCCAACCCTCTCGAGGCCACTAGAACCTTAAAAGAGATCATCAACGATTCACCTGCGCTTCCGAAAATCCCATTTGCACAGCATCAGGGCGTATCGAACAAAGGAAAGGAGGAGTCCTATTATGACTGAATTGTTTGACGTTGTTGTCATTGGCGGAGGTGTGATTGGAATGACCAGTGCTTGGCGTCTTGCTCAAACCGGTCGACGTGTGCTGTTGCTCGAGCGGGATCGTACTGGTGCCGAAGCGTCAAGCGCGGCTGCAGGTATGCTAGGCGCGCAATTGGAGGTGTCTGAACCTGGGCCTTTCTACGAACTCTGTCTGGAAAGTCGCTCGCTGTACCAGGCCTTTATCGATGAATTGCTTGAATACACGGGTGTCGATGCTCAGTTGATTCACAACGGAATCTATCAAATAGCCTTCACACAAGACGAGGTGTGCGCACTACAGAAGCAAATGAAGTGGCAAATTCGAGGAGGTGCGCGTGCCGAGTTCCTGAGTAGCAACGAAGTAACCCACGAGGAACCTACTGTGGCGGAAAACTATGGGGCCCTATACCTCCCAGATGACAGCAACGTTTATGCTCCCCTTCTCACTCGGGCACTCTCCGTTGCGGTCAAGAAGAGCTGTACTGTGGTGGAAGGCGCGGAAGTTACGGCTATCCGACCTCAGAGTACTAGCGATTTTGTCGTATCAGCCCAAAATGAGACGTACGTCGCTGGAGCTGTTGTTGTCGCTGCTGGCGCCTGGGCACAACGTTTGTTGCCGTCCTTTCCAGGACAAATTCAACCCGTCAAGGGCCAACTCTTAGCCATTCGACCACGCCAGGCAACATTAAAACATACCCTCTTCAACGATCACGCTTACCTCGTTCCCAAACGAGATGGAACCATCGTGGTCGGGGCCACTGAGGACCGCGAGGCTGGATA
The DNA here is from genome assembly GCA_021821025.1 of Bacillota bacterium. GTDB lineage: Bacteria > Bacillota > Bacilli > Alicyclobacillales > SLC66 > JAKACY01. Next base: position 1,138 of record JAKACY010000256.1, on the reverse strand, counting down.
TAATCGAGACGTTACCACTGATGCAATCCAATGTCTGCTTTCTTCCGTTAAACGGATTGCCCCCGGACTGTGCGATGCCACGTTTGAACGAAGTTGGATTGGACTTCGTCCAGGCTCTTCCGACCCGCACCCGTGGATTGGCCAACTGGCCGCATCGCCTGGCCTTCATGTCGCAGTCGGCCATTTCCGAAATGGCATTCTGCTTGCCCCTGTGACCGCCAATATGCTGGTCGACTCCGTAGAGGGTCGCCCGTGGCCGAGTCACTGGCAAGCATTCCATCCAGAACGCGCATCTGAAAAAAACGAGGTGACACGATGATGGGCATCTATGTGAATGGTAAAACGAGATCGATTGAAGAGAACACCACCATCGAGCAGCTTATCGAGCAACTTCATCTGGCTCACGAGCGGATTGCCGTGGAACACAACCGAAGCATTCTTGAAGCAGCCCAGTTTTTCAACGTCGTTCTAAAAGCAGGAGATACCTTGGAGATTGTTCGATTTGTGGGTGGAGGCTGACTGATTCAATCATCCAAGTTAACAACTGCCTACAAAAGGCATGCAATAGAAAAGGGAGGAATCGTGCATGGAAAACTTAATGATTGCGGGTCGTACCTTTCAATCTCGACTTATGGTTGGCACGGGAAAATACAGCTCATTCAGTCAAATGAAAGATGCGCTTGATGCGTCTGGTGCAGAAATTGTCACCGTCGCCGTTCGTCGGGTCAATCTTGATGAACGCGAGGAATCCTTGCTTGCGTATATCAATCTCGATAAATACGTCCTATTGCCAAACACAGCTGGTTGTAGAACCGCTGAAGAAGCAGTTCGCACGGCTCGTCTCGCCCGTGCCGCTGGCTTGTCCAACTGGGTGAAACTTGAGGTCATCCCTGACGACGGCACACTATTACCAGACCCAGTAGCTACAGTGGAAGCAGCGGAAATGTTGGTTAAAGAAGGGTTCGTCGTCTTGCCGTACACCTCCGACGACCACCATGTGGCCCGGCGTTTGCTCGACGTGGGATGCGCGACCATCATGCCCTTTGGATCTGCAATCGGAACAGGCCAAGGACTGCCAAACCCAGAACGGTTGAAGCGCATTATAGATATGGTCGCAGGACGTGTCCCAGTCGTCATC
>JAKACY010000255.1 GCA_021821025.1 Bacillota bacterium | reverse complement strand
AAATCCGTCAATACGTTCAAGCGCCCGATTGATCTGCTCAACAGACGTCGCGTATGAGCAGCGCACAAACCCTTCCCCGGCTTCCCCAAAGACATTGCCAGGCACCACCGCAACTTTACCCTTTTGAAGGAGTTGTTCCGCAAACGCCTGTGACGTGAGTCCAGTAGACGATATATCCGGAAAGGCGTAAAATGCGCCGAGCGGCTCATGGCACGAAAGTCCGATATCGTGCAGTCCTTTTACGATCAACCTGCGCCGCTGGTCATACTTCTCCACCATGCGATCCTTTTCACCCTGACCGTGTCGAATCGCTTCAAGCGCAGCCATCTGACCCATGATCGGTGCGCAAAGAATCGTGTATTGGTGAATTTTGATCATCGCATCAAGAATATCTGATGGCGCCGCGGCATAGCCGATACGCCAGCCTGTCATCGCGAACGCTTTAGACATCCCAGAGATCAGGATCGTGCGATCTTTCATGCCTGGAATCGCCGCGATGCTCTCATGCTTCCCTTCATACGTCAACTCCGCATAGATCTCATCTGTAATTACAAAGAGGTCATGGTCCATTGCCACCTGCGCAATTTCGCGCAAGTTATCTTTGGTCAGGACAGCGCCTGTAGGATTGTTTGGATAACACATGATGAGAGCCTTTGTATTCGGCGTGATCGCCGCCGTCAGTTGATCTTTTGTCAAGCGAAAATCCTGCGCAGCGCTCGTAGACACAGCCACTGGTTTCGCTCCTGCTAAAAGCGCACACGGACGATACGACACATAGGCAGGTTCCGGGATCAGAACCTCATCACCAGGAGATATGAGCGTTCGAAGCGCGATGTCTATCGCTTCGCTTCCGCCAATCGTAACCATCATCTCGCGCATCGGGTCATAGTGTAGGTCAAATGACTCCAGATATAAAGCGATCGCTTTTCGAAGTTCGGGCAAACCATGGTTTGAAGTATATGTAGTGTACCCACGCTCTAGAGAATAGACGCAAGCCTCGCGCACATGCCATGGCGTGACGAAGTCCGGTTCTCCCACGCCGAGAGAAATGACGTCTTCCATCTGATTTGCCAAGTCAAAAAAGCGCCTTATACCAGACGGTGGCAAATCCCGTACCACTGGTGACAATCGATTCAAACGATCACTCACGGCGAGATCACCAAGCGCTGATCGCTTTCGTGATCATCAAAAATCACGCCATCAGATTTATACGTTTTTAAAAGAAAATGAGTCGTCGTTGAGTTGACGTGCTCAATCGTGGAGAGCTTTTCTGACACAAAGCGAGCCACTTCTTTGATATGCTGCCCCTCCACGACCACTTGAAGATCAAATGCGCCAGACATCAGCGAGACAGACTTCACTTCAGGGAACCTGTAAATCCTTTCCGCGAGCGCATCAAACCCGACTTCGCGCTGCGGCGTCACGTTGACGTCGATCACAGCTGTGACGCGCTGTGACTCTACCTTATCCCAGTTAATCACTGCCGAGTACCTGAGAATCGTGTGATTGGCTTCCAGATAGCGAATATCCTGCACGATATCTTCTGTGCTTTCGCCAAGCATATCAGCGATAGTCTCTGCCGTAAGACGGGAATTTTCGTGAAGGATGTGTAAGATCTCATGGTAACGATGCGTAGCCATTGTGTTCCTCCCAAGGCTTGTCAGTACTTTATACAAATATAGCACTTCAGATCAATCTGCACGACCGTATCTTTGCCTCTTTCACTTTCATAATTGATGTTCCCTTGATGGTGTCGATGTTACGCTGCGTCACCAGAAGGCCGATCCCTGTGCGCGAACTGGGACCTGTGTTCGAAACACCTGCGCATGATCATCTGCGAGAAGGGGCAATCTCAAAAGAGAGCAAACTGTGATATCCAACACAACCGATCAAGCTGAGTCGAAGTAATCTAAATTCAGTTCATGAGGAGGTCAAACGGCTATGGCTTTCGTCATCACATCACCTTGCATTGGTGAAAAAGCAGCAGACTGTGTCGAAGCTTGCCCTGTAGATGCAATTCACGATGGTGGGGAGACGTATCTCATTGATCCAGACACCTGTATCGACTGTGGTGCATGTGAACCTGTCTGCCCCGTATCGGCCATCTTTCAGGAGGATTTTGTTCCCGATGAAGAGCACGAGTGGATCGCGCGAAACCGGGAGTTTTATAAAAAATAACCACGCTGCATAAGAAGGAGGCTCATTTCATGAGCGAATTTGCAAAGACTGTAAATGCTACAGAGTACCCACCACACCAAAAGCACAAGGTCATCTTCGAAACGTTCGACAGCTTGCAACCTGGCGAGGCCATGCTGCTGGTTAACGACCATGATCCAGTACCATTGCATTACCAATTCAAACTTGAGCGCGAAGGGCTTTTCACGTGGGACTACGTCGAGCAAGGCCCTCATACCTTCCGCGTTAAAATCGCTCGTATATAAGGAGTACCATGGCAAACATTCATGCAACGGGCGAAAAAGCGCTGCGCATTGAGGCAAGTATTGCTGATGCGCTTGCGATGGTACAAGAGGCGTCGAAAGATGTTCCGAAGTATGCGTCGGATATTGTCACGATTTTCGATAAGATGCCTGTGTTCGATTATACGAGTTTCTGTTTTTATGCGTATGATAGCGCGGCACTCTTCGAGTGGATGCTAAAGATGAATCCTCGCGAATACCTGTCATTTTCCATGGATGCACCAGATTCATTCTTCTACGTGCTATATGGAGGCGTAGCGGGGCTCTACGAACAGGCAAAAAAGCATATTGCTGATATGTCGGCAGCACATGCCACCGTTAGCACATCCTAATCAAAAAAAGTCTACCCACCGGCCGCTAGGCCCGTGAGTAGGCTTTTTTATCTATTCGAAGTCTACCC
>JAKACY010000254.1 GCA_021821025.1 Bacillota bacterium | reverse complement strand
TCATCGCTGTCAACAATGGGCCATCTCGAACGGTAAAAATCCCCGTTAGCAAATTGCTTCCAAATGGCACCGAGCTCTTTGACGCCCTGCATCAAAACAGGCCATATGTCGTAATAAACGGCGCCGTTACGATACAACTCGGAGATGAAGCAGGCGCGATGTTGTTCACAAAATAAATTTTGAAAGCAGCAGGAATCTACGATTTAGGCATAGAATAATATCGCTACAAACTTGTGCAAACGATTGCTCGAATCGATTGCAAACTGTAAGCGACGTCATCTTTGCATGGAAGCCCTATATTCCTATGAAGAACGGCGCATGGTTATGCAATCGTTGCAACAAGTATCGTGCACAAGGCTTGGTAAAGCATCACCATAAAACATTAGGGGGAAGACTCTTGAAAATCAGCCAAAAACTCACTTCAGCGGCAGCGGTTACGATCGCGCTTTCTAGCACGCTTGCATTTTCCGCAGACAGTTTTGCTGCGGCACGCCCGGTAGCTCATCGCGATAATATTCCGAAAGGTGTGCACCTGACAGTATGGTCATGGTGGGGCCAACCAGAACTCGACGTACTGACAAGCCTCGCAGTTCGCTGGGCACGTGCGCATGGCGATACAGTGACTGTCGTGAACCAGAGCACCAACAGCAATGGCTTCCAGTTTTACTCCACCGCGGCCCGTGCCGGAAAAGGTCCAGATGTTGGCGTTGGTATGCCACATGACAACCTTGGCATTTTCCAAGAGGAAGGTTTGTTAGCCCCAGCAACAAGTTTTAATCCGAAGCTGTACAATGTACCGACAGCGGAAGCTGTTAAGATTCAAGGACAGTATTATGCATATCCGATTTCCGTTCAGAACGTTGCACTGTTTTATAACAAAGCTAAGATTCATACAGCACCTAAAACCTGGGCGCAATTTGTCCAAGACGCTAATAAGTATGGATTTGGTTATGCACAGCACAATCTATACCAAGACTTTGCATTCATCGGTGGTATGGGTGGTTATATTTTCAAAGACAACAATGGAACGCTTGATCCCAACAATATCGGCCTGAACAACAAAGGCGCCATCGCCGCCTTTTCATTGATTCGGAGCATGGATGCCAAGTATCACTGGATGAATCCAAATACGACTGGCGCCATCTCGCTCTCTGAGTTTACTAAAGGCAAGATCGGTATGTATATCAGTGGCCCATGGGATATCACGAACGTGAAAAAAGCGAAGATTAACCTGGGTATTGCACCGATTCCGACCCTACCAAACGGTCATGCAGCCACTCCGTTTCTAGGTGTCATGACTGCCTTCGTTAACGCTCGCAGCCACCAACAAGTCGCGGCACAAGCCCTGGCAAACTACATCGCAAGCGCTGGCGAACCGTATTTCTACAACGTGAATGCTGATCTTCCCGCAATCGTGAAACTTCAACACACGAAAGCGATTCAAGGCAATCCATTTGACGTGGCATTTTTACAGCAATCGAAAACGTCGATTCCGATGCCGAACATCCCGCAGATGCAGTCAGTGTGGGGTGCCATGACGATCATCGGCAACATCATCAAAGGCTCCGTGTCTCCTGCAGTTGGTGCAAACAAATTTGTTCAAAACATCAAAACTGGTATCAAAATTCAACAAGGCTAGTCACTAGCGAGCTTGGGTAGTCGCAGGGATACCTCGACTACCCCTCGTCTTTTTTAATGATAGCTGCTTAGGAGGGGAAGACATGGCAGCGGACCACCAGTTAATCATTACATCCGGCGCAAACAAAGGGAAACTGCGTAAAACCAAAAAGCAATACGATTGGAGTGCATACGGCTATCTATCGCCCGCGATTATTTCGATCATCGCGTTGAGTCTTGCTCCAATGCTTTACACCGTCTATATCTCGTTCACCAACTGGAATGCGATGCACTTTATGTCATACCAGTACGTGGGTATACAGAATTATTTGTCGCTATTTAACCCCAGTGACCCATTATCGATCGTGTTCATCCCAACATTTATATGGACGCTCGTATTTGCATTTTTAACGACTGTGATCAATTACCTGTTTGGGTTGCTGCTCGCGGTTATTCTCAACAACAAAAATATTAAGGAAGCAGGCCTTTATCGGTCACTTCTCATCATTCCATGGGCGGTGCCGGGCCTCATCTCGATTCTTTCCTGGCAAGGCCTCTTGAATCAGAGCTATGGTCAAATCAACGCTTTGCTCCACATATTCGGCATTGCGCAGATTCCATGGCTCGTCGATCCTTTTTGGGCGCGCGTTAGCGTTTTGATCGTCAACTTATGGCTGTCTTATCCGTATTTCATGTCCGTATGTACTGGTGCGTTGCAGTCAATTTCGCCTGAACTATATGAAGCAGCGTCCATGGACGGCGCGACATGGGGACAGAGATTTCGCTACATCTCCATGCCAGGCGTATGGCGAGTCAGCCTACCGTTGTTGATCCCGTCTTTTGCATCAAGTTTCAACAACTTCAACATCGTCTACCTGCTTACAACTGGCGGCCCGGCGCGAAACGACACACAGTTTGCGGGCTACACAGACCTGCTGACATCCGCTGCCTACAAAATGACACTCGACTACAACCGTTATGATCTTGCAGCTACAATCTCGGTGATCGTCTTTGTCCTGATCGGCACGATCACTTTGATCAACATGCGGGCGACAGGCGCCTTTAAGGAGGTTGACTGATAGTGGCAAACCCTAACGCACACTCGTTTAAACCTGGAGAATTTGTTGTTGCGTGGGTATCCCGCATCTTTATCTGGGTCATCATCGTCGTGACGCTCGTCCCATTGCTCTATGTCGTGACCGCATCGTTTAACCCGACACAGGCATGGTTCTCAGCATCTTTGATTCCGCCGCACCCGTCCCTGCTTAACTACC
>JAKACY010000047.1 GCA_021821025.1 Bacillota bacterium | reverse complement strand
GTGTCGGCTACATTGGTTAGGCTGTCAAAACGGAAGTTAATCTCAGCTTGTCCAGCAGACGCCACCTCATGGTGATGGCGCTCTACACGGATACCCGCGTTCATGAGTTCGAGAACCATTTCGGTACGAATATCATGTTGGCTGTCCGTCGGTTGTACCGGGAAATAGCCGCCTTTATTTTTCACTTTATATCCGAGATTCTGGCCTTCCGACGAGCCTGTGTTCCAGTTGGCCTCTTCCGAATCCACTTGATAAAAAGCACCTGATTGGTCGAGCCCAAAGCGAACATCATCGAAGATGAAGAACTCCAACTCTGGTCCGAAGTATGCTTCAGTTGCGATACCAGTGTGACGCAAAAACGCTTCAGCCTTCTGAGCCATAAAGCGTGGGTCACGGTTGTAACGTACCCCGGATGGCTCATATACATCGCAAATCAAATCCAGAGTAGGAACTGCAGTAAATGCATCCACATAAGCAGTGTTCAGATCTGGCCGCATGACCATATCACTTTCTTCAATACCGCGGAAACCCTGGATACTCGATCCGTCAAACGCAACACCGCGCGTCAACATATCTTCATCTACCTCAACGGCTGGAACCGTGACGTGATGTTGCCGTCCAGGCATATCAACAATCCGAAAATCGACCATCTGGATATTTTTTTCACGTATTAATGCCAAAATGTCCGAAGCGTTCATATCTCCATCTCCCGAGTATAAATTCGCGCATCTGCACGTAGTATACGACACCCTTTTGGAGGGCGTCAACAGCCAAATGTAAGATTACCTTACGCAGATGGATGAAGCCTAATCAAACCTGAGTGTACGCCTGCGAATAGAAACGCTGAGCACGATGCCAATGCTAATAAAGTTTACAATCAAGGACGATCCCCCATAACTAACGAAAGGAAGGGTGATCCCTGTCGCTGGGCTGATTACTAGGTTCATACCTATATTCTCGAATATTTGAAAGGCAAACATCCCTACTGAACCAGCAATCGCATATGAAGCAAAATCATCCAGCGCACTCGTGGCGATCTTGATCATTCGATATAGCATGATCAAAAAGAGCATAATCAAGACACTCGAACCTAAAAATCCCAATTGTTCAGCGATGGCCGAGAAGATAAAGTCCGTCCATTGAAAAGGCACCCAACTTCCAGCTGTCTGAGATCCCCGTAAAAGACCTGTACCATAGACACCACCTGAGCCGACAGCGATCTCCGCCTCTAAAACCTGATAGCCCGACTTAAGTGGCTGATAACCCGGATCAATAAAGGAAATCAAGCGCTGAGTTTGGTATGGCTTTAAAATGTGTTGGTGATCCAAAACGCGGATCGTTTGGTTAGGAAAAACGCCCACCGCCAAAAACACGACAAGCAGAAAAGCTACCGTGCCAATCAGAATCACCTGAAGGTGTTTGCGCTTGACGTAAACCAAGAGCATCGTATACAGGATAGCCAGCAGTACGAGAGCCTGTCCTAAAGCCGGCTCTTTTAGAATTAGCGCAAACGGCACAGCAAATACCACGAAAATTGGGAGCAAAGCTTTAAAGGAATAATCTGGCACTTCGCGCTCATTCATCTTCGCCATATAGTCTGCCGTCCAAATGATGACCGCTACCTTAGCTAGTTCCGAAGGTTGAAAACTAAGCCCTGGAAGCGGTATCCAGCTGTGAGCGCCGTTTACTGTATGAAATCCAAATACAGCCAACAGCATCAACATTGTCAAGCCATAAAACCACCACTTCCACTTGGCTAAGCTCTTGTAGTCCACCACCATCATGAGAAACATCGCACCATAACTAAGCACTTCCCAGACGATTTGCCGATAAAGAATATGAGGTGGAATACCGAGCAATGCATTGCCCGTAGCTGGATTAGCTTTTCCGTAAGTAGAAGTATAGATAGCTATACAACTAAAGATCGAGATACAGAGCATCACACCGATGAGAACATAGTCTAAATCCCGAAGATTTCGCTTAACGATCGATTCCAAACGATTGACCCCCGCACTCACCACGCGATATCTATAGCATCATCTCATGCTTGCGCCATCTGTGCAATCCTCTTTCGAAAGTAAAGACATACTATGCTTTTCGACGGCGACGGTATTGTCTTAAGCGAAAACCAGCAAACCATGTGATGACTACCCCAAGCGTGCTAATCCCGATTAGATACCAAATATCATATGGTGCGTGCATTCTGATTGTGGTGATATGTTGCCCTACGAACCGTCCAAGCGTGATAAATGTAGTAACCCATAAGCACACTCCAGTGTAAGCCGCGATCATAAAACGGGATAGCTTCATGCCTCCGAGCCCCGCAACAATTGCCGTGAGGTGCCTGACACCAGGAATAAAGAAACCGACAATAAGCGTGATCCCTCCATAGCGGTCAAAATACTTTTCAATCGTTTGCAGCTTCTTTTCCGTGATGTGCAGATAGCGTCCGTAAACAAGAATTAACGGCCGACCTACGAGCACTCCTATCAGAAAACTGATCGTGATACCCACGCTTGCCCCAGAAATGCCCGCGAATAGCGCAGGAAAATAAGACAGATGCCCACGGTATACAAGATATCCTACCGCAGTCAAAATCGTCTCATCAGGGAGTGGAAGTCCAACGATGCCCAGGATTAGAATCCCTGCTAGCCCAAAATAACCATAATTATGAACTAATTGAATGATCTGCTCACTGTGTATACCGTTCACCCTTTCGAACCACGATTCTGCTTAGCATGTACAGCGGAAAAACCTTACATACTCCGCACTCGCCAATACACTGATCCCACTTGTCACATAACATATGCATGAACATCGGCACACAGGCCACATCCAAAAGGAGGTGCGGACCATGATTCCGCGTACTCACTGGCATCATTATATCGGCCATCCTGTCTTGGTGCACTGTATGACAGGAACTTACCGCGGCCACCTCGTCGGACTGTCTTCTACCCACCTGCACCTTCACGGTTACCAGATGGCGTCATACGACGAGGGGACAGAATCACATATGACCACGCTAAATCTACTCCCCGAATCACCTGTAGAATTGAGCTATTACCCCGGCGCTGCTTTGGCACTCCCTGTAGTAGCCATTGTGGGCATAACTGCACTGGGCCTTGGCGCCATGGGCGCTTGGTAGGATGACGAATGGTAAGCAGGGCTCGCCCTGCTTTCATTACATAAAAGTATGCCAACGCTATCCCATTTAGCAGGAGGTTTTGTAGACTTTGGCGAATAGAGTCTTCATACGGAGGCTCTCTGATGCGAAGACATAAACCCGATTTTATATTGCTCTTTGTCGTGTTTTGCTTAGTTGCTTTCGGACTTGTCATGGTCTATAGCTCTAGCATGGTATGGGCAGTGCAAGTGGTGAACACATCCCCTGCACACTTTTTCAAGCTACAGCTGATCTATGCGATCATCGGCATCGTCGGCATGTTCGCCATTATGCGACTTCGTTATGAAGGCATTAAGAAGTTGGCACGTCCGATTTATTTGTTCACGCTTTTATCCCTTATCCTCGTACTGGTTCCTGGGATCGGTCACAAGGAGAATGGCGTTCGCCGGTGGATCGGACCGATATCGTTACACTTTCAACCAAGTGAACTGGCACTCGTGGGGATTCTGTTTTACATGGCATTTATGTACGACAAACATCAAGACGGTGTAAGGAACTTTTGGCGCGGTGTCTTTCCACCCCTTTTGATGTTAGGTTTTCAATTTTTGTTGGTTATGAAACAGCCGGACATGGGGACCGCTATGTTGTTGCTGCTATCGGGACTTAGCATTATGTTTGCGGCCGGGATTCGAAAAAGACACATGGCGCTCATTGCGCTAATCTTTACACCAATTATCGCGGCTTTCGCTTGGTTTGAAGCGTATCGAAATGCTCGCCTCTTAGTTTTTTTGCACGCTTGGGATCCAAAATACACCAATAAAGGTGGATATCAATTGCAACAATCCTTGATCGCCATCTATCATGGTGGCCTTTTCGGTCAAGGACTCGGACGTGGAATTCAGCCATTTTTGTATCTGCCTATTCCGTATGCTGACTTTATCTTCGCGATCGTCATTGAAGAACTGGGGCTTGTCGGAGCAATCGCCTTGCTAGGATTATTCAGTGCGCTCATCTGGAGAGGTGTGCGAATCAGCCAACATCTTCCTAACCGCTTCAGCTCGCTGTTAGTGCTCGGGATTACGAGTATGATCGGCATTGGAACATTGATCAACGTCGGCGCGGTGACCGGGCTGTTACCGATCACCGGGATTCCTTTACCGTTTATCAGTTATGGTGGCACCGCTTTGATCGTCAAATTATGGGCAATGGGTGTGGTGCTCGCGCTCTCACGTTATACGTCAGACCGACTAAGCGAAGAACAGGGTAAGCGTTCTGCATCTACCGTAGTTTCTTTGACACCCCCGATCAAAACGAGGAACACTGGCCGGAACAGCGCAAAATCAGCCAGGCGATCAAGAAGTACGGAGGTTTTCACCAAAAAGTGATCGCGATCATTCACCGCGAGACTCCCTTTTATATGGAGGCGACTATACATGCAGCAGACTGTGCGTCATATGACGGATAACTGGCATTTATTTGATCTGCTTGAACAGGGAAAAGTCGGATTGTCATCAGGCTATTTATATACAGGGCCAAAGAAGGTTTTGGTTGATACCGGTTCGGCATTGTGTCACGAACATATTGTCCAGGCGCTCAATGAACTGGGACTCGCACTGACAGACTTAGATTATGTCATCCTAACACACCTGCACCTCGACCACGCTGGAGGTGCAGGCGTGTTGGCAAAGCATGCACCCCAGGCCCAGTTCCTTTGCCAAAAGAGAGCCGCCAGACACCTAATCGATCCGACCCGACTCATTGTTGGCGCAGGAACCGTTTATGGAGATGATGTGGAGCGTTTGTTTGGCGAGATTTTACCGGTTCCAGAAAAAAGAGTTCGCGTTATGGCAGATGGAGAAAAACTTGATATTGGAGATCGCGTACTGCAGTTTTATGATACGCCTGGCCACGCTAAGCACCACCTGAGTGTATGGGATGCGCAAAGCAGACTGGTTTTTACCGGTGACACCATAGGGATCCGATATGTTAAAGAGTATACAAACTGGGACTTCGAACTCGTCTTTCCATCGACGAGTCCTACTGATTTTGACCCAGAGGCTGTTCACTACAGCGTGACCAAGATTAAAGAGCTCGATCCTCACATGGTTTGCCATACTCACTTTGGGCCTTCCTTGGCATCCGATGCCTTTGCAGCCACCTTATTTGGCGTTGACGCACTTGCAACCCTGATTAAACGCGTCTATCGACCTGATATTGCATGGACTGAAGTAGCTGATGAGATCCGTCTGCATCTTCAAGCTCACATCAGGACTTTAGGCCATAATATCGAGACGCTTGATGCAGGACCACTTGATTTGGATATAGAGCTTAATGCAAAGGGCCTTCTTCACTATGAGCAAAAGCGTCAGACCAATCCGTAGCTTGTTCGATTGCATATACGACTTTTTGCAGACCATCACCATCAACTTGAGTGAACCGTCCGACAGTGGGACTGTCGATGTCCAGTATGCCGATCACCTGATCCGTAACATAGATTGGGACGACGATCTCTGACCTAGATGCGGCATCACAAGTGATGTGACCAGGAAACGCTAAGACATCTGGGACGATCAGCATCGAACGATTCGCCACAGCCGTTCCGCAAACCCCTTTACCGACGGCAATACGAACGCATGCAGGCTTGCCCTGAAAGGGCCCTAGAACGAGCTCGTCACCTTGCACTAAGTAAAACCCGACCCAGTTGATGTCAGCGAGCACCATGTTTAAAAGGGCGCTAGCATTCGAGAGATTTGCCAGCATGTTGCTCTCGCCCTTCAGCAAATAGCCCATCTGTTCGGCGACCTCGCTGTAAAATTCATCCCCTTCACCCGTCATCGGCCGTGTCTCAAACATCGTTTACCTCTCCTTTTGATATACCCAACATTGATAGGATATGGCGGTGCGCGTGCCACTCTAATTGGTCATTTAGCGCAGGGAGTTCTGCGGGCATACCTTGATAAGCCAGGGCCATTTTCAGTAGATGGTCTGCAATATGCGGATTTTTCGGCAAAAGCGGTCCATGAATATAGGTACCTAAGATCCCTTTATACTGCAGTCCTTCCCGCTGGTCCTGCCCGTTGTTGCCGCCGCCCTTTAGGACACTGCCGAGCGGATCATAGTCATGGTATGTGCGCCCAGCGTGATTTTCAAAACCCACGACTGTGTGCGGCAAGCTTTCATCTCGGTTCCCGCTGGCATGCGCATTGGTAAGCCGACTGCTACTTGCAAAGCCGCCGCCGATCGAATATTCCACGTCCTGCTTCCAGTGGATTGCGATATTCCCGATCAGTCGTGTGTTTCCGGCGCGTGTCACGAGATCTACTAATCCTAGCCCTTCGATTCGCTCGCCGCTTTGTAGCTCATAATACTTACCCAACAGCTGATACCCGCCGCAAACCGCCAACAGGGGCAATCCAGCATCCACAGCCTGCGCCATATCCTCCTTGTAGCGCTGCATTTCTCGGGCGACTACAGCCTGCTCCCGATCTGAACCGCCGCCTAAAATCAAGAGATCAGCATTTTCCAGATGCAGTGGCTGGCCGAGCTTCACTTGACGCACGGTGAAGCTTAACCCGCGACCTTCGGCCCTTGACCGTAACACCGCAATGTTGCCTTGGTCCGCGTAGAGGTTTAGCAACTCTGGAAACAGATGTACGATACGCAGTTCAGTAGTCATCACGCGCTCTCACCCGCCTGTAGATATCCAGCAAGCGCATAGAGCGCAGTATAAGTCGACAAGACATATACGGGTGCAGTAGACTGCGAGGTGTACTTTCCGACGAATTCCAACGAGTCGATCACGGTGATCGAGGCCGGGTCAACGCCGGCATATTTTAATCGCAGCGCCATATCGAGCCGCCTTCTCCCTGTGCAATACCACGCACATATATGAGCGTTTGCTACCAACGACTCGATATTGATGTCCCACAGCCATGAAACGTCGCGACCATCAGCATCGAGGTCGTTTATCGCAAAACACACACGCTTCTCGCAAACATCTTCCATCATGGCCCGCAATACGCTGTTCGCGCCTGTCGGATTTTTAATCAGCGCTAAAATCCGCTGCGGCGGACCTGCAAAGACCTGCATACGGCCAAGTGGCGCCTTGTATGCATGAGCGCCTCGCGATATCTGTGCAGGAGATCTGCCTAAGATACGAGCCGCGGCAGTTGCAGCTAACACGTTGTACCAGTTATATAAACCGATCACAGAAGCAGACACGTGAAAATCTAGCCTTCCTGCTTCATGACCTTGACGCCATGAAATACACTCCATTATAGAAAGCCCGGTTTCATCTTGAATCGTTCCTAAAAAATGCAGGTTCGGGTGAGCGAAATCGCAATGTAGGCAACGGTAAAGCCCCATTTGTCCATACATGAAGTGATCGTATACGAGTTCGCTTCCGCAATTTAAACAAAACGCTCCGTCTCGAACTTCATCGCCCATCGCTGCTTGTGACGCACTTTGATCCATCCCGTAAAAGTACGACAAGTCTCTACCCATGGCTAACGATGTCGCTAGCGGATCATCCCCATTGGCGACGATCGTGATGCCTTGGTCACGCAGACCCTCCTGCAAAAGATGCATCGCATGGTCGATCTCACCGTAGCGATCGAGCTGATCTCGGACCACGTTTGTGATGACGACAAGGTGTGGTGCGCACTGCCTGACCACATGTGGAAAGGTCGCCTCGTCCACTTCGAGCACGGCCCGTTTTATAACGAGTTTCCCTCGCCAATTCGCGTACGCCATCAGGGCGCTTAATAACCCCTGTTGTAAATTCGCGCCGCCTTCGTTCGTCAGCCAATGATCTTGTTCTCCATTTAGCATACTGTGTAGCAATGCCGTCGTGGTCGATTTTCCATTGGTTCCAGTGACGATGACGAGCGTATCCAGCTGTCGCAATAAATCGCCAAGTAGTGTTCGGCTGACTTTATGCATGACGAGTCCTGGTAAGCTCGTCCCTCTTCTATGCAACAAACGGAGCGAAATCTTTAACATGCGCCCCACCAATAACGCCGCAACAGAACGCAAACGCACTACAAAGCGCCTCTTCCCTTAAATATCATGTAAATTGCCTCAGTGAGCAGCAAAACGATCGCCACAGTCATCGCTGCAAATAACCACGCTCTACGCGTCTCTCGCCTTGCTTCACGGTCTTCATCATAGACGAGCGGACTATCATCAACAGATCCACTGCCGAGTCTTGTCCCGAATAGATAGACGAAAATACCGCCAATGCCAACAAGCGCATCACGGTTGATGAGATTGCTGCCCGACCACTGGTGTTGCGCCACAAGGTCACCGGCGAGAACCACATTGGCCAATATATATAATAGTAAAAATCGCAATAAGAAGCGTTTCATGGCTCCCAGCAACCCATAGATATCAAATATACCCCTCCAACAAGCGTACAGGGATGATACGATACCGTTTAGCTTACCAGACAAGCTGGGCCCCCTGCAAGAAAGCGGGCATTCGAGTATACTAGAAACACCTATAAACGAAAGGGAAGAGGTCGCGTGTTGCACCAATTTTCACGTACAGAGTTGGTAGTTGGCAGGGAGGGTCTAGATCGGCTGCGACAGTCAACGGTGGCGGTTATCGGCGTCGGAGGAGTAGGATCCTATACGGTAGAAGCGCTCGCCCGCGCTGGGATCGGCCACATCATCCTCGTGGACAAAGATGTCGTCGATGTCACGAACATCAATCGTCAATTGCCTGCCCTCATGTCGACGGTTGGTCAACCAAAGGTGGACATCATGGCAAAGCGAATCCAGGACATCAATCCAGAGTGTGAGGTGATGACAAAGCGCCTCTTTTTTCTTCCGGAGACACAGGACGAGCTGTTTTCTCATCACATCGACTACGTGGCCGATGCCATTGATACAGTCAGTGCCAAAATTCACTTGGTGGTTTCTTGTAAAGACCGGGGCATACCCATCGTTTCCAGCATGGGCGCTGCCAACAAACTTGATCCAACAAAATTCCAGGTGATGGATATCAGTGAGACCACCATTGATCCCATCGCACGCGTGATGCGGCGAGAACTTCGCAAGCACGGTATTGAACATGGATTGAAAGTGGTCTGCTCCAGTGAACAACCCATGGCCCCAAGGCCAGAAGTCACCGAGGCGATCGCACGAGTGCCAGAGCCAGGAGAAACACTGCCGCGAAAGGCGACGAATCCCCCAGCCAGCATCTCATTTGTGCCGCCAATCGCTGGTCTTATCTTAGCCAGCATCATCATCCGGGATTTAGTGGGTGTTTAAGCTATCTGGCGCGTACTGCGACAAGTGCGCTTGACGCAAAACGTCCTGAAATTCCTTTGGCAAGGCAGCAACGTAACGTCGGCCATCCGGCAAGCGAATTGAATACGCATGCAACAACTGGTGATTCACATGAAAGGCGGACTTACCACCATATTTTAAATCACCAACAAGCGGATGGCCGATGCTTTGCATATGTGCCCTGATCTGGTGCATGCGCCCCGTGATTAAAAGCACCTCAAGCAAGCTGAATTCATCCGATACCCCCAGCACCCTGTAGCGCGTTAATGCCTGGCGTGCGCCGGGCGCGTTAGGCGCAGTAACGCGCGAGCGGATGACTTCTTGCGATGATTTGACCAGTGGGGCCAAGACCTGCCCGTCTTTGCGCACAGTACCCCAAACAACCGCAATGTACGTCTTTTCCAATTGATGTTCTCGAATCATTTCAGCCATAGCGCGGAGTGTACCGCTATCTTTTCCGATAATCACGATACCAGACGTATTTCGGTCTAAGCGGTTTACGGTTGCCGGTAAAAATGATCGTCCATCTGCAATTTCACCTTTTTGATGCAAGTACGCTAAAGCTCTGCCAATGAGCGTATCTTTATGCTCTGACGAATCCGGGTGCGTCAATAATCCAACTGGCTTGTTGAGAATCAGCAGGTGCGAATCCTCATATACCACTTCGACGTCGGTCTTGACGCCACCGAACTTGCGTACAGGTTTCGCCAGTGCCTTGTACTCTTCTTCATGAATATAGATGGATAGCTCGTCACCCGGGTGCAGTACAGACTCCATCTTGCCTTTTGCACCGTTGACTTTGATTCTCCCGACCCGGATCATTTTATAAATTCCACTGAGCGGCATTCCCGGCAGCATTTGGCGAACATAGCGATGCAACTTCTTCCCACTATCTTGAGGCGCGATCTGCAATGTGATCAATTTGTTCCATCCTGCCCTTTCTCTGCAATCCCTTCTCCTACTTCTGCGGCGCCTGCATCAGACAAAGGCCACACGACTGACATGGCAAATTGGTCGTCTTTTACATGCATCTTGATCGCGCGGTTGACATCGTCGAGCGTCGTTTCCTCGAGAACGCTCAGATACGTAAATAAATCGATGCCACGTAGCTTTTGTGAAGTATACACGTTTGCGATACCTTGCGGAGAATCGAGCAGGGCCATGAACCGGCCGATCGCTTTTTTCTTCGTCCGGACAAAGTCAACCTCTGGCATACCAATCCTTGCAGCTTCAAACAGCGCAGATTTTACACGTTCCGCCAATTCCATCGGTTTATCAGAATTCCCGCCGATCATCGAGTGCCCATACCATGATGTCAACTCATAATCTGACCCAAATCCCATATCCGTAAGGCCTTCATCGATGAGTGAGTAGTAAAGATCCGATCCCTTGCCTAATATGCCGTCCATCCAAATCTCCATCGCGGCCTCATGCCGGTGTCGAATATCGGCATCGGGCGTGATCAAAGTTTCTTTGAAGCCAAATAAAATCCGCGGTTGCGACAAAGATAAGTGAGCCTCCACTTTGCGCTGGTCAGGATGAGCAGGCAACTGCGGAAGAAAACGTGCCACAGGGGGCTGACCTTGATATGACTTTTTCGCCTGGTTTTCCTGCACGAACGACATGACTGTCGCGGGGTCGACAGGTCCGATCACAAACAGCACCATGTTGCTAGGATGATAAAAGGTGTTGTAGCAATCATACAAGTCTTCCTTTGTAATCTTTGCGATCGACTCGACCGTGCCCGCGATATCGATTGCTACCGGAAACTTCCCATACAGTGCTTTCAGGAGCCCAAAATACACGCGCCAGTTGGGATTATCTTCATACATCTTAATCTCCTGACCGATGATACCCTTTTCTTTCTCCACGTTAGCGTCAGTAAAGTAGGGTCTCTGAACGAAATCGACAAGAATACCGAGGTTTTCCAACTCATGGTTTGTGGAAGAAAACAGGTAAGTCGTGGTGTCAAAAGTCGTGAACGCATTTGCCTGCGCTCCTAATTTCGCAAAGTCCATAAAGACGTCACCGTGTTCCTCTTCAAACATCTTGTGCTCAAGAAAGTGCGCAATACCGTCCGGTACCCGAATTCGTTCACCTTTGCTCGGTAAAACAAATTCGCTGTCGATCGATCCGTATTTTGTTGTGAAGCTAGCGTAAGTCTGCCGAAAATCAAATTTCGGCACGACGAACACTGTTAACCCGTTGTCTAACTGCTCTTCGTAAATCGCCTCACCCAAGCGTTCGTATTTGATCTCGCGCATCGACTTACAACCCCTTATCTCGCAGGAAATATACCGTGTCTAAATAGACGCGATCAGCGACTTGGCCAATGTCTTCCTTACTGATGCTTTTCACTTGTTCGATGAGCTCTGATACTTGACGCTCGCGTCCACTAAATCGTGCATACATCTGCATCATGGCGCCTGTGAGCGGCTGATCATCTGATTGTAGATACTGATTGATTAGACCCGTTTTCGTAAATGACAACTCGTCGTCTGAGATTTCCCGCTTCTTAATGGACTCCAACTGTTTTTCGATGATGTCTTTCGCTTTTTGATAATCTGCGACCTGAATGCCCGATTGAATGAACAAAAGGCCCTTTAGCCCATCGAGTCGACTCGAGGCATAATATGCCAAGCTTGCCTTTTCACGCACATTCGTGAAAAGTTTCGAGTGTGGGAAGCCACCAAGTATCCCATTGTAGACGATGAGTGCTGGATACTCGTCGTCCTTGTATGAGATTTGCGAGCGAAGGCCCATATTGAGCTTACCCTGATTCACATCGAAGGCTTCCTCAACCATCTTGACTTTGTCTGGCACCACTGGTGTAGACAGGTTGCCGCGGTATGCCAAGCTCTCCTGAGAATCTTCCCTCAAAGCAATTTTAGCAAATGCGGAAAACACTTCAGCCAATACACTATCCACGTCGACTAATCCAACTATATACAAATGAAGCGGAGACTTCTCTAGCAGGCTTTGGTATGCCCGATAAAGTGATTGCGGGGTAATGCCATCGATATCTTCAGCATACCCCAGCCGAGGGATTCCATATGGCTCATCACCACACATGATCTCTACGCAGCGCTCACTCGCGTAGGCGATCTTGTCATTTACGATATTTTCAATACGTTGGCGATGAAGTTTCTTTTCAATCTGGACTGCGTGTTCAGAAAAACATCCATCCTCTAAATATGGTTCAAGCATGACTTGCGAATAGAGTTTGATCGCCTGGCCAAACAAACCACTGGATCCAGACAAAAACTTCTCACTGGGCAATTGCATCACAAATTCCACCGTTTGCACATCCCCATGCTTCCCGGAGCGAGCGGACATTGAAGCCCCGTACAGCTCATCAAAACCACGGACGAGGCGTTCCGGGGACGGATGACGCATGGTGCCTCTTTGTAAGACTTGCGGCAAGATAGAAACAGATGTGATGAGATCTCTGTTCAGCTTTCGTTCCAAAGTGCCGAATACGGTGGTCATCTTATACTTTGATGTCGGAAGGATGTGAACGTGCACGGCTCCTTTCGAGTGGGTTTCCCATTGATCTTGCACTCGAGTTCCTCCATTTCAAACTGTGATAACGGTTCATTATGTATGTGTACCCGCCATGTAGTATACGGATTATCGGCATCCTATACCACATGCGACGAACGAAGATCAAGGGTGCCCTATAAAGGGCACCCTCATCATCAAGAACCTTTCTTTAACTGGCTGCGTGCTGCAGCCTGCGATATCTCATAATCTAGTCTCGAAATCACCTGTGAGGACCGGATCCACTGCTGAACTTCTCTCTTCATGGCCGGAGAAACATACTTGGGCATCCCACAACTGTCCACGAGCTCCTTTCTCGACATCTGGTGGCGGCTTTTACAGTGGTAATTCGTGAGGGCCTCCATCAACTCACCACAGAGCGGACATTGAAACACGGACACCCATCCCTTCAAACGGCGTATGTCACATGCAAAATTCCTTCTGTTGATGTAGCTCATGATGTCTTAAAAAGCGAGAGGAAGAATATTCAAAGTTTACCCCTAGAGCCTGAAACTCGCAACTCTGATTATCGGCGCAGCCGTATAATCTTTCCCTGATTATCGGCGTAGCCGTATAATCTTTCCCTGATTATCGGCGCAGCCGTATCGGTGTGTCTTATCTTCCTCCAAATACCGCCCCAATCTTCGCCAAATACCGATATTGGCTGGCTTCTTTCATAACATATGCAGCTTTACCATACATTCTGTATGACTTAAAGACTTTACCTACCGCATCTTTACGACCGAGCGATGCGAGTGATCCCATAATTGCCGGCTTGAACTCCTCTTTCAGACCACCCTTGATATCACAGTAAAGCGACTTGCCACACGCTGCACCCATCTGCCAAGCCAGTTGAGCAGTAGGCGGCAACGGTCTGCCATTATCGCCGATTACGAATGAGCAGTCTCCCAAAATATACACATCACTGTAGTTGGTTGACTGCAGGAATTCATTCACTTTTGCGCGACCACGCGGTTCGGCATCAAATCCTGCGTCGACCACGATCTGATTACCTCTCACTCCGCCTGTCCACACGACGGTTTCGGATTGGATGGTCTCTCCTGTCTTTAGATGCACTTGTCCTGGATCGACTTGGACAATTGGTACACCGACCATAAAATGCACGCCGCGAGCCTGTAAACTTTCCTGAGCTGCTTTGACGAGTTCTGGATCAAAACCCGGCAGAATACCCGGTGCTGCTTCAACGTTGTAGAGTTCGACCAAGCTCGGATCGATGCCCGCTTCTTCAGCGTAATGGGGAAGTGCGTCAGCCAACTCACCCACCAACTCAATGCCACTAAATCCGGCGCCTCCTACCACGAAGCGCAGCAATTCCGGTCTTTGTTCATAAGGATAACGAGCGAAGCATGATTCGATATGAGCCCTAATCAACCGCGCCTGATTAACGGACTTAAGGATAAACGCATGATCCTTCATTCCAGGAATGCCGAAGTACTCAGCCTCACTGCCCAAGGCGATCACCAGGTAATCGTAGGACAGCACCTTGTGGTTCTCTAGTTCAACCTGATGGTCGTTCGGAAGGATTTTGGCGACGGTACCTTTGACGAACTCAACTTCTTTTCCAGCCAATACCCGCTGCACGGAGATGCGGATCGAACGGTCGCTGCGCGCCCCAACAGCCGTTTCGTGAAGTTGCGTAATTAGTTGATGATAAGAGTGCTTGTTAACGAGTGTGATAGTTGCATCATCTACAGATAGCCGTTTTCTCGCTTCGAGTGC
>JAKACY010000046.1 GCA_021821025.1 Bacillota bacterium | reverse complement strand
GATGTGCCAACCAGGACGCCCCCTCCCCCACGGACTCGGCCACGCGGGCTCCCCAGGTTTTGCCGTCTTCCACAGCGTGAAGTCTGTTGAGTGACGTTTCAAGTCGGTGACTTCGACGCGGCTTCCTGCCTGCAGGTCCTCTATGGACTGCTTCGAGAGTTTGCCATAGTCGTGAAACTTCACCGTCTCAAACAGCACGTCCCCCCCCGCCTCATACGCGAAGCCCTTGTCCACCAACGCCTTGATGAAGGCAATTATGTCATCCATCGTATCTGTTACGCGCGGATGGAGGTCTGCACGTTCGATGCCGATGCTGCCTGCATCTGAAAAGTAGGCTTCAATGTACTTTGAAGCCACATCGTCGACCGTCGTGTGGAGTTCATTCGCGCGCGCGATCAGCTTATCGTCAACGTCCGTAAAATTCTGTATAAATGTAACCTGATACCCGCGATAACGCAAATATCTCCTGACCATATCAAAGACGACAAACGCCCGCGCGTTCCCAATATGGAAATAGTTATAAACCGTCGGGCCGCACGAATACATACGGACTACTCCCGGCTCAATCGGAATAAACTCCTCCTTTTTCCCTGTCAGGCTGTTATAAAGATGAATAGACACCGGCATGGCCCTCCCCACAAGTATCTGCTGATTGTTCTGATTCAAGCCTTGCCAGTCGGCGTTCCAAATGTTCGATCCGATCTTGCATCAACTTGATCTGATCACTGAACGGATCCGGCAGGTTCGTCTGGTCCAGCTCATCGACACGCCGCCCGTCTAAGACGACCACGCGCGCTGGAATGCCGACAACAGTAGAATTTGCAGGCACAGATCGCAGCACGACCGATCCTGCGCCAATCTTTGCATAATCACCCACCGTCAGTGAGCCTAGCACTTTTGCCCCCGTCGCGATGAGCACATGGTTGCCGATCGTCGGATGGCGCTTGCCCTTTTCTTTACCAGTCCCGCCGAGCGTAACGCCTTGATACAAGACAACATAATCGCCGATCACGGTCGTCTCGCCGATCACTACACCCATGCCATGATCAATAAAAAGACCTTTACCAATCACTGCGCCAGGATGGATTTCAATCCCGGTAAGAAGGCGCGCAAACTGCGAAATGGCGCGAGCCCAGGTATACCACTGATTCACATAAAGACGATGCGCGATCCGATACAACCACACAGCGTGCAGCCCTGCGTATGTCAGCCACACTTCGAAGCGAGACCTGGCTGCCGGATCCATTTGCATCACGATGTCAATGTCCTCCATCATTTGCCGATACATGTGGCACACCTCGCTTTTTGAACACAAAAAAGTCCCCGGCATAGCCAGAGACGGGAGAACCGCGGTTCCACTCTGATTTGCGCACACTCTCAGGCCACAAGCAAATACATGGCCAGAAAAGGTTCTGCACACACTCGACCGCTGTAACGGGCTACCCGTCGGGTATTACTAGGAAAACATACAGGCAACGCTACCCTGATTATCGGCATAGCCGTATAATAGTCTATCCTGCGTTCTCCGTTCCTCCCGATCGCGTTTGGTGCATTTCCAAGGATATCGCTCACCTTTTTCACACCGCGCTGCGCGCTAAAGGCTCTCTGAGAGCGGCAGACCTTGTACTTCTCCAAACGATCGATCTCACATATTACACTCTCTATCTTACTCTATGTGAATAAATTGTGCCAGCGTGGTTTGCGCCCGCTTGATCACACGTTCTTTTCCTAACAGCACCAAGGAACGGTTGAGATCCGGACCGTGAAGTTGACCCGTGATCGCCGCTCGCAGCGGCATGAACAAATCCTTGCCTTTAACGTTACTTGCCGTTTGCACAGCTTTCACTAATGCCTTCATACCATCAGGCGTCCACTCGTCGACCACTCGCGCCTGTTCGATGAAAACTTGCAAAAGGTCTGCAACATGCGGCAGTGACAAAGAGCTTTTGGCCTCCTCATCTGGCGCTACCTGATCGACCAAAAACATGAGGCCAATCGCCGGGATTTCTGATAAGCACGTTATCTTATCTTTAAATAGAGACGTAAATTCAATCAGCCACTCTTTGGTGAACCACTCTTTACCTTCGACATACGAACGAATATAAGGCTCAACTAGGACCGAAAGATCTTCAGCGCTCATTTCCTTTAAGTAGTGCCCATTCATCCACGCGAGCCTGACTGAATCGAAAAATGCGCCGCTTTTACTCACACGATCAAACTCGAATGACTCGATCAACTGCTGTTTGGTCAGAATCTCCTCCTTGCCACCCGGAGACCACCCCAAAAGCGCCAGAAAGTTGAACAGCGCGTCAGGAAGATACCCCATCTCCCGGTACTGTTCGATAAATTGCACGATCGACTCATCACGCTTACTGAGTTTTTTTCCATCTTCCCCCAATATCAAAGATACGTGGCCGAATATCGGAGGCTCCCAGCCGAACGCCTCATAGATATATAATTGGCGAGGCGTGTTCGAGATATGCTCTTCCCCGCGGATCACATGGCTGATCTGCATCAAGTGATCATCCACCGTGCAGGCGAAGTTGTAGGCTGGAATCCCGTTTGATTTGACGATCACAAAATCCCCACCGACAGACGATGACTCAAAGCTGAGCGTCCCACGGATCATGTCATTAAAACTCACAGTGTGAGAAGGAACACGAAAGCGGATTACGGGTGTGCGACCTTCATCTTCAAATGCGCGGCGCTGTTCTTCCGTCAGATGACTGCAACTACCCGAGTATTGCACCATGCTGCCAGTTTGAAGCTGCGTCTCCCGCTCTTGTTGAAGTTCTTCTGCAGAACAGTAGCAGCGATATGCCAGACCCTGTGCTAGAAGTTTCTCCACATACTCTTTATAGATATCTAGGCGTTTCGTGCATACATACGGGCCATAATCCCCACCTACAAAGGCGCCCTCATCCCAGGAGATGCCCAACCAGCGCAAATTCGCTGCAAATTCTTCTGCTGCTCGATCCACATTGCGTTCGATATCCGTGTCTTCTATGCGTAGGATAAACGTGCCTCCCGCGTGTTTCGCAAACAAGTAGTTAAATAAGGCCGTTCGCGCGCCACCGATATGTAAATGACCTGTCGGACTCGGCGCATATCGCAATCGCACATTCATTGGCTCACCTCATTTTGCCAGAGCTTCATCATGTTGCACAGGCTTCATCAAGACCACAGCTTGAGCAGCGATTCCCTCACGCCGACCAATTGCACCAAGGCGTTCCATGGTCGTAGCCTTCAAACTCACGTCAGTCGTTTCAACCTTTAATTCGCGCGCTAGCAAGTTTATCATTTCCTGCTTGTAAGGAGCAAGCTTTGGCGCCTCCGCCAGAACCATGATATCGACGTTGCCCACCTGAAAACCATTTTGCATGGTGAATGCAACGACATGCCGTAACAATTCAACGCTGGAAATCCCTTTATAACGCATGTCCGTATCAGGAAAATGATCACCGATGTCCCCAAGCGCAAGCGCCCCAAGCATCCCATCCATCAAGGCATGAATGATCACATCCGCATCCGAATGACCGAGGAGTCCCATGTCACCTGGAATTTCGACGCCGCCAAGGATGAGTGGGCGACCCTTCGCAAATCGATGCACGTCAAATCCTAATCCAACTCGCACAAAGAAGCCTCCCACATCTTCATATAATCCAGATCCTCAGGTTCTGTGATCTTCACATTCCACGCGGAACTACGGATGATTTTAACGGAGTGCCCTATTCTTTCTACTAGTACCGTATCATCTGTTCCTTCAAATCCATCGTGCCTGGCTAATTCATGCGCTTTGCACAAAAGATCCAAGCGAAAAACTTGCGGCGTCTGAACCTGCCACGTATTCCGGCGGTCAATAGTCTCGCAGATTACCCCAAAGGCATCTGTCCTTTTCAAAGAATCCCTCACAGGATGTCCGAGCGTCACTGCGTCACACTTGCAGACCTCCTGCAGGGCTGCTTCCACATCTGCCTTTTCCACAAATGGGCGGGCAGCATCGTGCACAGCTGCGTAATGTCTCGTAGCGAGTTGCATCCCGAACCACACAGATTCCTGACGATCCTTGCCTCCTGCTGTAACACGGCAAAATGGCAGTCGTGCCGAAGCGATACTCTCTTCCATCTGAGCCAATTCGTCTGAACGCGCGACGATAATCACCGATGTTGCCCCGAACGAGATCAGCCTTTCTGCCACAAACAAAAAGAGCGGACGACCGCACAAAGTCAGCCACTGCTTAGGTACACCTGACTTCATTCGACTGCCCGTGCCAGCTGCCATGAGAATAAAGTCTACATCATCCCACGTCGCCGACTGTGATGTCTTATGTAATTCAAATTCACCCGTAAAACCTTCCAAAAAAACAACCCCTAACTCACAAAGCAAGGCGCGATCACAGACCTTTTGAAGGCCTAAGTGATCGCGCGACGGATATTTACAAAGCCTTTTCAAGCAACTTCGGCTTAGCGAAAATCATGCGACCGGCAGATGTCTGAAGCACACTTGTTACTAGAACGTCTAGGCGATTGCCGATGTACTCTCTGCCACCTTCAATCACGATCATCGTGCCATCATCTAGGTAACCGATACCTTGTCCAAACTCCTTGCCGTCTTTAATCACATTCACCGCGATCTCCTCACCGGGCAGCACGACCGGCTTCACAGCGTTGGCCAAGTCGTTAATATTTAAGACGGAGACCCCCTGCAATTCACAAACCTTGTTCAGGTTGAAGTCATTAGTGACAACCTTGCCACTCACTTGTTTGGCCAACTTCACAAGTTTGGAGTCGACCTCTGATAATTCTTCAAAGTCGATCTCTAACACTTGTACCTTTACTTTCAGTTCCTTTTGAATGCGGTTCAGGATATCCAGTCCACGCCTTCCACGGTTGCGCTTTAAGACATCCGAGCTATCTGCAATATGCTGCAATTCTTCAAGCACGAACGAGGGTATCACCAAAACCCCATCTAAAAATCCAGTTTGCACGATATCGGCGATCCTACCATCGATGATCACACTTGTATCAAGAATCTTTGACTCTCCAACAATCTGCGGACTGTGATGGATTTTTCCACCGCGCTCCCGACTCCCTCTATTGATGATGGATGGCAACAGAGATACGATCTCTTCGCGACGCGAAAAGAATATTCGGAAACCCAGATAGCCAAGTAATACAGACGCGAAAAATTGAATAAACCCACCAACTACGTGGATCGTACCGATCGCAGGCGTCAATAGATACGCGATCACCAACCCAAGAATAAGACCGACCGCACCCGAAACCAAATCTAAAAGCGGCGCGCTCATCAGCTTGTCTTCTAACCAACGAAACCAGCTGACAAACGGATCCACAAAAAGAGTGCCAATAAACAGGCCAATCAATCCGCCGAGCACGGACCCCGCTATGGATTCCCACGAGAATATAGGAATATGAATAAGTGCAAAAAGCCGATCTCCATACGAATCTCCAAGTGCAATCCCTGTCACCAGAAAGAATACCTGTACGATTTTTCTAACCAAAATTCGTCACCTCCTGTACTTCAGTATAGTCAACAATTGAATGTTTAAACGCGTAATGCCGTGAAGTATATTCTTAAGATTAGCACTGCAAATTAAATGGGTCAACGCTGTTATCTTCCGGTCAGATTACACTGCGTTACTCTTGCACTCTACGCACACGCTCTTTGGCACGGCGTCTCATATATGCGCGACCATCATGCCACACGCCATACCCACCGTACAGTCCCAATATCAAGAATATGATGCTCGGTACGATGTCTCGATGCTCAAAAAACAGGTAGGCGACTGATATCACCAAAATGGGAAGGACCGCAAATGCGGTCTTCGGCAGACCCACCTTCTTAAAGTTGGGGTAGCGCGTCCTACTAACCATCAAGTAACTTAAGGCAACCGTCAAAATCGGCAACCAATAAAAAGGAATAAGTCCCCGATACAACACAAACGTAGCCAGTATCCCGCCAGCTGCCGTAATCGGCAGGCCTACAAAGTAGTTGGTGCGCCCTACCGAGATGTTGAACCGAGCGAGGCGAAGGGCACCAGCCACTGGGAACAGCACCGTGATGATATCGCCAGTCACTCCAAGCGTATGAAGCTCCGCCACATACATGATCACTGCCGGAGCCACGCCGAACGTGACAATGTCAGACAACGAGTCGATCTCACGTCCGAAATCACTTTGTACCCCTAATGCTCGAGCCACTCTACCATCGAGTCCATCGACCACCATACCGATTACAACCAAAATCGCTGCAACCTGATACTCACCGCTTAGGCAAAGCATCACTGCGATCATACCAAGAATTAAGTTGCCAAGAGTTAAAAAATTAGGTAAAAGTTTAATCAAATCATCAGTCCCCCTGCCTACAGGCTTCGTTCCAAAAGCACCTGATCGTGCATCCGCTTTAAGCCCTCTTTAATCGTTCGCGCCCTAACGATTCCGATGCCTTCCACCTCATCCAATTCTTCGATCGAGGCAGAAACGATTTTTCCAAGCGTGGAAAATTCCCCCGCCAAATTTTCAATCACCGGTTGCGGGAGCCTGGGGATCTTGTGCAATACGCGAAATCCACGCGATGAAACACCCTGTTCCAAGAGATTCGCGACCTCATCATAACCGAGACTACGCGCGATCATTTGACCGTTTAACAGCTCATCCGAATCTAACTGATGAAGTTCAGTCAAAACCTGGTGCGGCGTGAGCGCATAACCTGTTGCCGAGTAGTCCTTGACTAAAAGGTAGGCCTCTTCATCAACTTTCGCGACCAGTTCTTCAAGTTGCATAGACACGAGCCTGCCCTCAGATCCGAGTTCAGCGATGTACCGCTTGATCTCGCCGCGAATGCGAATTACCATCTCAAAGCGCTGCAGCGCGCCGATCACATCTTGCAGCATCACAAGTTCCTCCATCTCTAGCGCCGAGAGGTTGAACAGCGTCGCATCTAAGACTGACTTGTAACGCTCC
This sequence comes from Bacillota bacterium, assembly GCA_021821025.1. GTDB lineage: Bacteria > Bacillota > Bacilli > Alicyclobacillales > SLC66 > JAKACY01. Next base: position 7,833 of record JAKACY010000046.1, on the reverse strand, counting down.
AAGGTCTGCATGGCCTGATTGGCTTTTGTCACGATGCCACTCAAGTCCTTTAACGCATACCGAAAGTTACCTTGATAGAGCGTGATCACGTTGCGCCTTTGCGACACGCAGACGACAAGCCGATTTGTTTCTTTGGCCACACGTTCCGCAGTCCGGTGCCTCGTTCCTGTTTCTCGCGTTACAATTGACGGGTCGGGATTCAACTGGGTGTTTGCAAAGAGGATTCGCCGTGCATCTTCTGACAAAATGATGGCGCCGTCCATCTTCGCCAACTCGTATAAACCAGCGGGTGTGAAGTCACAATTGATCGAGAAACCACCATCGATCAGAGATTGCATTTGATCATCATACCCGATCACGATGAGCCCACCCGTCTTGGACCGTAGAACATTGTCGACCCCTTCGCGCAGCGGCGTACCGGGCGCCACCATGCGCAAAATCTTCATCAGTGTGGCTTCCCGTATGACCTCTTCTTTGTCGCGCATGTCGTCACTCTCCCAAAACCACGTGAATGGCGTCCTGCAGTGAGCCGATACCGATAACTTTGATATTGTCAAAATGCCGCGAAGATTTACCCTCAACGTTTTTAATAGGGACCACCACTCGGCTAAACCCCAATTTTTGAGCCTCGCGAACACGATCCTCCATGCGCATGACAGCACGCACTTCGCCTGTCAAGCCCACTTCACCCACGAATACAACTCCTGGCTGAATCGCCCGGTCGCGAAAGCTCGAGACGATAGCCATTGCGATGCCAAGATCAATCGCGGGTTCTTCCACTTTCATGCCACCTGCAACATTCACATACGCATCTTGCCCTTGCAGGTACATCCCTACACGTTTTTCAAGAACTGCCATCAGCAGCGTCACCCGGTTATAGTCCACGCCTGATGCCATGCGCCTCGGAGTTCCAAACGCGGTTGGCGTCACCAAGGCCTGCACCTCAGCAAGCATCGGGCGCGTGCCCTCCATGCTAGCCACTACAGCAGAACCAACGGCCCCGATCGATCGCTCGGACAGAAATAATTCTGACGGACTGACGACATCCATGAGCCCATTTGCCTGCATGTCGAAGATGCCAATTTCATTCGTCGACCCGAACCGGTTTTTCACTGCCCTTAGCACGCGAAAGCGATGGTGTCGATCGCCTTCAAAGTAGAGCACGGCATCCACCATATGTTCCATCAAGCGAGGGCCAGCGATCGCACCGTCTTTCGTGACATGACCCACGATGCAGGTGGCCACAGGAAGATCCTTCGCCATACGTAAAAGCGTTAATGTACACTCGCGCACTTGCTGTGGACTGCCTGGCGCAGACGGCAAGTCTGATCGAAACATGGTTTGGATGGAGTCTATAATTAAGAATATCGGTTTTAGGCCCTGCACATGCTTTTCCACTTGTGCTAAATCCGTTTCTGCCAACACATATAGAGAAGTGCCGTGAGATGTGAGGCGCTCTGCACGCAATTTCACTTGCTGCGGCGACTCTTCACCCGTCACGTATAACACGGTGCCCCCGGAGAGCGCCACACGCTCGGCAGTTTGAAGCAGCAGCGTAGATTTCCCGATTCCGGGATCGCCCCCGACTAAAAAGAGCGACCCTGGGATAATCCCGCCCCCAAGCACACGGTCAAATTCTTCACTGCCCGTCGAGTAGCGAGCTATGTCAGTAAGTTCTACTTCTTGTAACAGACGTGGCGAAGAGGCCGTCCGCACATCAGACAGCCCCGACCTGTGTGAAACACCTTCATCTACGGCCGTTTCGACCATCGTGCTCCAAGCGCCGCATCCTGGACACTTGCCAAACCACTTGGCTGTTTCAGTCCCACAATCACTACACACAAATCGAGTCTTCGCTTTTTTCATAGTGATTCCAATATAACGCATGCGCCCAATCATCTGCCATTATATATAGAAGAATAAAAGTGGCGTGAGACTGACATCGTCTCACGCCAAGTGAACATCGGCGCAGCCGGCGCCAACATATCGTCCCGTGCAAGGCGCCGATCAACGTATCAATCAGTTGTTAACGGGCGCCGTCTCAGTCAGTTTGGTCACTCGCAGGCCGCCATCTGGATTCACGTCGATCTCTACGCTATCTCCTCGGGCAATTTCCCCGGACAGCAGCGCCTCAGAAAGATGATCCTCTATATGCCGCTGCATGGCGCGTTTTAATGGTCGTGCGCCGTACTGCGGATCAAAGCCCTCTTTCGCCAGAAACGCCTTTGCCGCATCCGTCAGCGTGAAGTGTAAGCCGTACTCATCCAGACGCCGTTGCAGCTCCTCTGCCAAAAGTGTGACGATGTGTTCAATATCCGTTTCAGACAGCGGATGAAAGACGATCAGGTCATCAATCCGGTTCAAAAATTCTGGCCGGAACGTCCGCTTCAATTCTTCCATCACACGCTCTTTCATGTCATCATAGGCCGCGTCTTTCGCCGTCTGGAACCCGAGCGGCCCGCCTTTTTTGATCGTCTGTGCACCGACATTTGACGTCATGATGATGACTGTGTTGCGAAAATCAACGGTGCGCCCCTTGCCATCCGTCAGCCTGCCATCGTCCAGCACCTGCAAGAGCACATTGAACACCTCAGGATGTGCTTTTTCGACCTCGTCAAGAAGTACAACCGAGTAAGGCTTGCGACGAACCTTCTCAGTAAGTTGCCCGCCTTCTTCATAGCCAACATATCCCGGAGGCGCTCCGACTAGGCGCGCCGTGGTGTGCCGCTCACCGTATTCGGACATATCGATACGGATGATCGCATTTTCGTCCCCAAACATGGCTTCCGCGAGCGCCCGCGCCAACTCTGTCTTCCCGACGCCTGTGGGACCAAGAAAGATGAACGAACCAATCGGGCGCTTCGGATCTTTCAGACCCGCACGCGCCCGGCGAATCGCTCGAGACACTGCGGCTACCGCTTCATTTTGGCCGACGACGCGATTGTGCAGCAATTCTTCCATATTTAGCAGGCGCGATGATTCCTCTTCCGCCAACTTTTTAACCGGTACACCCGTCCAACTTGATACGATCTCCGCGATATCCTCGTCCGTAACCGCCACATCGTGAGAATCTTGGCGCTGCTGCCACTCTAAGCGACGGCGCTCCAACTCGTCGCGAATCTGCTGTTCCCGATCGCGCAAAGATGCTGCCTGCTCAAACTCCTGGCCCTGAATGGCAGAATCCTTTTCCGATCGGATCTCTTCTAGCTTAGTCTCTAATTCCTTCAAATTTGGTGGCGCCGTATACGTTCGCAACCGTACACGTGATGCCGCCTCGTCAATCAGATCGATCGCCTTGTCCGGCAAGAAGCGATCCGTGATGTAGCGGTCAGACAGACGAACCGCCGCCTCTACGGCTTGATTGGTAATCTTGACGCGATGGTGCGCTTCATACCGGTCGCGAAGGCCGTGCAGGATTTGCACCGCCTCTGCAGTACTCGGTTCATCCACCTTAATCGGCTGGAACCTGCGCTCTAGCGCGGCGTCTTTCTCAATGTGTTTGCGGTACTCATCGAGTGTTGTAGCCCCGATGCACTGCAGTTCACCACGTGCAAGAGCCGGCTTCAAGATGTTCGAAGCATCGATCGCCCCTTCTGCACCGCCTGCACCGATGAGCGTATGCAGTTCGTCGATAAATAAAATCACATTCCCAGCGCTGCGAATCTCATCCATGATCTTTTTCAGGCGGTCTTCAAATTCACCACGATATTTCGTCCCAGCGACCACAGTACCCATGTCGAGCACCATGACGCGCTTGTTGCGCAGCGTTTCCGGAATCTCATTGGCTACGATACGCTGCGCCAAGCCTTCTGCGATCGCAGTCTTTCCAACACCAGGCTCCCCGATCAGTACGGGGTTATTTTTCGTACGCCGCGACAAAACCTGAATCACACGCTCGATCTCATGAGCGCGCCCGATCACGGGGTCGAGCTTGGAGTCTTTGGCAAGCGCGGTGAGGTCACGCGCCAGGCTATCGAGCGTCGGCGTGCTCGCGGACTGGGAATTATCGTTTCCTGCCTCAGTCGCTTCGCCGCCTAAAAGTTGCAGGACCTGTTGACGAGCTTTGCTGAGGCTCACGCCGAGATTGCTCAGAACCCGCGCTGCAATGCCTTCACCCTCGCGGATCAGACCAAGCAAGATATGCTCCGTACCAATGTAGTTGTGGCCTAGTTTGCGCGCCTCATCCATTGATAATTCGATGACTTTCTTGGCACGGGGTGTATAAGTGGTCCCGGTCGTATTTCCCGGACCGCGGCCGATGATCTTTTCGACTTCGCGTTGAATCTTATCACTGCTCAGCCCAAGGCTCAGCAGCGCTTTAGCTGCAATGCCTTCGCCTTCACGAACGAGGCCAAGCAAGATGTGCTCGGTGCCGACGCCTGGGTGTCCAAGACGGACCGCTTCTTCGTGCGCGAGGGTTAAGACCTTTTGCGCTCGCTCCGTAAATCGGTTAAACAACATGACCATCCTCCTCGATATTGGTTAGCATTTACCTGTATCAGTCATTTCAAGCCTTGACTATCCATGCGCAGTCGCTCACGAATGAGCGCCGCTCTTTTGATATCACGCTCACCGGGGCTCATTTCGTGCCCATAGTATTTTTGTAAAAATCCTGGCTGTGTCGCGACCATCAGTTCTTTTAATATGCTGGACGACACGCCTTTTATGATGTCCAAATCAATTCCCAGTCTCACATCCGACAAGCGCTGCATGGCCTCCTTGGAATCGATTTGCCGTGAATACGCCAGGATTCCAAATGATCGGCACACCCGATCCTCAACGCGCATACGAGCCTCTCTAAGAAGATGTTGGCGTGCGACTCTCTCATGCTCGATGATCTGGTTCGCCACCCCATGAAGGTTGCTGAGGATCTCTTGCTCACTTTGCCCGAGCGTGATTTGATTAGACACCTGAAACAAGTTGCCCAGCGCGTCGCTGCCTTCACCATAGATGCCACGCACCGTAAGGCCAACCTGCGTCACTGCAGAGAGGATGCGGTTGATGTTGCCCGTCACCACAAGCACTGGCAGATGCAGCATGATCGATGCGCGCATGCCTGTTCCAACATTCGTCGGGCACGCCGTCAGATAGCCTTTATTTTCATCAAACGCAAAGTCCAACGTCTCTTCAAAAGCATCGTCGAGTTCATCCGCCATTTTGAGCGCCTGATCCAACTGATAGCCTGGCAGCATACACTGCATCCGCAAGTGATCTTCTTCGTTCACCATGACGCTCATCTCTTCATCTTTACGAAGCAGCACGGCGCCGCCAGGCGCATCTACGAGTGCAGGGCTGACCACATGCTTTTCGACCATCACCTGCTTATCCAGATCCGAAATATCTTTTAACACGAGCATTTCAAACTCGCCTAGCCTTCGAACAGCCGACCCGCTCGCCGCCTGTCTCACGGCTTCTAACACATACCGCTGATCCTTCTCTGTGGCAATCGTCGGAAACGACTGCCCAGCCAAATTGCGCGCGATCCGCAAGCGACTGCTGATGACAATATCCGAGTCCGGCCCTTCATCCCTTAGCCATTTGCTCCCGGACTGTGAAAGGAAATCTCCGAGTGACATGTTCGTCCCTCCTGTCCTGATTATCGGCGTAAGCCGTATAATCTTCCCGTGTTTGGTGCCGCGAAGCGGCATAAAAGTCTATCCTGATTATCGGCGTAAGCTAGCGAACGCTAGATCTCACCCTTACGTGCCTGTCTGCTGCTCTAAGTAACGGATACGATCCCGCAGGTGCGCCGCCTCTTCGAAGCGCTCTTCCGCGATGCGCTGCTGCAATTCTAGGCGCAACTTTTGTAGCTCTCTTTTCATACCGATCGCGCCACCACGTCGTTTTGGCACCTTCCCCACGTGTTGGTCTGAGCTCTGGATCTTTCTTAGCAAGGAATCGAGCCCAGGCGAAAACGCATCATAACAATGCGGGCAGCCAAACCTTCCGATTTGGGAAAATTGGTTAAATGTCATCCCACAGTGTTCACACCTTGGCGGCGCCGCGGTCTCCACTCTTTCCTGCACCCATGGGTCGAAATTCATGAGCCCAGATAGGAGTTGATTTACGGAAAATGCGCCGGCAATCGCCTGATACGCCGCCTCACCCTTCTCGCGGGCACACGTTTCGCAAAGGTGATATTCGCTCTTTTGCCCCTGGACGATCTCGGTGAGATGCACCGTCGCAGGCCGCTTCCCACAATGCTCACAAAGCATACTGAAGACCCCCTTCAATAATCAATCATCGGACTCTAAGTGCGCAAACACCGCCACTAACATGGCCCGCAGGATGCGGGCACGAATCACATCTCGATCCGGCAATGGCAGCACTAGCACGTCCCTCGACAATGCCGCCCTCAGGACATCAGCCTCGCGAGGCGCGAGAACCTCATCCGTCTCAAGCCTTGATACGATATCTTCCGCTTCCTTTTGGGGGATATGTGTGCCGACAGCCTGTACGATCTGCCCGATTAGATTGATATGCTCTGGCGCGATGCGCCGGATACGAATATACCCTCCGCCGCCACGCTTAGATTCCACCACATATCCTTTTTCTAAAGTGAAGCGAGTGGCGATCACATAATTAATCTGTGATGGCACACATGAAAACTTCTCGGCAAGCTCACTTCTTTGCAACTCAACCATGCCGTCATCGCTGCTACGCAACATGTCAAATAAGTATGACTCAATGATATCCGCTGTGCTTTTCACTCATGTAATCCCCCCAATATCAGCAGATCTCATGATTAGTGTGTCCTGAAGATAACATATGCTCTTCAGGTAATCGCTCGTATTTGACTTTGACTATATTTGACCTTTGAGATCATTATATGCAGGGCTACTTTAATTGTAAAGCCCTCAGCAACGGCAGAGAAAAATCAATTTCAACAAGGTGACCATTGGGTATAATCTCGGTTGATGGTGTAAACGATTCGCTTGATTCAGGCCATCGCTGGATGCAGGGAAACATTTCGCACAACAGCCGAATGACACTCCCATGCGTGACGATCAAAATCCTTTCCTGCTCATATTGGCGTACTATGAAGGCCATACCATCCCTAATCCGCTCACGAAAGTCGACCATCGACTCGACTCCATCACCTTCTTGGAGCATTTCAACGTCCCGTATGCCAAGGCGACTGTAAATTGTTTGTTTTGTCATACCTTCCATGATTCCAAAACGCCTCTCAGCAAAGCTCGATTCTAATATCATCGAAATCCCGAAGCGTTCAGAGCAGATCTCCGCTGATTCCAGCGCTCGTCGTAACGGACTTGTCAGAATGATGGTGTAAACTTCGGATACCCCACCATCATGCGAGTCACAAAACTTTTCAATCTGTTGTCTGCCTGTACTGTTTAATGGGACGTTTCTTTGCCCCTGTATCCGCCCTTGCACGTTAAAGTCAGTTTGACCGTGCCGCAAGAGATGAATCTTCATTCTGTCCACTCCATGCCAAATACTTTTCTTTTCTATCAGAGGATGCTATCTTATATATTACAATACGATACTATAACGGGAGCTCGGCATACCGGGCTGAGAGGGCGATTAGGTCGCCGACCGTCAACCTGATCTGGATAATGCCAGCGTAGGAATTTGTTATTACACATGAAATCCTGTGTAAAAGCCGCCGCGAGCACTTATGCGACGGCTTTTCTGGTTGAGGTATTCTCAGCCCGCTCATCGAGCGAGGAGGTACATCATGTCATTTTATAACAGTCTTTTCCCTGGTAGCAAAAAAATCTACATTGAAGGCTCCACACCTGAAATTCGTGTTCCTATGAGGGAAATCGATCAAAATGATCCGATTCGCGTCTACGCTACAAATTGTATCTA
>JAKACY010000253.1 GCA_021821025.1 Bacillota bacterium | reverse complement strand
GCGTTCATCACATCGATTTCGTCAACCATTTCAAAGATAGCTGACCATTCACCATCCCCTGTTGACTGTAGCAAAATATGATTTTTGCGTTTCCTTTCATGATCCATTATCGGTTGCAAATGCGTACACGAATGCAATCATCACCACACCTTACGCGGTTGTTCGATGCAGTACTGCGTTAGCGGTATCAAAAAAAGCCCTCTTTCGCTTACGTTTCGTACCTAGTATATCACGAAACCGGTTGCGACACGATTTTCCAGGCACAGGCGCGAAAATCACCGTGCAGATGCGGAATCATAAGCCCAACAGCCATTAACTCATCACCGCGGGCAGTCACGTCCAACATACTATCCGGAATTTCGTAGGAAACGTCATACACAAGTAATTTGGCGTGATACTCGGTCTGCGGTTCAAGTCCGCGCAAAATGAGCCTATCCATTGGAGAATTGGCAACAGCCAATATACGTACATAGGTCACAAATGCTTCATCCCGGTCTTCACTCACATACATCCATGCTGCATCGCGCTGCGTATGTGGATGACGCAAACGATAAAGATCGCCAAACAAGACAAGCTGGCGAATCTCTTTGTACAGGAGAATCTGAGCGGATACCTTTTCACGATCCAAGTCGGTGAGTTGGCGAACGTCCATCTCGTAACCCAAATTACCCATCATGGCCACCAGGCCGCGCGTGTCAACAGGCGTGATACGACCTACTTGATGATTGGGAACAGCTGAGACATGGGCACCCATGGTGATGGACGGATACAACAAGCTTGTTCCAAATTGAATGGATAGCCTGCCAATCGCATCGGTATTGTCACTGGTCCACACTTGCGGCATGTAGTATAACATTCCAGGATCAAAACGTCCTCCGCCACCTGAACAACTCTCAAATAAAACCGCAGGAAAGCGCCGCGTGAGTTCTTCTAAAACATAGTACAAGCCAAGAATATAACGATGCCCGATTTCGCGCTGCTGGTCTATAGGCCATCCTTTCGATCCGACTTCCGTCATGTGCCGATTCATGTCCCATTTGACGTAACGAATTGGCGCACTTTGCAATAAACGAGTCAATTGATCCAAAATGGCCTCACAGACATCGGATCGAGAAAAATCCAACACCAATTGATGCCGTCCCGTCGAACGCGTACGCTCACCGACATGCAAACACCAATCGGGATGTGTTCGGTATAATTCACTGTCTGGCGATACCATCTCGGGTTCAACCCATATTCCAAATTGCATATTTTGCTCGCGCAGTGCCTTTTCAAGCGCTGATAAGCCTTCAGGCAGCTTTCTTATATCCACCTTCCAATCACCTAGGGAACTCCGATCATCATCGCGATGGCCAAACCATCCATCGTCTAAAACGAACAGCTCTATCCCAAGAAGCGATGCGCTCTGTCCAAGTTCCAACAAGGTATCTTGGTCAAAGTGAAAGTAGGTGGCCTCCCAGTTATTAATCAGCACAGGGCGCACCTGATCACGAAATGCCCCGCGTACCAGTCGTTTGCGAAATAAACGATGAAAATCACGTGACATTGCCCCCAGCCCCTGCTGGGAATAGCCAAGCAAGGCTTCGGGTGCATGAAAAGTCTCGCTAGGTCGCAACAGCCATCCAAAACCAAAGGGATTAATACCCGCCATCGCACGGACTGTGCCAAATTGTTCGGTGTCTACCCCCATCAAAAAGTTTCCGCTATAAACCAGAGAAAAGGCAAACACATCGCCGTAATCTTCTGTGGTAAAGGGTGTCGCCAAGGCGAAAAAGGGATTTTGCTGATGGCTGCTTGCCCCGCGCCTGCTTTCAAGAAACTGCGCGGTGCGGCCAACGGGTATAATGGACATCTCTCTCTCTCTGGCATGTGCACCTGGGAGATGGATTAAATGATAGGATTCGCTGGGAAAATCGCATACTGCGGATAGTACGCGTTTGAGTCTTATATTCTGAACCCCGTGGTTCGCGACACTGACCGATCGCGCAATGACACCGTGGTGCGCAAAGGCTGTATACCGCAGTGTTACGACAAGTCCAGTAGGAGCATCTTGAAGATCGATTTCTACGGTTTGTGCTTCCTCCTCGCGCTCAACGTACGTAGCTGGCAAACCGATCAATTGCGGCTTTCCCGGCAAAATGCGATGCCTTACATACCGCAAATCAAGAATGGAAGACCCATCATCAAACTCTGCCTCTATGGCGGGCAGACGAAAATCGGACGAACCAAACACGGGATATTCCAATGGCACCGTATCAAGGGAAAAGTGTTCATCCGCCGGATCCGGATTCGGAGAAAAGGCACGATCCACAGTGATCAGCGGCTGGTTAATCGACACGTTTGACAACGAGCGTCCAAAATACCGATGTACCAGATAGGCACCTTTGTAAAGCTGCATAACATAGCTGCATTGCCCTGCCTGTAAGTGAAATTGCTGTGTTTGTCCATCGTAATAAACTGGCACGCTCAACTCAATCCTCTCAACCTTTTAGTCCAGACAACGAAATACCCTGAATAAACGTTCTTTGCGTCAAAAAGAACAAGATGATGATAGGTAGTGTGGCAACTGTTGAAGCAGCCATCAGCAGCCCCCACTGTGTTCCGTACGAGCTGACGTAGGTCTGAAGACCGAGCGATACGGTATACAGCGATTGGTCATTTAAATAAATAAGCGGTCCTAAAAAATCATTCCAAGCGTAGATAAACTGAAATAACGCAACCGTAGCCAAAGCTGGTTTAGCCAAGGGCAAGATGATGCGCAAAAAAATGGTAAATTCATTAGCGCCGTCCATATAGGCGGCTTCCGATAATGAAACGGGAATTGTCATAAAAAACTGTCTAAGCAAAAAGATGTTGAAGGCGCTGCCGAAGAACGTCGGGATGATGAGCGGCTTGAAGGAGCCGACCCAGCCGAGGTTCTTGAAGAGGATGAACAGCGGCACCATCGTGACCTGGAAGGGCAGCATGAGCGT
>JAKACY010000252.1 GCA_021821025.1 Bacillota bacterium | reverse complement strand
TTATTAAGGCAAACATTCCGTCTCGAATTGCATTTTCCGTATCATCTGGTGTGGACTCTCGCACTATTTTAGACTCAACAGGCGCAGAAAAATTATTAGGCAGGGGGGACATGCTCTATATGCCTGTCGGCGCCTCGAAACCGATACGGTTACAGGGTGCGTTGTTGTCAGAATAGGAGGTGGAACGTTTAGTAGAGGCCGTCAAGGGACAACAAGAAGCGCAGTATGTGGATGATTTTAGTTCATTGATCGATGAAAAAGCAGCCGTCACTGATGACCTGGATGTTCTGTTTGAAGAGGCTGTGAGATTGGTGGTTGAATCTGAGCAGGCGTCTGTATCATTTTTGCAGCGCAAACTAAAGATCGGCTATGCGCGCGCATCGCGCATTGTGGACTCGTTGGAAGAAATGGGAATCGTGGGGCCATATGATAACAGTAAACCTCGAGAGGTGCTGATCACGAGGGAGCAGTGGCTTTTGCGTCAGTCATCATTAGGATAAATACTGTCCGCTGTTGTTGCATCTCTGTGGACAAGGTTGTCAGGTCCAAGGCATATGTATATAAGGGGGCATGATCCCCTTTTTGCAAAGGAGGACCAGGGATGCGGCGGTTGATGAACAGACCGAGAGGCAATGCATGGCACAAAACCGGTTCATGGATGTCGGGGCTGTCGAGTGCGTTTTTGTTGGTGATATCAGTAGCGGTACTTTGGTATGGGGGACGGATCGGGGGGATGGATAGTCATGCCACGTCGCCCCTCACGAGGACAGACTCGTCTATTCACCCGGTATCATCTGTGACGTTTAGCGGCCAAACGGTGTCTAATCAGATAGAGGAGCGAATTAGTACGATGCTCGCTACTTTCGTGCCTCAGATTGAGGAGGTTTATCTACGAAAGTTGACGGATGGGGGAGTGGCCATCTATGCGGTGGCATCGTTAGGCGACTTGACCGACGCAGCTTCCATCTGCGACGATATCGTAAGCCAGTTCTTACTGGCATCGTATGAAGATTTGCCTTTTACTCGTGTCGATTATGCGACGTTGTATATTAAGTCAAACGGCCACTACGTCATGGCAGCGGGCTTAGGTAAGGATGCAGCGCGGCGCATGGCAGTCACCGCGTTTGCGGCAGACCAAGGGGTGCTTCTCACACGGCAACTGGCGCATATGGACGATGTGGGTACAGCATTGGAAGCTCAGGCGTTTGCTGAATACAATCCTCTAGGTTGAAGACGCTATTTTTTTCTGCGTTTGTCGACGCCGACGATGTATGCTTGCGCAAAACTGATATCGGCATGACGGACGCGCGAGATTAGCTCTTTTAAAAGTGCCTCATGTCCGGATTGAATCAGGGTTTCTGCAATCGTATGCGTAGTGAATGGTTCCTGTAAGGCACTTTCAACCTCTGGTAACGTGGCCAAGTGGTCCAACCATTCATCGGACAATCTATCTTCAAGTGGGCCCTCATAGGCGCTGTGGTACAGGTCTCTCGCCGTAAATGGCAGATTGATCGTCTCCAAATAAAAGTTTAGCTGCCGCAAGGCTTTTGCTAAGTTGCGGTGGTCTTGGTTGATGTTCATCTTCTCTACACCTCATTCGTTCTCCATTATGCGAAATTGAGGGAGTCGTAGCAAGTGCTAATTAGTTGTCTTGGTCAATTTGTAAGACAAAAAGAATACTAGGCCGATAATCGGGATAGCAATATGAAAAATTTGTGTGTCGGTTGAATCCGCCCAAGCGGTCTGCAGTGCATTCAAACACCTTATTTGCTATACTGTCTAAAGATGCCAGGTCATGAATGATGACTGAAAAGCGAGTGGGTTTTGATGCAAGAGTGGTACCTTGAATACCACATACATAAGGATCGTTTTGGATTATTGGGGGATATTGCCTCTGTATTAGGGATGTTGTCGATCAATATCGTGACGCTCTCTGGTGTTGAAGAGAGAAAGCGCGGTTTTCTGCTTAAGACGGATGATCTCGCGAAGATCGATACGCTGCGGCCACTGCTTTCACAAGTGGAAAATATCACGATGACGGCACTGCGTCCCCCCACTTTGCTTGATCGTTTGGCGCTTCGTCATGGAAGACTGATCGAGCGAGACTACGGAGAATACAAGGCATATAAATTTACCCGTGACAACTTAGGGATCTTGGTCGATTTTATGGGTGAACACCTGCGGGCTCCTGGACGACAGGTGATGGGAATCCGCGGCATGCCACGAGTAGGGAAGACGGAGTCCGTGGTGGCGGCGAGCGTTTACGCGGGTAAGCGGTGGACCTTTGTTTCCTCCACACTTTTAAAGCAGACTGTTCGAACTGAGCTTGAGGAAGAAGAATTCTCCGTAGATGACCACGTGTATATCATAGATGGTATTGTGTCGACAATGAGAGGGAACGAAGATCATTTGCGGCTTGTGCGCAGGATACTTCGGTTGCAAGCGCCCATTGTCATTGAGCATCCGGATATCTTCGTGAGAAACACCGAATATTCTTGGAGCACATTTGATCGTGTGATAGAACTTCGCAATACAGCGGATGAAGAAATCACCTACGAAAATTTGCGTCATGGCATGTGAATGTACGGCTTACGCCGATACTCTGGACGTCTTTTAAGTCGTGAAGGGGGTGGCATGTTGCAAGGCGGCGACATGCACAGCGGTGGAGATAATCGAGCAGGAGAGATCAGCCCGCAGGCGGTGCGCCTGCGAGAGTTGGGTGAACTTCTACGGCGCACTCGGGAATCCAGGGGACTTACGATCAATCAGGCTGTGGAAGAGACTAAGGTTCGTGGACGCTATCTGGTATCTATTGAACAAGGTGACCTTAAGTCTCTTCCCGGTACGGTCTATGCGCGCGGGTTCGTTCGAAGCTATGCGGACTATCTTGGACTAGATGGTGCAGAAGTTGCGAGCCTCTATTTGGGAAGAGTGCGCGATGAGGAAGTTCCTGAGACGCTAACGAGGCGAATCGTGAAAAAC
>JAKACY010000251.1 GCA_021821025.1 Bacillota bacterium | reverse complement strand
CATGAGGCGGCTCTGGCCCGGTGAGAACATGCTACAAGTGGTAACCAACAGGTTTCAGCAGTATTTCCTCGGCGACCCGACATCTTTATCGCCAATCTTTCGCGAAGGGCTTATCCAGTATGAAACTTCCTTGGACGCCCCGGAGCGAGTCGCGGCCGTGCTGCAAGGGTGGAAAGAAGCCGACATGGTGCTCGGCATCGGTACGGGACGCCCACGTGATGAGGCCCTCCGCCCTCTGGCGCGGTTGCAGTTGCTTTCGTATTTTGATCGAGCTCGAATTCGTACGATCGATGATGTGATGGTAGAAGAAGCACGGTTGGGGATGCAGAAAAATTCTCTATCTAAGCCGCATCCATTTACATACCGGTCTGCAAGCATAGGTTATCAACCACAAGAAGTTTGTGTGATCGGCGACTCACCAGCTGATTTATATGCCGCTAGAGCAGCTGGTTTTCAGTTCATCGGGGTCGGGCAACCTGAGTCATTTCGTAACGACAGCTCGTATGCGCGCGCTTTTGTACCGTCTGTGTTGCAAATTTCACTATGATTGATCCTGCCGTTCATGCGGCGGGTTTTTTATTTGGATGATATAATGGCTCTCGTATGATCAAAGATGATTTGTATAAATGTGTTGGCCATTATAGGAGGTAAAGCATGGATGAAGGCTGTGTTCTGTCGCTGTCTTATCGAGACAAGGCTTTGACTGCGGCGGTTTATGATCGTGCGGGCCGTCTGATGTCGTCGTCTGTACGTCCACTGTCTGATAATTCATCGCCACCTGATGCAATCAGTCCGGATGAGATCTTGACAAGCGCGATCACACTGCTCGAAATCGTAGTCCGCAGAGCTGGTATATCCCCTTATGATGTGTGCGCTATCGGCGTGAGCGCGTCGCCGCATGCGGTCGTTGCTTGGGAAGCCGTGTCTGGGTTACCGCTGTTTAGCTTCTTTATTCCATTTTCCGATGCCGTAGGGAATCCAGATGTTCGGCTAAAGAGTCTGCAGAGTCGAATTGCCAGCTATGACATTTCGTCGCAATCGGCGACCCATCAGATTATCATAGGGGGCATCGAGAGTTGGTTGATTTGGAATTTGACACAAGGGCAGAATTTAGTGCTCGATGCCGGACATGACCTAGTGAGGCTAAAAGACGTTGCAACTGACGGTGAACAAAAATGGCTTCAGGATCTCGGGATCAGTATGGTCAAACTTCCTAGGATCGTGCGGTCGGTTGGCGTGATCGGAAGGCTTTCTGCTGTATATCTTGATGGGGCTAGAATCCCCGTTACAGCTGTCACGAATCATCAGTCGGCTGCGCACTTGGGCGCGGGTATCGAAACTGCAGGCGAAGCCTATGTGAGTTATGAGCGGGATGGTTTTGCGGCAGTTCGCTCTCACGCATTAAGCGCAAACATTCATAGCTTTCCTGGGACTCTTTTGTTTACGCAAGAGGCATCGGTCAATCCTTTTGGAACAGACGACCATATTTTGGTCGGGCGGTTTTTTGTTCCGCAACTCGCGCTTGCGTGGGTAGATCAATTCGCGTCAGAGTCTCCTTCGTATGCAGAAATATCAGCTGCTATTTCCGATGGCGACGTGGTCGTCTCCAATTTTTCCAAAAGCTCTACGGAACGTGCCGCGATAATTGGCATCACTGATGAGACCTCTGCGTCAGATATTTATATGGCTGGCCTGCGTGCACTTGCATTTACGGCCGCGGATCTGCTCGATGAGTTTTCGCGCGTCACGACAGTTCAAATCGATGCGATTCATTGTGAGCGTATCGGTTATGGCACGTATACCTTCTTGTCTTTACAGGCCGCTGTTTCTGGAACGCGGGTATATGTGCACGAAGAAGACTGCGCCAGTCTTGGTGTTGCACTGTTGGCTGGTATCGGCGCCGGGATATGGGATCAGCAGAGCGTTTTTGCGATGCTGCGTGAGCGTAGCAACATCAAAGAACTTGACGTTCCGGATTTGCCGAAACTTCGTGAACATGCGCGTTTAACATGGCGTAAATTATCGCAGCAATTGTGGATATAGTATAATGGATATGCAATGCAAATCTTTACATACAGGAGGCGATTTTATGCCAAAAGGAGCCACCCAGACTAAGACCCTAAAAGTCGGGGATAAGGCGCCCGACTTTACGCTCAAGGCACATGGCGGGCGTACGGTAACCTTATCAGAGTATCGCGGAAAGAATGTGTTGATCGCTTTTTATCCGCTCGACTGGACACCTGTTTGAGGCGCGCAGATGCCTTCGTACGAGGATGAATTATCCCGTTTCGAAGAGCTCAATACCCAAGTTTTGGGTATCAGCGTAGACAGCGTTCCGAGCCATGAAGCGTGGCAGCAATCGATTGGTGGTATCTCGTATCCGCTTTGCTCTGACTTTTATCCGCATGGTGCAGTTGCTGAGAAATTTGGCGTGCTGCGTCAGGAAGGCTTCAATGAGCGGGCGTTATTCGTCATCGATGGGGAAGGCGTAGTTCGCTTTATCGATGTGCATCCGATTGACAAACAACCGGATAACGAAGAGATCTTCGATGTGCTAAGGAAGATTCGCGGCTAGGACTCGTCGCACGATTTGAAAGAGGCTATTTCGAGGCGTTATGCCGAGAAATAGCCTCTTTACGTCAGGAGATGGCCGAATGTATGCTCTCTACCCAGGACGCCCACGTGGACGGGCGCTCTAGTCCTAAGTACCAAGCTGCGGCGCCTGCCAAGTGGTCTTGCGCGACTAGACTCGTTGACAAAAGCAGTGATCGATTATCTTCTACCCATATGACGTGATGTGCATGGGCGTAGGTAAAAGATACGACGTGTAGTCCCAAAGCTTTGTTCCAAGTGCCGAGCGTACGGTGCGCTGCCAAGATGCGACTTTGTTGAATAAGGGAAAGAGGGATGCTCGAAAGAGTACCTCCGCTTTTTGCAATCGCCCAGTCCTGTGTGTAAAAGGGCACGCCAAGCACTAATTTGTTCG
>JAKACY010000045.1 GCA_021821025.1 Bacillota bacterium | reverse complement strand
TCATAACTTATATGCCGTACTGCAAGTCATCCTTGCGGGCGCTGGCGGTTACTTTATAGGATTTTTACCAGCTGTGGCGGGTGGTATCCTAGTCACCATCATTCACGCGCTGATCGGCGGTGTCAGTCAAGTTCGATCAGCGGATACTGTAGTGAGGTTGATCGGGTGCTCTTACATCGCTTGGCTTGGCCGTGAGCATCAGGTAATGGTCCGTAGACGTCGGACCGAGATAGCGAACTTGCCGCACGGCTCTCATACGATTTCATGGGCATTGGTAAACGAGGTGCGCAATTCACTATTAGGTATGCGACTGTTGCTGGCAGGGAAAAATACCGATCGAACCTCTACCTCTGAACTTGAACTGGTTGAAAGTGAACTTCTGCGTTTGGAGTCGTTATTTGGAAGCCTTAAAGAGGACTCGTGATGGTCATCACAGGTGGGCAGATGATATAAGGTATATAATTAGTTCTAAAGTTAGATGCTAGAAGGGTGAAAGCCATGATTGACCGCGATTTAGTCTTGTCCGCTCTAACTCAGGTATTAGATCCGGAACTCGGATTAAACGTTGTCGAATTGGGTTTAATTCAGGAGATATTGGAGCCAGCCCCCGGTGACTTGGTTATTCGCATGACGATGACAACGCCCGGTTGCCCGATGCATGACAGTATCAGTGAGTCTGTAAACTGGGCAGTCATGCATGTGCCGAACGTCTCGTCCGTGAGAGTGGATGTGGTTTGGGACTCACCATGGACACCAGATTGCATGACAGAAGAAGCGCGAGCGAAACTTGGATTTTAATGATTGGAAAGCTACGGCCGCACGCCTTAATTTAGAGGTGTGCGGCCGTGTTATTTACTCTGAAAGGACGCTGAACGCCTGTTGTGTCAGCATTTCGACTACATTTTCAATGATGGTCAGCCCATGATCACCATCTGATGTCAATATGGATTCTGGATGAAACTGCACTGCGCAAATCGGCAAGGAGTCATGCGATATCGCCATAACCACACCGTCCTCCGCCACGGCAGTGATGTGAAGCGATTCAGGCACTTCATCTTCGATCGCATACAGTGAATGGTAGCGCGCCACGCGAAATGACTCAGGCAGATTTTTAAATGTGCCTCGATCTATAGGGAGAACCTTGATCTGTGAAGATTTCCCGTGCATTGGATAGTCAAGCAAACCAAGCTTTCCTCCAAAATACTCTACGATCCCTTGTAAACCCAGGCATACTCCGAAGACAGGGATATTCAGTGAGACGCATGCTTCGATAACTTTGTTTATCCCGAAATCAGATGGAATACCAGGACCTGGAGATAGCACGACTAAGTCAGGCTTTATTTCTTTGAGCGCTGATAAGTCAAAACCGGCTCGCCTGGTCGTGACAGTTGCTCCAGTTTGCCGAAGATAATTGGCCAGTGTATGCACGAACGAATCTTGGTGGTCAACTAGCAGCACCTGAACGTTCGCCGATTTGCGATGCGGTACGGTTTTCGCTGCTTTCGCTGGACGTGTACCACAATGAATCACGTCAAGTAGCGCGGCAGCCTTGTGCCGGGTTTCTCTTTCTTCCGCTTCAGGATCAGAGTCAAAAAGCAGTGTAGCACCAACTCGGACTTCGGCAACTCCGTCTTCGAGGCGAATGGTTCTTAGTGTCAACCCCGTGTTCAGGTTGCCGTCAAAGCCTAGGAACCCAACCGCTCCGCCATACCAACGGCGGGGTGATAGCTCATTTTTCTCGATAAATGAAATCGCAGCGCGTTTTGGAGCCCCAGTCACAGTGACGGCCCACATGTGTGTAAGAAAAGCATCGAGCGCATCATAGCCTTCGCGCATATACCCTTCAACGTGATCCACTGTATGAATGACGCGAGAATACATCTCGATCTGACGTCGGCCGATCACCTTAACGCTGCCAGGCTCGCAAATGCGCGATTTATCGTTTCTATCCACATCTGTGCACATGGTGAGCTCGGATTCCTCTTTGATAGAGTTCAGTAACTCACGGATCAGTTCGGCATCTTCTAGCGGATTAGAGCCTCGCGGAGCAGTGCCAGAGATCGGACATGTTTCCACTCTTTTACCTTCAACCCGAACGTACATCTCGGGGGAGGCGCCGATCAGATGCTCGTTACCCAAGTTGATCAAAAAGCCGTATGGGCTTGGATTGCGTTCTTTTAACCTCTCAAAGAGAACTGACGGCAATTCCTCACAGGGTTCGTAGAGCGTTTGGCTTGGAACCACCTCGAACAGATCTCCACGGGAAAATGACTTGATAGCCTGTCGCACCTGATCAGAATACTGCCCAGGCCGATGGTCGCTGCCTGAGACAGCCGGCCGCTGGCCTTTTGTTGATGTGGGGGTTCCATCTCTTACAAGTCCTTTAGTGGTCAGGTTGTCGCCAGCAAATTCGTATCGAATTCGCCTAGCCTGTTCGAACTGATGGTCTACAACGATCAGGTCATCGGGCAGATAGAGTACCAAGTCTTGATGGCGTGAATCTCGGACTTGAACCAAAGGAATGTCTTCAAATTGAAACACGAGGTCATAGCCAAAAGAACCATAAAAGCCGAGATGTTCATCCTGATCACTGTAAAAAAGCTCCTTAAGAGCACGGATAATGGAAAAGATAGACGGCTGTTTACTACGGTCTTCTTCGGCAAATACATGCGCTGCCGTGGTCACAGTTCCACTAATGACAGATTCTGAAACTTGCAGGGAGTTGATTGCTGAAACTGTAGATAGAGTAGGGAGAATTAGGGAAAGAAGGACCTTTCCACGCTCATTCAAGGCTTGCAACTGAAACTCCCTACCGCAGGCTGTCAGCGTTAAAGGTGGTTTTGTAAATCCAAAAGCCCAGCGCGTGTAGCGCCCGGGATATTCGTAACTGCTCGAAAATATTGCTCCGCGATAGATGTCAAGGTCTGACATAATTTGATCCATCGCGCCAGGCACCGCTATGTGCTCAATATTTCTGGAAATTTGAATGCCGCCAGCGGTTTCATACAACTCACTGTACGCCTTCGCTCCACTCAACTCAGCTCATCTCCCGCTTCTTTCTTACGCAGCTGCCTGCGTAAGGTCTATTATCGGATAAGTGGGTTAACTTTTGCAAGAACAAAAAAGGGTGGCAGCGCCACCCGGATGCTCTTTTATGTATCTGCAGATACGTTTTTTTGCTTACAGCGAGGAAACGTCGACTAGTCGGCCTTCTTTTTGGGATAACAAGGCAGCTTGGTTGATGGCCGTCAAGCGTCGGGCATCAGTCCGCGTGATGGTCGGTGCCACGCCTTGCTCGATAGCATGGACCCACTGTTCCATGGCCATAGGAAGGCCTTTAGGCAGCTCGGGGGTGATCCACTCATCTGTTCCTAATGACTCAGCTTTGATCCGAACGACAGAGTTTTCGATTAAAAGCGTGCCTTTTGTTCCATATAATTGAAGTGTAAATGGGCAGTGATTAGATGAGAAACCTGCTTCAATAATTCCCAATGCCCCGCTCTCATACTCAACCAATACTGCAGATGTGTCATCAACAGCGTTACCCAGGATCGACTTCAACCGACTCGTGACAAACTTGGCAGGGCCGGCTAAGCGGTTCGTCAAGTAGATAGGATGTGCTCCAAGATCGATGAGGGCTCCTCCACCACACAGTTCTGGGTCAAAAAAGTGAGCTGGCAGCCAGCCATGCGGGTGACCTTCAAAGGGCAGTGCGCCGTTATGCGCGACACGGCAGCGTATCGTATTGAGGGTACCTAAGATACCTTCGTCCAATACCTGTTGCGCGTACAAATAGTATGGTTCTGTCAGCCGCGGCAAAGAAATCATGAACTGCACGGCTGACTTGTCGACTGCGCCGAATACTTCATCGCAGTCAGATACAGTAAATGCTAAAACCTTTTCCGTAAAAATGTGCTTGCCAGCTAGCGCAGCTTGAACCATGACCTCCTTGTGCATGCTGGTCGGTGTGGCTACGATGACCGCTTGGATTGAGGAGTCTGCCAGAACATCAGACAGGTTGTCATAAAATGGTACGTTTAATTCGTTTGCCCATCCCTGACCACGTGTTTTGTTCTCGTCCCAAACAGCGCGAATCTCAATGTTTGGGTTGGCAAGGGCCTGCCTGGCATAATCGTTTGCGTGGACATGCCACCGACTGAGTAGTGCTACTGAAAGCACATGATCACCTCAATTCGAATATTCAATCTTCACATTTATTTTATCACGTTATGGACACTTGCCAAGAAGGTTTTGATGATTGGATCAAAATGTCTAGTTTCCGAGTTGTTTACGATGATCTCTCTTACAGCGTGACGTAGTGGTGATAAGAACACGCTATATTCTGTATGACCCGAAAATGCGAAGGATAGTTCAAGACCGAATGGGGTCATTCGGTCGGTTAATAGGCGATCTCGATGAAACATTGTTTTGAGCTTTGTAGCAGCTTTTTCGACGGTTAGTCCTGGCGTAGCATCGATAGCCACTGCTAGGGACAGTAAAAAGTCGGTATGCGAGGCATTCATTAAGCCGCCGCCAGCGATTTCAATATACCGACTTCCATCGTCGTTCGGTACGAATGATTTAGGGTATGCAAACGTCACAAGGTGACCGACATTATGCATGCGCCAGTTTCGTGGGGTTGCGTGGATCTGCGCTTCTACGATTGGGCTCATTATGAAAAAGAACATGATCGCATTCACGTATGCGATGGTCGACATCATCGTGATTAATTTATGTACGCCCACATCAATCACCCCGATTCTGACTACTTTTAGTATACACATATAGACGATTTCTAAAAGAAAAAGTTTCATGAAAATGTAAATAAAATTGGACTTCCAATACTGGTATACCAATTCGACCCACAAGGGATACTTCCTGTAGAGGGGGACGAATCATGACTACAACGATGGAATCCTTAGAAAACGTGGCTGTTTCATCATCTTTACGCGAGAATGATGCATTTTTAAAGGATCTTCTCGGAATCGGCATCAGCTGGGACTTGATTGCTAAGCCATTTGAATTTGAGAAAATCTCGATGACTGCCTATACTGCTAACGGATTTTTTCTAACGATGAATATGGTGCTTATACTTGAGAATATGGAAATGACACTTAAGGAGTTTGTCAAGCGTCACCCCGACGGTTCATTTACCATCGATGATTTGGTAAATTATCTGAACGTCACGATAGGTTTTGTTCAGGTTCAGATCATCAACACGATGAAGGATGCGGTGCGACTCATATTATCCGGACCGCTCGTGATCTTTTTGGATGGGTTTTCTGAAGTCCTGGTTATTGACACGAGAATCTACCCCATGCGCAGCATCTCAGAACCTGAGGTCGAACGGGTGGTTCGGGGGCCACGTGATGGCTTTGTTGAAACAATGCTGATGAACGTTGCACTCATCAGGCGTCGGCTGCGCGACCCACGCTTGCGCGCCGAGTTGATGCAGATCGGAACGCGTTCACAGACTGACGTTAGCCTTATGTATTTGCAGGATGTGGCGAACGATGATCTAGTCAATATGATGAGACAAAAGCTTAAATCGATTAATACGGACATCGTAGCGATGGGTGAGCAAACCGTGTCTGAGTTTTTGGCACACGTCAAATGGAATCCGTATCCCATCGCAAGGTATACAGAAAGGCCGGATGTCGCAAGCACTGCACTACTGGAGGGACAGATCGTCATCATTGTCGATACGACACCAGAAGTGATCATCGCTCCGACAACCGTCTTTCATCACATTCATCACCCCGAGGATTACCATGTATATCCAATCAATGGTACCTATATGCGCTGGGTGATGCTGATAGGCGCATTTATATCCGTGTTTTCGCCAGGTTTTTTTATCTTGATGTCGCAGTTTGGAAACCACCTGCCGAAAACGATTGCGGAACTCGTCATTCCAAAGCCATTGCCACTTCCGATTGGATTACAGTTTTTACTGGCTCAGATCGGTGTGGACTTATTTGAACGGGCTGTGATCAATACACCAACTGCCCTTGCAACTGCAATCGGTGTGGTAGCGGCACTAGTATTTGGACAATTTGCTGTAATGATGAACCTGGTGACACCAGAAGTATTAGTGTTTATGGGCGCGGCTCTCATCGCTCAGTTTGCCACATCATCACACGAACTCGCCACCGCGAATCGCTTGGTTCGCTTCTTTATGATCATGCTAACATGGATGTTGGGCGTGGTTGGGTATGTGATCGGATCTATCGGTGTTGTCGTGCTGCTCGCTTTGACCAAATCGTTTGGAATTCCCTATCTATGGCCTGTTATCCCATTTGACTGGGAGGGTTTAAAGGGAGTGTTGATCCGTCGGCCATTATATGAAGAGGATAAGCGACCGAAAATATTTCGTTCCAAAACGACGACAAGGCGCGGGTAAAAAAAACCACTCATGTAATCGTACCCATTGTTAATGGTTAGGGTACGATTACATAGGCTGTTCATAAAGCTTAAACTTAGTCGACTGAACGCGCGTCTCGATCCCGAAATAACAGTGAAATCGCATAAATCCCTGCTAAGCCGACGATTGTGTACACAACTCGGCTGATGAGGGCGCTCTGTCCACCAAATATCGCCGCCACTAAATCATACTGAAACAATCCCACAAGAAGCCAGTTGAGCGCTCCGATGATCACCAGCACCAGCGAAAACCTCGCCATGAGAACATCTCCCCCTTTCAAAACGCCAGGGTGCGTCCATTACGCTCATTAGGTTACATCAGCAGCAGTTGCTTTATCCGTTCAAGCGGAGTATTTTGCGAACTAATGATTTCCTGTGCATACGTCTTTTACACTGTCTTTGGCACAACTCGCAAAGTATAATGTAATAGTTACCCTGGTATTCTGATAGAGTAACAAAGCGGGGGGTGCAGATGGAAAAGGCGAATAAGCCAGAGAAGCCTAAGAAAAGGTTGGTAGAGTATCGCCTGGTTTTTTTGGTTCTGTCAGTATTTTTATCGATGTCAGTCTTGATCCTGCGCCTCGGATATTTGCAAGTTAAGACTGGTGGGCAGTTTATTCAGGCGTCGAAATTAAACGAATATGATACGCTGACGGTGCCAGCTCCGCGCGGATGGATTTATGACCGATATCATAACTTGTTGGCAGCGGATAAGCCGACATTTAACATCGTTTATACAAAGCTCGATTCTTCAGTGCAAAACAACGCTGATATCGCTGCCCGACTGGCGGGACCATTCGGCATGTCGAAAGCCGCTATCTTAAAAGAGATGCCAGTAAACACGGTTTATAGCAATCCGCAGGTCACGATTTTACAAAATGCATCACCAAGGGCGGTATCGTATGTAGAAGAACACGCGAGCAATTTACCAGGGGTTAGCGTGATCACGACGCCCATTCGATTCTACCCCGACGCCGCGCTGGCTGGGCATGTCTTGGGGTATATTGGAGCAATTCCTCCTAGCGAGACGTCCTATTACACGAATTTAAAGTATCCGCCGAACGCTCAAGTCGGTTTGGACGGAATCGAGGCGCAGTATGATCAGTTGTTGCAGGGTAAGCCTGGATTGATGCGCGTTGAGGTTAACAGTGCCAACGTGCCGATTAAGAACCTTGGACTGTACCCACCGGCGACACCTGGGGATAACTTGGTGCTTAATATCGACGGCTACTTACAAGGTGTACTGCAAAAGGCGCTTGTGACGCAGATTCAAAGTCTGCATTCAGAGGGCTACTACTGGATCCACACGGCGATGGCTGTCGCGATGGATCCAAACACCGGTGCTGTGCTTGCGCTAGATAGTTATCCTTATTACAACCCGCAGTGGTTTGTGGGTGGGATCAGTTCTGCCTACTATAAGGAATATCAGACACAGGATGCTGCCTATAACCAGGCGATCTCGGGAACGTTCATGCCTGGTTCGACGGAAAAACCGTTAACGCTGATGTACGCCTTGACGAAGGGTGTCATCAATCAGAACACCACGGTATATGATCCTGGTTACCTGATGGTCGGAAACACTCAATTAAATGAGTGGGTGCCTTGGGGTTTCGGAACTGTGACGGTTCCTCAGGCGATTGAAGAGTCATCAGACGTGTATTTGTATCAAGTGGGATTGTGGCTAGGTCATTATCCACCGGCAAGTGGCAATATCAATCAATGGATGAACGGACCGCGCGTGCAAGCGTTTAAAGGTTTAGAGAAATATGCTTCCAACTTTGGGCTGACATCACCGACGGGCATTGATCTACCTGGCGAAGCTACAGGATTTTTTCACGATAACGGCTACTTATCGGACCTAGCCTATATGGCGATCGGTCAGGACCAAGCCTACACGGCAATCGGTCTGGCTCAGTACGTGAGCTCGATCGCCACAGGCAATCGAATGAAGCCGGAAGTTTTGCATGAAGTGTTAGCGCCGGATGGTAAGGTATTGAAGGTCATTAAACCGGTTGTTTTGAATAAAATCCCGGTGTCACAGAGCGATCTAAACCTGATTCGAGAAGGCATGTTGTGGGTTACACAATTGCGAAACGGTACTGCATGGTCTGTGTTTTTGGGTAATCCTTATCAAGTTGCAGGCAAGACAGGGACGGCTCAAACGGGAATTAAGGGGCGAGACATCGCCTCATTTATCGGCTACGCTCCCTTTGATCACCCTAAAATTGCTGTTGCAGTGATCGTACCGGGCGCCGGAGAAGGCTACCTATCTGCAGGACCGATCGCTCGTAAAATCATCGACGCATACCTAAATCAGCTAAACAGCAAGCGTAGCGAACCTGTTACGCCATATCATGTGAACTAAAAAGGGATGGGATGAAATGCAACATTTTCAAGAAAGCATACTGAGGCTTATCATCGACACTTCGACTAATCTTCCGCCAGACGTTAGGCGTGCGGTTGAGCTCGCCAAGGTTCAGGAAACGGTTGGAACCCAGTCGGCGTTAGCTCTCGATGCGATCGTCGACAACATACTTGCGGCAGAATCTGATGAGGCACCGATCTGTCAAGATACTGGGATGCCCACGTTTGAGCTGTCTGTTCCCGTAGGCGCTAATCAAATTGTGATGGAAAAGCAGATCAAAGCCGCAGTGGCCGAAGCGACCAAGCTTGGTAAGCTGCGCACTAACTCTGTCGATTCGCTAACTGGTAAAAACACCGGCGATAACTTGGGACCGGGCACACCCGTGATTCACTTTCATCAGTGGGAAAGGGATGATATTGAGGTCAAGCTGATTTTAAAGGGCGGTGGCTGCGAAAACAAGAACATCCAGTATAGCTTGCCTGCCGACTTGGAAGGGTTGGGAAGAGCTGGTCGGGATCTTGATGGTGTGAGAAAGTGCATCCTTCACGCGGTCTATCAGGCTCAAGGTCAGGGCTGCAGCGCTGGATTTGTCGGCGTATGCATCGGCGGAGATCGAACGAGTGGATATCAGCATGCCAAAGAGCAACTGTTTCGCCCACTCGAAGATATCAACCCGATCTCAGAACTCGCTGACCTTGAGGCATATGTGATGGAAACCGCCAATCAGCTTGGCATCGGTACGATGGGCTTTGGCGGTAAGGTAAGCCTGCTCGGTTGTAAGATCGGTGTCCAAAACCGCCTTCCAGCAAGCTTTTATGTATCGGTTGCATATAACTGCTGGGCATTCCGGCGCCAGGGTATCGCAATCAGCGAGACTGATGGTACCATTAAGCATTGGCTTTATAAAGAAGGCACATCATCATTGCGCAAGACTGAAGGGGCATTATCGGATCATGCGACTGTGCTGCGTGCACCGATTTCCGAAGAAGAGATCAGAGCCCTCAAGGTCGGCGATGTCGTTGTAATTGAAGGCGCGATGCACACCGGCCGCGATGCGCTCCATAAGTACCTGATGACGCATGATGCACCGGTGGATCTGCAAGGTGGTGTTATCTACCATTGTGGCCCGGTGATGCTTAAAGATGAGGCTGGTTTGTGGCAGGTAAAGGCTGCTGGACCAACTACCAGTTCTCGCGAGGAACCTTATCAAGGGGACATCATCGACAAGTTTGGCATCCGTGTTGTTATTGGCAAAGGCGGGATGGGCGCCAAAACATCAGCCGCGCTGAGACGCTGTGGAGCAGTGTATTTGAACGCGATCGGTGGTGCGGCGCAATTTTATGCGCATTGCGTAAACGGTGTGAACGGCGTCGACTTTCTGGATGAGTTTGGTATCCCAGAAGCTATGTGGCACCTCTCTGTAGATGGTTTTGCTGCAATCGTTACGATGGATGCGCACGGAAACAGTTTGCATGCGCAAGTTGATGAACAATCACTCAAGAAGTTACATGACTTTGCAGCGCCCGTCTATTCATAAGAAGGGCCAGAACGGAGATAATACCAACTCTCCGAGCTTTTGTGCTAGTGGCCGATGGAGCCAGTCGTGCAGATGCAGTTCTCGGCAATGATCCCTGTCTGCATAAAAGATGGCCTCCATCTGGTCGGCTAGTGTCTCATCGAAAAACTCCACGTTCAGTTCATGATTGCCAACCATACTCAGCCGATCGAGATTGGCCGTTCCAACCGTTGTCCAAGTTTGATCAATGGTCGCGGTCTTTGCATGAATCATCGTGCCTTGAAATAAAAAGATTCTAATCCCCTGTTTTAAACAGTCTGTAAAATAAGTGCGGGCAAGCCAGTCGGCCAACAGATGATTGGATCTCTCGGGGACGATCAGTTGCACATCAACACCTCTGACTGCGGCTCGCATAAGCGACGCCAGAACAAAGCGGTCAGGGATAAAGTATGGTGTTGTGAGCAGGATTCGATTTTTGGCCAAGTCGATAGCCTCTATATACATGGCCCGAATCGGAAACATGATTCGTGTTGGGTTGTTTACATAGAGCCTGATGTGCGGTTGAAGAGACGTGTCGACTTTGACGCAACAAGTGTCTCGCGGCGAGTGTTCATTCCAAAACTCAATAAAAGATGCCGATAGATTACGGGCATACGAGCCCATGATGCGGATGTGGGTATCCCGCCATTTTTCTCCATACAAGTCCCCGATGTTGTACCCGCCGATATAACCAATTTCTTCATCAATTACCAATAGTTTGCGGTGATCCCTAGCAAGCCGTCTGGGATCGAGTACATCCCAAAGGCGCGACCAAGCACGATAGCGGTAGAGATGCACCTCAGAGGGAAACTTTTTAAAGCTTGACCTTACAACCAAGTTGGCAAACGCATCAAAGATCACGTACACAGCAACGCCTTCTCGAGCCTTTTGAATCACTGCTTCTTTGAACTCTAGCCCGATGCGATCACCTTTCCATATGAAAGATTCGATTAAAATCATTTTTTTTGCGGCCCGAATATCTTGAAGCATCCGCTCATACAGATCCATGCCAAACGTAAAGATCTCGATATTATTATCTCCGATTTGCGCAATCGACTTGGGGTATTGCAGGGAATCGGTCGGGCGACGGCGACGAAATCGAGTAGTAATGGCAGAGCTAAGCACAACTGTGATCTGAATCAGAACAATGATGCCTAGCGCCGTAAAAAACCCGTCTTCAAGTCCCGCTCGAAGTGACACGCATCAATCGCTCCTGATTAAATTGGGATATGTGGAAACGCGCTTTTATTATGACATAGACCAACTTGGGCGCACAATCTTTGCATTTCAAGCATATAAGTTGTGTGAGGGAAAAACTTTTGCATGAGAACAAAAGTTATGGTACGATTAGACTATAAATTTAGATGTCAAGGACGGGGGTGCCTGTCATGAGCTCCATGGTTGATGGGTTTAATCCCGGAGACATTCTTGAACCTGAACAATTATCGAGTGCACGGCGAGTCCCACTGCAACGCAGGCGCTTAAGCCGTGGCTTATTGACGATGATGTGGATCCTGCGAATATATGTATTATTGGCATTACCCTTGGTCCTTTATGTATTTTTCTCTTCGATGAAAGGCTGACACATTGTGGATATGGGGCGCTGCGATGACTGCCGCAGCGCCTTTTGGCTTTTGACAACCTCCTTAAATGTCGATCATCGAGGATTCTGAATGGCCTGCTGCGTCATGCTTTTTGGTGACATCGCCACGCAACAATGAGATCAAAAAGGCAGCCACTCCGAGCAACGTAATGGCGATAAATGACCATTGAAACGCTCTCAGCAAAACTGGTATCGGCGCTCTAAGCGAGGAATAGCCCGATCCGATCACGATCCGCTGCAGCACCGCAAAGGCATAGGCTATACCGAAACTTTGCCCGAGGGATCGAGACATATTGAGCATACCCGACGAAACACCGAGGCGATTGGCTGGTGTATTGCCCATCACAGTGCTGTTGTTAGGCGGCGTGAAAATACCCATGCCAATCCCGATAAAAAATAGCGCGACGATAAGATAGATGTAGGATGTATTGGCTTGAAGAAATATCAGGGCGATCGTTGCAACTGTAGATATCGCCATGCCGGTCATCGTGGGAATCTTTGAACCCAGTTTATCGGCGATCCTTCCTGCCATAGGAGCGAGGATCATCATGCCGATGGGCAGGGGAGTGGTTAAAAGCCCAGACGTTGAGGCGCCTTGTTTGAGGACCTCTTCAAAAAAATAAGGCACGACGTATAGGACCCCATACATCAGCGCATAAGATAGTGCACCTGAAGCGTTACCCCACGTGATCTGATCGATTCGGAACAAGGAGAGATCGATGATGGGCGCGAGGTGGCGTTTTTCCCAAAATATGAAGCCGACGCCACTCATGATGCCGATCAGCAAACTTGCGATAATAAAAGGCGAGGTCCAGCCGCGTTCATTGCCCTGATTGAGCGCAAATAAAATGCCGATTAGACCAATGGCCAGTAGGATGGCTCCTATGTAGTCAAAATGGGACTTGCCTTCGGTGTCTTTTATTTTATCGAGCGGAAGGATAAGCGCGGCCAGTGTTGTGCCGATGATTCCTACAGGTACATTGACGTAAAAAATAGCACGCCAAGAAAGTGCGCTGATCAGTATACCTCCGATCGCAGGCCCGAGCGACAACCCGATAGCTAGCGCAGATCCCTGTATGCCGATGGCTTTACCACGCACGCTGTTAGGTACGGCGGCCGTCACAATCGCGACGCTGTTGGCCTGGAGCATGACTGCGCCGATAGCCTGCAAAACGCGTGCGCAGATCAAAAATGCAAGGTTAGGTGAAGCGCCGCAAAGGGCCGAACCGATGATAAAGATGGTAAAACCGAGCGTATAGAGTGGACGGCGGCCAACGATATCGGCGATGCGCCCAAACATAGCTAAGAGTGCAGTTAAAGTGAGCAGATACGCTAACGCTACCCATTCTGTAGCGCTAAACGATACGTGGAATTGCCGGGTGAGCGTGGGCTGCGCCACGGTAATAATGCTGGCATCTAGCGCTGCCATAAATGCTCCGATGCATACAGTGGCCACGACATACCAGTGGTAATTAGGCCGCGAAGTGAAAAAGGGGAGGGGAAACGCAGGAGTTCGTAAATCTGCATTCTTATTCATGATTTATCCGGCTTAGCGAGAGTCCGGGTCCCTCCTAACCTGAGTGTCTATTTTAAAATGAGACAATTACCTAGAATTATAGCACACTAGGAGCTAGTGCTGAGATAAAAAAGGGGCCGCAAGGGTCCCTTTTTTAACGAATAATACTTCATTGATCAGTGTCATGTGCATCTGACGACATATTCGCAGTGCGGCGTTTAGCCATTTCCCAGGCGGCGATTCCTACTCCTGCGCCGACGATCATTGCTGGCAACATGCTGAAACGTCTTGTTTTTCTTGTTGGCCCACGCAAAGCGGAAGTTGCACCTTGTATGATATCCCACATAGCACGCAACACCTCCTGCAAATAGTTTGTGTAGTTGTGCGGCTCACATGCACCGGAGTTTGCCTATAAATGTTCCTGAATAAGCGCCATATGGTAAACTATCAATATTCATGGCGTCTTATGGCGTCGGTATTTCAGCTTGATTTGCCCTGTCGGGTGTAGTGCTGCTTCCCGTGTACGCCACCAGTACGATTTGTTGATCAGTCTGTTGCGACAGATCCTGCTCTAAGTTCCGGATTCTTTCAATGGTTTTGGCATCAAGGCTTGCCATTTGAAAACGATCTTCCATCGCGTTACTCCTTTTTGTTATATGGCTTTATATTCAGTATGCAGCACTTTGACCGTGATCTAAACTTATCAAGGGGACACTATGCCTAATCACGAATTTGTTTTAGCGATCATCTCTTGGTATCGAAGTGTGCGACGTGATTTGCCGTGGCGCCAGTCACAGGATCCTTATCGGATATGGGTGTCCGAAGTAATGCTTCAGCAAACTAGGGTGGATACTGTTATCCCTTATTTTTCAAGATTTATCACGAAATACCCTACTGTAAAACACCTGGCGGCGGCTTCATCTGATGATGTGCTTAAAGAGTGGGAAGGGCTGGGGTATTATTCGCGAGTTAAAAATTTACATGCAGCGGTTCGTGAGGTTGAGCAGCGATATGGAGGAAAGGTGCCCGACTCATATGAAAAGATAAGGGAGCTACCCGGGGTGGGTTCTTATACTGCAGGCGCGGTACTGTCGATTGCATATAACGTACCGGTTCCGGCTGTAGACGGTAATGTCTTGCGCGTATTTGCGAGGCTTACGGGCTTATCTGAAGATATCGGGACGACAAAGACGAAGCAACTTGTCGAATCCCAGTTAGCAAAATTGATGCCCGAAGATGCTGCGGGGGATTTTAATCAGGCGATGATGGAACTAGGTGCCTTGGTATGCACTCCGAAAAACCCACACTGTAGCGAGTGCCCTGTCGCGACTTACTGCACCGCATGTAAAACTGGTGCACAGGCAGAATTACCGGTTAAGGCCAAACGGGTGAAGGTCAAGGCCGCGCTGCTGACAGCGATTTTGCTTATGGTTGATGGTAAGGTGTTAGTGCGTCGCCGGCCCGCTTCAGGACTTCTCGCCGGCCTTTGGGAGTTGCCAAATGCTGCCATGACAAAAGACAATGAGGACGACTCCGAGCAAGATCGCATTGATAGCCGTGACCGACTTCAGACGGAAATTGATACTCTCGGTGTTCGGACCAAGCGAGATTGGGTATATGTTGG
>JAKACY010000250.1 GCA_021821025.1 Bacillota bacterium | reverse complement strand
TATTTTACGCTTACCCCGGTGGCGGCGGTCGTGACCCCAGGGCACTCGCTGGGCATAAATTATGTCTTTAGCACTTCCGGCAATCAGGGCGCGATGCAGATCAAGTGGTATGAAATCTCGCTGAATGACGGCTTCGTATAATGGTCGAGCAAAAGAGAAGCTTTCACCTCCGTTCCGGAACCGTGGTTGCGCCATTAACGCACACGGTTCCGCGTCCTTTGGCATTGTCAAATTTAGTTTAGCCCCGAAACTCGTAATACCAGTTCATGGCTACGCCTAGGGATCAGTGTGGAAGCACACCGGAATTGGAGCGTAAGCGAATTCTACGAGACTTTTCGAAGAGTAAAATCTAAGCCTTGGTCCAATTGTCAGTTGCTCACGGAAGGCTTTGATGAGCTTAGCGTGGACGCGTGGAGTGGCCTCAGATGAAACCGGCAAGCGGTTCGCCAAGCGTCATGTCAAATAGTGAACGAAGACCTTGGCTGATTCGTGTAAGTATGGTATCATATCACTTAAACAAAGTTCGATTATATCCGCAGTGGCATTTTTATAAGGGCCGAATCCATGTGGCAGATGCCAGATGGAACGGGGGACCCAAGTTTTGGGGTGAATTGATGTGATCGCGCCCGCGATGCATCATAGGCAAAAGATGCCGAATCCGTCAGCTAACCTCGTAGGCGAATATTAGAAATGTCATCGTCCTTTCATGAATTCCGATGATGACCAACTTTTTATCGTAAGAGAGCACGGTTTGTGCGGTGCTGTATTTCGCTTTGTTATTTTTCATCATCTGTGACTGTGCGCCTATGTGACGACATCGCAGTGCGTCACGTCGCCTTTTTGTTGTCTTTTGACTTGTTGCATGCACATAAGGGGGAGAATGAGCCTTGATTAAAGCAATAATTTTCGACTTTGACGGTACGATCATCGATACCGAAACATCTTGGTATGTTGCGTTTCGTGACGCATACGAACAGTACGGTGTGGAACTCACGTTGGAGATGTACTCCCAGTGTATCGGCACAAGCCTGCACACGTTTAATCCGTACGAGTATCTGGTGACAGATTTGCATTTGCCCATCGATCTGGATCAGTTTCGTGAATCTATTCACGCGCGCCACGACGCTTTGATGGAAGGGCAAAGGATGCGAGACGGGGTTGCGACGTATTTACAGGCTGCAAAAGAGCTCGGCTTGAAGGTCGGGGTTGCTTCAAGCTCAAAGTTAAAGTGGGTCGAGCGGTTCTTAGACCGATTACAAATCAAGCATGATTTTGACTGTATCCGAACTGCTGACCACGTTAAGAAAGTGAAGCCTGATCCGGAACTCTACATTCAGGCGGCGGCGTGTTTGGGTGTGCAACCGTTTGAGGCGATCGCAATCGAGGACTCTCCAAACGGAGCAAAAGCCGCTATGGCGGCAGGCATTTACTGCGTCGTGGCGCCTAATTCCATCACGAAGCTGTTACCATTCGACCCGGTCGATCACATGGTTGGTTCGCTGACAGAACTGAATTTTCATGATTTGTTGAACATTTCCACATATAAATAGTCGCGTTTCATGTCTTGCACTTTACAAAGAGGCGCGAACGTCTCTTTGAGAGGAGGAGCATGTATGCAAGCTGTTCATTTTGGCGCAGGCAATATTGGTCGAGGATTTATTGGGCTTTTATTATCCCAGGCAGGTTATGAGGTGTGCTTTGTCACGCGCAACAAGCGTAAGATCTCACTTTTGCAGCAAAGGCACAAATATCGTGTAAGAATTGCCGATGGCACTGCCGAGTCGATCATGGTAGACCACGTGACAGCGACGAGCATTGACAATATCAATGCAGTGGTCGAGGCTATAGCGAGTGCGGACTTGGTTACGACTGCGGTGGGTGCCGCGGTGTTAGCGCAAATTGCAGGGGTTATCGCTAAAGGTATCGAGGAGCGGATCAGGCGCAAACCGCGTCCGCTTACGATCATCGCCTGCGAGAATGCTGTTGGTGGCAGCACTGAGCTCAAAAAATGGGTCTATACGCATTTGGACCCCAGCTTGCATCAACGAGCGAATCGTTACATCGCGTTTCCCAACACGGTTGTGGACCGCATCGTACCGAGTGTGCATCAGGACGATTTGTTAGAGGTCACAGTTGAACCTTTCTATGAGTGGGTCGTAGAACGCTCTACCATGGTCGAACCTGTCCCTGATATAAAAGGTGTTCAGTACGTTGACTCACTCTTGCCATATGTCGAGCGCAAATTGTTCACAGTAAATACTGGGCACAGCAGCGCTGCCTATCTTGGCTATCTAAAGGGCTATACCACTATTCAACAGGCGATGAAAGACCCAGAAATACGGAGGATGGTCTACATCGTGCTGTACGAAACGGGGCAATTGCTGACTCAAAAGTACCACTTTGATGCAATACAGCATCACCATTATATTGAAAAGATCATTCACCGCTTTAGAAATCCTAACCTGACGGATGATATCGTGCGGGTGGCACGTAATCCTATCCGAAAATTAGGGAAATTTGAACGTTTGGTGCGACCGATGCTCCAAGCTTATGAGCGTGGATTGCAGACAACGCACCTGACGACGGTCGTTGCTGCCGCGTTGCTTTATAGCCACAACGACGATGTGCAAGCTGTCAAGTTACAAAAGCAGATCAAAACGTTCGGAATTGAGCACATCATCACGCGATCGACCGGAATCACCCAGGGGCATCCCTTGCACGAGGCTATCTTGCACGAGTATAAGAACCTTAGTGCCGTTGTCCCAGTTCGTCAGTGATACTCGAAGTCAGCAAGACGATGGGTCTCGTTCGTCTCATCGCGACTTATGGCGTGCGCGACCGCCACGCTGGATTTGGCAGTGTGTCAGTAAGACAAATTTCTGGAGCCTCAATTTCGGCTCCAGCCTACTTACGCTAGTTAGGGCCATTGCTTACATGGATGTTATATTCTAAAATATCATATGACAAAATAATGACTTGGAATACGGGATGTCAGATAAATCGGAGTATGGCCACGAATATT
>JAKACY010000044.1 GCA_021821025.1 Bacillota bacterium | reverse complement strand
TCATGTGGTCAACCAGCGGCATTGATGCCATATATCGTGCGATCACAGGAGTTTCTGAAGTTGAGTTAGTGGAGTTAAGACAGTGTAGCGATGTGTCAGGTCATATCGATCGCGGCGAAAACATTGTAAACGTCGATAGCAATCAGGTGCAAACTGTTCGTCGCAAATCAGCGACTATCCGTGTTGATACAGATAAGTTGGATGAACTCATGAACTTGGTGTCAGAGCTTGTTATCGATAAAACCCGCTTAGAGAGCCTTAGAAGAGAGATTGCGCATGTTGGCCTAGATGATACGGTAACGCACATGAGCCGCGTATCAAACGAGTTGCAAAACCTGATCATGGCGATACGCATGGTGCCAGTCGGCACTGTGTTCGGGCGTTTTCCACGCATGGTGAGAGATACTGCACAGCAACTAGGCAAAGATGTTTCATTTTCCATGTATGGAGAAGATACGGAACTTGACCGTACTGTCGTAGAGGAAATTGGCGATCCCATTATGCATTTGTTGCGAAATGCACTAGATCATGGTATCGAATCAGCCAAGGACAGGCTAGGTCAGGGCAAACAGGCGACAGCGAGAGTGGTGCTGCGGGCTTACGCCGCGGGTAATCATGTATTTGTTGAGGTGGAAGATGATGGAATCGGCATTGACAAGCAAAAGGTGTTAAGAAAGGCGATTGAACGTGGCATCGTGAGCCGCGATGATAAACTGACAGACTCGCAGATCTATCATTTGCTATTTGCTTCGGGATTTTCAACCGCAGATGTGATCACAGATTTGTCCGGTCGAGGTGTGGGTCTTGATGTTGTTCGAGAGAAAATTGAAGCCTTGTCTGGCAAGGTCGACATTCAAAGTGAAATCGGGAGGGGAACCAAATTTATCATGCAGCTGCCCATGACACTCGCTATCCTGCAAGGACTCATGATCCGCATCGGCGACCATCCATACCTGATTCCACTTTCCAGCGTATCTGAGGTTTCGGTGGAAAGATCGGTTCAAACGCTTCAAGGTAAACAGGTGATGGTTTGGAGAGACCAGGTCATTCCGGTCGTTAAAGCGAGGCAGATTTTTCATGAACCAGAACCCGCAGACGCGGGTTGGACGATTTTTCTACAGCGCGGTGATAAAAAGATAGGCCTTGTCGTAGATGAGGTGCTAGGCCAGGCGGAAGTTGTCTTAAAATCGCTAGATAAACGCCTGCGTCACATCCCTTATTTTTCTGGGGCAACCATTCTGGGGGATGGGCATGTGGCTCTGATTTTGGATGCGAATGCATTTTTTGAATGAGTTGTAACCAAGTGGATGGCTTTGGAGAGGATCGTGTGAGAATTGAAATATGTCATGTTTTTGGTCGCGGATGGAAAATACGCCTTGCCAGTAGATAATGTGCGCTCGATTGAGAAGATGCAACCCGTGCGCCCCGTACCCCTATCCTCTTCGAAAATTCTCGGGGTTACAAATTTGCGTGGTGTCGTGATGACGGCTTATGACCTGCGTATGGTACTGGGTTTAGCGCCGACCGAAGAGACAGAGGAAACGCGCATGATTGTCATCGATCAGACTGCGTATGTCGTAGATGAGGCCTTGGATATTTTGGACGTTGAGAACGATAAGATCGAACCGTGGGAAGGCGCAGGCTCGTTGATTCGCGGTGTCTGGAAACAAGGTGATCATCTGGTCCTGATCATGAATGACGAAATGCTTTTAGCGATTTAACCTAAGTCGCAAGCTATTCGAACCGAGGCGAGCCACATGCAGGGAATATCAGTGTATGTAGTGGGAGACCAACCACTCGTTACCCTGGGAATCAAAGCAGCACTGACGTCTTCTGATGAGTTTTTGGTAGCCGGGTATACAATCGATGCCGAGGATGCCATACAAGCGATACGAACATTAGATCCTCAAGTTTTGGTGATTGACTGGATCGTTCCACAAGAGCGAATGTGGGGCTTATTGCAAGCTGTCAGGTCCAATTTTCCAGCGTTGCGGATCCTTGTCATCACTTGCTGCTCCGATCAGCGCTTTGTTCGTCATGCATGGCAAAACGGGGTTCAGGGGTTCGTGATGAATACCACTGACGCAGATGGTTTACTTCGGGCCGTCAGACGCTTGGCATCAGGAGATGTCGTGCTGCCGCTCGTGATGCTCGCTAAGATCGGATCGTCCATGTTTCGCTATCGCCCAACAGAGGTTCAGGAGTTCCATCACATGACGCCACTATCTGGACGCGAACATGAAGTCATTCGCTACCTGTGCCAAGGCATCACGAATCGTGAAATCGGTTTAAAAATGGGGATCAGCGAAAATACGGTTCGCAACCATCTGCGTCGTATTTACGCAAAATGCCGCGTCTCCACTCGTTCCGAAGCTGTGCAGTTCGCAGTTCGAGCCAAACTTGTGGATCATAGCGATGTGACGCCAGAGAACCATGAAGAAATGGACCCGAAGCTAAAGGCGTAATTTTTTAATCAACCTGTGGCTCGTGATCTTGCATTACGGCCTTTTACTTGATATAATAACACTCGTCGGTTGTCCGATAAGGACGAGTTGGGGATATAGCTCAGCTGGTAGAGCACCTGCCTTGCACGCAGGGGGTCAGCGGTTCGAATCCGCTTATCTCCACCATTTTAAGTACTTCATACGATTATATACGACATTCCTCGATAGCTCAGCGGTAGAGCATCCGGCTGTTAACCGGAGGGTCGTAGGTTCGAATCCTACTCGGGGAGCCATTTATTTTGTGGAGTGATGGCCGAGTTGGTCGAAGGCGCTCGCCTGCTAAGCGAGTATACGCTGTAAAGGCGTATCGAGGGTTCGAATCCCTCTCACTCCGCCAACTAGAGAGTCCGAAACTGCTGGGGAAGCATTTACAGCAGTTTCGGATTTTTTTTGCTTCAATACTATGGTGTCGCAAATTCACGGGGTACATGATGGTCCTTATGGGTCGAACTATGGATCCTTTTTCTTAAAAGTTGCTACGTCCGGCCTCGATATACTATAATACGTCATAATTGAAGATAGGCACGGTGACGGAAATCAGTAACCTACGTGGAGCGTACAGAGAATTGGCGGTCGGTGCGAGCCAAGAGGCTTCCATGGGGTGAAACTCATTCCGGAGTGCTGGTTTGTCCCTTTGTCGACAAGAGTGAAGTTGCGCCCCGTCGCCTTTAAGGCGAATGATCGTATCCATTGCGCAACTTAAACAGGGTGGTACCGCGGGAGGAACTCTCGTCCCTGATGGGATGAAGGTTCCTTTTTGCGTACTTATAGGTCAGTTTGCATATATTGGAGGGATTTACATGGTGACTTATGATCCTCGCGCCATCGAACCGAAGTGGCGTGAATTTTGGAAAGAACACCACATGGATGAGGCCCAAACGGACTCTGGTCGGCCTAAGTACTATTGCCTCGACATGTTCCCGTATCCATCAGGGTCCGGTCTGCACGTGGGCCACTGGCGTGGCTATGTGTTGTCTGATGCGTGGAGCAGATACAAACGCCTATCAGGTTATGAGGTTTTGCATCCTATGGGTTGGGACGCGTTTGGCCTGCCTGCTGAAAATGACGCAATTAAGAAAAAGCTTCATCCAAGCATCGGTACGGCGCGCAATATCGCAAACTTTAAAGAGCAACTCGATCGCATGGGTGCCATGTTTGATTGGTCGCGCGAGGTCAATACCAGTTCTCCGGAGTATTATAAATGGACTCAGTGGATATTTTTACAACTCTTTAAAATGGGTTTGGCTTATCGCAAAGAGATGCCGATCAATTGGTGCCCCAGTTGTAAAACAGGTCTTGCCAACGAAGAAGTGGTCGATGGCGCCTGCGAACGTTGCGGTACGCCAGTGACGCGGCGCAACATGATGCAATGGATGTTGCGCATCACAGACTATGCGGATCGCTTAGTCGATGATCTGGATCAACTCGATTGGCCGGAAAAGGTTAAAAAGATGCAGGCCAACTGGATCGGGCGTAGCACTGGGGCTCGTATCCGTTTTGCAGTCGTAGGCGCAGAGTACGAGGTGGAGGTTTTCACGACCCGTCCTGATACGCTCTATGGTGCAACTTACATGGTTTTGGCACCAGAGCATCCATTGGTGCAACAGATTACCACAACAGAACAATTGGCGCAGGTCGAGGCTTATGTAGAGCAAACCCTCGGCAAGTCACAGTTGTCACGGCAGATTATCGACAAGACGAAAACGGGCGTCTTCACGGGCGCTTATGCCGTGAACCCGATTAACCAAGAGCAAATTCCTATCTGGATCGCCGATTATGTTTTGCTCGACTATGGAACGGGCGCGATCATGGCGGTTCCGGCTCACGACGAGCGGGACTTTGATTTTGCAAAAGCTTTTGGGTTACAGATTCGGCAGGTGATCGCGCCTGTCGCGCAAGGCAGTGCGTCGGATGCGGTAAATCTGTCGGAACTCACGGAAGCTTATACAGGGCTAGGGAGATTGGTGCAATCGGGTGCATTTAACGGCCTGACCGTGGAGGATGCTAAAGAGCGTATTGTTTCCACTCTTGCCCAAAAGGGCATCGCTGAGCAAACGGTCAGCTACAAACTGCGGGATTGGGTGTTTGCTAGACAAAGGTATTGGGGAGAACCGATACCCGTCGTGCACTGCGAGGATTGCGGCATCGTGCCTGTTCCAGAAGAAGACCTGCCTGTTCTGTTACCAGAAATCGAGCAGTATGAGCCGACTGGTACAGGGGATTCGCCACTTGCTGCGATCGAGTCATTTGTCAACACGACATGTCCGTCTTGCAAAAAGCCGGCGCGACGGGAAACCGACACGATGCCGCAATGGGCAGGATCTTGTTGGTATTTTCTGAGGTTTACAGATCCGCATAATCATGAAGAGCCATTTTCACGAGAGAACGTAAACTACTGGATGCCAGTCGACATGTATATCGGTGGCGTTGAACACGCCGTCTTGCATTTGCTGTACGCGCGTTTTTTCACCAAAGCGCTCTATGATCGCAAAGTGATCAACTTCGACGAGCCGTTTACGCGCTTATTTAACCAAGGTATGATGACGTTAAACGGCGTGAAGATGTCTAAGTCTAAAGGCAATGTGGTGTCGCCTGAGGAACTGATTGATCGCTATGGTACTGATACACTGCGCATGTACGAGCTTTTCGTCGGTCCACCGGAAATTGATGCGGAGTGGAATCCGCGAGCGATTGAGGGTGTTTATCGTTTCCTGGGTAAAACGTACCGACTCATAGTCGAATCTGCACCGCATGCGACAAAGACGGCATCGACACAGCTTCAGAAGCTTCGCCATCGCTTTGTCCATCAGCTCACAGAGCGTCTAGAAAGTTTCCGGTTTAACACCGTCGTCAGTGCGTTTATGGAGTATGTGGGGGCATTACAAGATATTTCTGAGCCTCTAGATCGCGGTACACTAGAGACTTTGACGGTGTGCTTGGCGCCTTTTGCACCACACCTTGCTGAGGAGTGCTACCGTACCCTCGGGCATGATGAGTCTGTGTTTGCGAGATCGTGGCCAAATGTGGACCCCGCTTATCTGATCGATGAAGAAGTGGAAGTCGTCGTGCAGGTAAATGGCAAAATTCGTGATCGCATGATGGTCGATCGCAACAGCAGCGAAGAGCACATTGCAAGTAGGGCGAGTGGACTTGAGACACTTGCAGCGCACTTAGAAGGTAAAACGATCGTGAAGCAGATCTATGTACCTGGAAAATTGATCAATTTCGTCGTACGGGGTTAAGCGTGGATGACATGGAGGGTTTGGGGGAGCACCTATGAAATTTGCAAAGATGCACGGACTGGGCAATAACTATGTGTATGTGAACCTATGGGAGGAAGACTTGGCAAATGAAAGCCTACCTCCATTGGCGGTGAAAGTTGCGAACGTAAACACTGGGATCGGATCGGATGGGCTGATTACGATTGGACCATCCGATCATGCCGATGCCAGGATGCGAATCTTTAATGCGGATGGCTCTGAAGGGCAGAATTGCGGCAATGGTTTGCGCTGTGTCGGCAAGTATCTGTACGACAAAGGGCTCGTTCGTCAAGAGCAACTGACGGTCGAAACCAAAGCGGGCTTGATGCGACTCTCGCTCCATCTGGATCCATCTGAGAGTCACGTCGATGAGGTCACCGTGGATATGGGTGAGCCTCGTTTAAAGCGGCAGGACCTGCCGGTTTTAAGCGGGCCTAGCGATGAGACAGCCCTTCATGATCACGTTGACGTGGACGCGCAAACCTTCACGTTTACAGGTGTTTCGATGGGAAATCCTCATGCGGTTATCTTCGTCAATGCGGTGGATCAAGTGGATGTCGCAGGTGTCGGATCGAAAATTGAGCGTCATCCATTATTTCCGGAGCGTGTGAACGTCGAATTCGTCGCTCAAAAGTCGGACACGGAGCTTGATTTTCGCGTGTGGGAAAGAGGTTCCGGAATTACTCAGGCATGCGGCACGGGGGCTTGTGCGGCCGTAGTCGCTGCTGTTATGACCAAACGCATCCCGCAAGGCGTTGAAGTACTGGTCCATCTTCTGGGTGGAGATCTTCGCATTCGCTATGATCACGATGGTCACGTGTATATGAGAGGACCAGCAGCATTTATCTGTGAAGGCACGTGGTTAGCGTAAAAACTCCATAAGTGGTCGCGGTCCCTGATATGCAATGCCCTGGGCTTTCACCTAGGGCTTTTGTTTTGCGTATACTGCAGACCAGGTAGGGTTTTCGTCAAACGAGGCAGATGTATCAGTCCACTTTGTAGTAAGCGGGTGACTGCTGTGATCAAAGGCGTAATGGCCGTCAGAACAGACTCTATTCGACCAATCATCAATGAATTTGAATCAAATCGTATCGGCATGCACTCGGCGCTGACGAAGTTGCAAGGTGCGATTGTAAGAAATCAAGGAGGCAGCGCGGGATCAGAAACTTCTCTCGAAGACGCCTATTTAACCCCTGAAAGAATCCGCGCGCTGCGAGCAGAGGTACTAAGACCACTAGACGACCTGGTGGGGCTATCCGGAGTTAAAAGCGTGATAGAGAGCATCTTTGCGCATGTGATGGTGCAAAGGATGCGAGAAGACGTCAACCTGATTTACGATCGAACGGTCGATCACATGGCTTTCACCGGCAATCCGGGGACTGGCAAGACCACTGTGGCGCGCATGCTCGGTCAGATCTTCGCTAATCTTCATATTTTGACGAGCGGACATGTGGTAGAGGTAGAGAGGGCTGACCTCGTCGGTGAGTATGTCGGACACACCGCACAAAAGACTAGAGCTGCGTTGCAAAAAGCCTTGGGTGGTATCTTATTTGTCGATGAGGCCTATGCGCTGGCCAGGGGCGGCGAGCGCGACTTCGGTCGAGAAGCGATCGACACGCTGGTCAAAGGCATGGAAGATCACCGTGGTGAGCTGATCGTCGTCATCGCCGGATATGAACGCGAGATGCAGCACTTTCTATCGCTAAATCCGGGGATGCACTCACGCTTTCCGATTCACGTTCATTTTGCGGATTTTACGGATATAGAACTGACCGAGATCGCATATCGCATCGCCAAGGATCGAGATTACAAATTAACCCCCTCAGCGGTACAGGCCTTGCGCAGGATGCTGGCTAAAGAGCGCACCATGTCGACATTTGGAAACGCGCGTACGGTGAGAAATATTATGGAAGCTGCGATGCGTGATCAGGCCGCCAGGGTGATTAACCTGGAGTATCCGACGCGTGACGACTTGATGAAAGTGGAGGCGGTAGATGTGTTTGGAGGTGGCGAGAGTGCACCATGGTCTGGTAGTGGGTCAACCCAACGTTGGTAAGACCCTACTCTGCCTACGCTTGGCACAAGCATCCAGCAACCTAGTTCCACTGATTATTCATGAGTCGCCAAGTGGGGGCATTGTCGAACGCCGCTTGCACCTCAAGGATGCGATCTCTACACTAGTGAGCGCAAAACCCCATACGACCGTTGGAATTCAGACGCTAGCTTTAGGATTTGGTGTCAAAGTGAGCGAGCGGTTTTTGCTCGATGACACCACGGGACTGACGCCAGACATAGAGGATCAGATGGTTCGGTCCGGTATGGCGCGCACGCTAGAGCGCATCGTCTGCGCGACTGTTATCTTGCATGTGGTCGATGCCTCAGCTGGGCTTGCTCGCAACCAGTTGAATCGGACCGACGAACTGATCCGCAGCGTTTCCATGGCCACCAAAGTGCCGTATTTTCTGATCTTCAATAAACTTGACCTGGCTGGGGCACCGGAGAAAGCCGTGAGTTATCGCAAGCGTCATCGGGAAACCAAGATATTTTCGATCAGCGCACTAAAGGACATTGGAATCGAGGACCTCTTGGACAACTTGCGCAGGGCGAGTGTGGTAAAATAAATGGCGACGAACCCCCAATCATAACTGCTATACTGCCATTTAGGGAGGCATCTTTCTGACAGCACCCACAGACACCCGGCGCGTTCAATCGGAGAGCGCCATACTTGTGCACGTCTTTGATGCAGCAACCAATAGTGATACGCGAGAAAAATTTGCTCTTGAACTGCGTAACCTGGCTGAAACGGCAGGGGCAGTCGTAGTCGGGGAGTTAAGCCAGGTGATCTCGCAACAGAATCCGGCGACGATGATCGGTGCGGGTAAAGTTGACGATTTAGCGAGTTTGGTCGAGCAACAACAGGCGGAACTTGTGATTTTTGGATGTGATTTGACTGGCAGTCAGGTTAGAAACATAGAAGAGGTTTGCCCAGCGCGTGTGATCGATCGAACCCAATTGATCTTGGATATCTTTGCAAGCCGCGCGAACAGTTTTGAGGGTAAGGCGCAGGTGAAGCTGGCACAACTGAGTTATCTTTTGCCAAGGCTAGTCGGGCGCGGCAAGGAGATGTCGCGGCTAGGCGGCGGCATTGGAACGCGTGGTCCTGGTGAAACGAAGTTGGAATCCGACCGCAGGAAGATTCGTAAAGAGATCAGTGATCTACGACGCGTTTTGCATAAAGAAGGCGTACGGCGGCAAGAACTTCGGCGTAGGAGATCGGGTCAGGGCGTTTACTCGGTGGGCCTTGTCGGCTATACGAACGCTGGGAAGACTACGCTGCTCTCACAACTGGCTAAGAGATACGGCGAAAAACCGTTGGCGCAGGGGCAAAACCGTCTCTTTGATACGCTAGACTTATCGTCGCGGCGCATCGTGTTTTCTGGCCGCACGTTTGTATTCACGGATACCGTTGGGTTCTTGCGTGAATTGCCCCACCACTTGATCGATGCTTTTCGAGCGACATTAGAAGAAGCGGTTGATGCGGATGTCTTGGTGCATGTCGTCGACGCAAGTTCGCAAACGGCTGCTTTTGAGATGCAGACCGTCTATCGAGTACTTGAGGAAGAACTGCATGTAAAAGCCCCGATCGTGACATTTCTCAATGAGAAAGTGGACGCAGCGGATGGGAAACAAGAAGTCAGTCCTGACCTATTGATCGATCAAAAGGCTTTCAAGATGGTGCGTGGGTCAGCACTCGCGAATGATGCTATCGAACGTTTGCTTGATGCCGTAGACGAGGTCATCGGGAGAAAGATGGCGATGCATCTCTATGTGCCACACGATCGCTCGGATGTGGTGGCTGACGCCTATCGGCTGGGTATGATCGAGCAGGTTTTTGAGCAAGATGACTTTCTTTTGATGGACTTGTTAGTCGACCAACGAGAGGCTGCCCATTTTCTGCCTTTTACGCAGATTCCAGATTCTCACGAGGAGCATCCGATGTGATCACAGCAGAAGATTTTCGCTTTATAGAAGAGGTCGAGTCAGCGATTGTGCCAGAGTTGCGCGCGATCGAACATACGATTGATGTCAATCAGATGCGCGTTCTAGACGCCTTTAGAGAGGCGTCTGTCAGTGATGCGCATCTGTTTGGTTCGACCGGATATGGATTGGA
This sequence comes from Bacillota bacterium, assembly GCA_021821025.1. Taxonomy (GTDB): domain Bacteria; phylum Bacillota; class Bacilli; order Alicyclobacillales; family SLC66; genus JAKACY01. The sequence continues at coordinate 5,353 of JAKACY010000044.1, read as the reverse complement.
TGATCGCGGCAGAGAGCAGCTTGAACGGGTGTATGCGCGCGCATTCGGGGCGGATTGCGCCTTGGTCAGACCTGGCATCGTTTCGGGAACGCATGCGCTCACGGTTGCATTTTTCGGCCTGCTGCGGCCAGGAGACACGCTGCTTTATGCCACGGGTGATCCATACGATACGCTTGAGCCTGTGATCGGCCTGCGCGGTCGTGGCATGGGGTCCTTGCGAGACTTTGGAGTCGGCTTTGCCAGTGTGCCACTGCTTGAAACGGGCGCCATCGATGTCGATGGGGTGCTGGCGGCTATCGATGAACGCACCAAAGTTGTCGCATTGCAGAGATCTCCTGGCTACGCCTGGCGGCGCGCGCTGTCGGTCAGGGAAATAGGCATTGCGATCAGCGCCATCAAGGGGGAGTACCCTCATGTGAGAATCGTAGTGGATAACTGCTACGGGGAGTTCACAGAGGAGGTAGAGCCATCCATGGTTGACGCAGATTTAACGGTCGGCTCGTTGATCAAAAATCCCGGTGGTGGTCTGGCGCCAACTGGTGGCTATCTGGTGGGGCAGTGCGACGCGGTCGAGGCCGCGTCGTATCGTTTAACTGCGCCGGGTCTTGGTATGGAAAGCGGATCCTATGAGAACCACCGCCTCTTTTTCCAAGGTCTCTTTTTGGCTCCGCATATCGTTGGACAGGCTTTGAAAGGAAATCTATTTGCAGCCCAAGCGCTGTCTATGCATGGTTTTCATTGTGAGCCGGCGCCAGCGGATGCACGCGGCGATATCGTGTTGCGCATACGGCTTGGTACGGCAGATCGCCTAATCGCATTTTGTCAAGCGATTCAACAGGCTTCTCCGGTCGATGCGCACGTTGCGCCAATGCCAGCTTCCATGCCGGGTTATAGCGATCCGGTCATCATGGCGGCGGGCGCCTTTGTGCAAGGATCTTCTATCGAACTTTCAACGGATGGGCCACTGCGTGAGCCGTATGTTGCCTATTTGCAAGGAGGGCTAACGTACTCCCATGTGAAAATCGCAATCATGATGGCTATTAAGAAACTGACATTACTCTAACCTATAGTTGACATCCCGTGATATCCCGTATACAATAGCGTTGATCGTTACGGCGCTCGCGCGTCTTTATGGGCTAGGAAGGATAGGCAAGTTCATCGCTATCCTGAGATGTTACCGCTTTCCACGGGGGGAGTCTTTATGGATGACGCCACACGTCGAAATTTGGCGTTATTTCCTATTGGTATTGTACAGCGGTTGACCGATTTGACGGCACGACAAATTCGTTACTACGAACAACATGGATTGATTCACCCTCTGCGAACGGAAGGAAATCAGCGGTTATTCTCGTTTAATGATGTGGAGCGCTTGTTAGAGATTAAGTCTCTCATCGACAAGGGACTCAATATCGCAGGAATTAAGGCTGTAATCGGCAAACCACATGATCTATCAGATGAAGATTCGGAGGCACTGCTAGAAAAGGCTAAAGAGGTACGCTCTGAGTTGTCTGAAGGTGAACTGCATGAGTTTTTGCTGCAGGAACTCGCCTCAAGAGCAGGACAACCAGGCGGGCCAGCATCGACGATTCAAGGAGAATTGTCCCGATTTTTCCACGATCGTAAGAAGTGATCGATGGGTTGTACAGGAAAGGAGGAGGATCAAGAGTTGCGTAAACAATATACTCGACAAGAAGTGATCGAGATTGCCAAACAGCAGAATGTTCGCTATTTGCGCCTGCAATTTACAGATTTGCTCGGTATTGTGAAAAACGTTGAGGTGCCGATCAGCCAACTTGAAAAGGCCCTGAATAACAAGATTATGTTCGACGGATCTTCGATCGAGGGCTTTGTGCGCATCGAAGAGTCAGATATGTATCTGTACCCAGATTTGTCCACGTGGTTGATCTTTCCATGGCACAGCGCGGATGGTAAAGTTGCTCGTTTGATCTGTGACATCTACATGCCTGATGGAACGCCTTTTCCCGGTGATCCCCGCGGAATTTTGAAGCGTGCTTTGAAAGATGCCGAGCGAATTGGGTTTACAACGATGAACGTTGGGCCGGAACCGGAATTCTTTCTCTTTAAGATGGATGAACACGGAAACGCGACGACAGAGGTGAACGATCAGGGCGGCTACTTTGATCTGGCGCCGGTGGATCTAGGAGAAAATTGTCGGCGTGAAATTGTGTTGGTACTAGAATCACTCGGTTTTGATATCGAGGCATCGCATCACGAAGTGGCGCCGGGCCAACATGAGATCGATTTTAAGTATACGAGCGCACTCTCGGCAGCAGACAACATCATGACATTTAAACTCGTAGTGAAGACGGTCGCCCGCCAATTTGGGTTGCATGCGACGTTCATGCCAAAGCCGCTCTATGGCGTCAACGGCTCCGGGATGCATTGTCATCAGTCTTTGTTTCGAGAAGGCGTCAACGCTTTTTATGATGAAAAAGATGAGATGGGCCTGAGTCAAGATGCGAGGTACTACCTAGCAGGCATTCTTGCGCATGCTAAGGGGTATACTGCCGTCACGAATCCGATCGTCAATTCTTACAAGCGCTTAGTGCCAGGTTACGAAGCGCCGTGTTATATCGCTTGGTCTGGAAAAAATCGCAGTCCACTCGTGCGCGTCCCGCCAGCGCGCGGGCTTGGTACACGGCTTGAAATTCGTAGCCCGGATCCAGCGGCCAATCCATACCTCGCGATCGCACTGATGCTTCGGGCAGGTTTAGATGGAATCGAGCGTAAGTTGACGCTGCCTATACCTGTGAATCGCAATATCTATGTCATGAATGAGATGGAGCGCGTTCGAGCAGGGATTCATAGTTTGCCAGCGAGTTTGCGAGAAGCGCTTGATGAACTCGCAAATGACGAAGTGATGCGTGATGCCTTAGGTGAACATGCTTATCGGCATTTCTATGAGGCGAAAATGATCGAGTGGGATATGTTTCGGTCCATGGTGCACCCTTGGGAACGCGAACAGTATCTGTCATTGTACTGAGACGCCAGAATTGAGATGCTCAAATCGATAGCGTGCAGGGGAGGTTCCCCTTTTGGGGAGCCTCTTTGCGGCTTTTATGTGATGGATCGCCATAGGCCGATCACGACGCCGAGCACGGTGATCTGTTTTAGTCGCAGTGGCTGCATCGTTTTGTTTTCTGGCTGCAGTCTGACATGGTCCTTCTCACGATAGAATCGCTTGACAGTGGCCTCATCGTCTTCTGTCATCGCCACGATGATCTCTCCGTTGTCTGCGGTTGATTGACGCCTTACATACACGATATCACCATCGATAATGCCTGCGTCGATCATGCTGTCTCCAGAAACTCGAAGAGCAAATAGGTGGTCATGATCTGATGCATACGGTGGCCACGTTAGATAATCTTCAATATTTTCTAACGCGGTGATCGGAATGCCAGCTGTTACTTTTCCAACGAGCGGTACGAGAGGGGATTGCGCCATGCGAAAATCATCGTCAATGATCTCGATGGCTCTCGGTTTTGTGGGGTCGCGCCTGATAAGTCCGCGCCCTTCAAGCCTTGCCAAGTGCCCATGAACGGTTGAGGTGCTCGTGATCCCGATGGCATCGCCGATCTCGCGAACGGACGGTGGGTAACCACGCTGTTGCACCTCTTGCTTGATAAATGCTAAAATCGCGTCTTGTCGGTCTTTTGAATTGGCACGGGCCATGAGGTACCTCCGTACACAGATTACCTCGGAAAATTATAACATGTTGATATGAGGGTTTGCAAACAGATGTTCGGTTATCTATGAGGTGATATTATGCGTCCATTTTCTATTTTCATATTGTATATCGTTGTATTAAATATTGTATCATTCGCATTGATGGCGCGAGACAAGGCGAGCGCAAAAAAGCGGCGTCGACGGCGCATCCGCGAAAGAACACTGCTCACGTTAACGACTATCGGCGGCGCGTTAGGGACTTGGGTTGGCATGCAAGTCTTTCATCATAAGACAAAGCACCTGTCATTTCGATATCTGGCGCCCATCGCCACTGTTGGATGGGCTATTATTAGTTTGTATCTAGTGTACCTTGGTGTGCTGACGCCGTGACAGAGATCGCTGAAAGCAAGGTGTAAGAGGATGCCGAAGTTACTGCTAGTAGAAGATGATAAGATGCTGAGTGGCGCCGTCGTACAACTTTTGCATGAAGAGCACTTCGAGGTCGTTCATGTTGCGGACGCGGACGAGGGTCTCGATGCGGCGATTGGCGAAACATTTGATCTGCTGATCATCGACGTGATGCTGCCAGGAATGGATGGGTTTTCACTCGTGAAAAAGCTGCGGACACAAAAACTGACTGTGCCGATCCTCTTTTTGACGGCGAGGGATCATGTGAGTGACCGTGTGCGGGGCCTTGATGTAGGTGCGGATGATTACCTGGTCAAGCCGTTCGCTTCAACAGAACTTTTGGCGAGAATCCGCGCACTGTTAAGAAGGCAAGGCCCGGAATTTTCCGAGTGGGATACGGTAGCTGCAGGGAAAGTGTCCCTGCAAACAGTGTCTCGAGAACTTCGTATCGATGATCAGGTAACGACGATAACGCCGAAAGAAGCCTCGTTATTGGAACTGTTTCTACGTCACCCGGGCCAGGTTTTGACGCGTTCACAACTCATGGCGAGGGTGTGGGGATTTGATGAAGATGTTCTTGAAAATACATTAGAAACCTACATATCCAAACTTCGCAAGCGATTGGAGCACGACGGATGTCCCACGATTCAAACCGTACGCGGTCTTGGCTATCGATTGCAAATGAAAGGCTGATGCGTCGGCAAAGGCTGCGTTTGGCCCTTGTGAACATGGCAGTTTTGGCTGTAATTTGGCTAGGACTTGCTAGTACTGTCTACATTGTTTTGGTCGGCGAATCAGACAGGTCCATCGATCAAAGACTTTGGGTCTCTATGGAGCAGTACACGGAGCACTTTCCACCCTTGGAACGCAAACCTCATCCATTTGAGGATCGGTATTTAAACGATGAGGATGCTTTATACGTCGCCTGGGACCCTAAAAAGCTGACGCTAATCGATACCAATGTCACGAACCTATCACTGTTAACAAGCCTTAAGACGTTGGCTGCGAAGCCGTGTGACAATGGCCCTTGTTACTTTCTGGTGGAAGTTCATGAAACGCCGTATCGGGTGCTGCAGATGCAAAATCCAAACCATCGCACTGGTACGTTCCAGATTGTAGAAAATATATCTCAAGAGCGGGAGATGATCAATCGGCTGACGGCGCTCATGATGATGGGCGGGATATTCGGTATCGTTCTCACCATCATCGGTGGCTATTCTTTGGGGCGCTGGACATTGCTCCCCATCATGCAGGCCAG
>JAKACY010000249.1 GCA_021821025.1 Bacillota bacterium | reverse complement strand
CCGATCTTCGAAAAATGCGACATCCGCTTTGTGCCGGATCGCTACACGAAGACGTATGTGCACTGGCTGGATAACATTCACGATTGGTGCATTTCGCGACAGCTTTGGTGGGGACATCGCATACCGGCATGGTACTGTGATGACTGCAAGCACGTGACCGTGAGCCAGACGGATCCGGCGGCGTGCGAACACTGTGGCAGCCATGCGATTCATCAGGATGAGGATGTCCTTGATACATGGTTTTCTTCTGCGCTGTGGCCGTTTTCGACGATGGGTTGGCCGAATGATACGGATGATCTGGCGCGTTATTTTCCGACGGATGTGCTGGTGACGGGACAGGACATCATTTATTTCTGGGTGGCACGAATGATTTTCATGTCGCTATCGTTCACGGAGCAAAGGCCGTTTAAAGATGTGCTCATCCATGGGCTGGTGAGAGATCATCAAGGACGAAAATTCTCAAAGAGCCTTGGCAACGGCATCGATCCGATGGAGATCATCGATGCGTACAGCGCGGATGCCCTTCGCTTCATGCTGATTACGGGTGCGGCAGTAGGCCAGGACATGCGCTTTTACACAGATCGTGTGGAGAGCGCGCAAGGTTTGGTGACGAAGATTTGGAACGCGGCGAAATTCGTCGGCATGCATACTGCAGGGTTGGATGTCGCTAGAGTGAGTCCGGATCAGGATTACAACTTAGCGGACCGGTACATCTTGCATAGGCTGGAAGAAGCGGCAGCCTTAGCGACATCACAACTTGAGGCTTATGAATTTCCAGAGGCAGGAAAGACTATCTATGAATTTTTCTGGAGCGATTTTTGCGACTGGTACATCGAGCTTTCCAAAGTCACGTTATTTGGTCAAGACGATAACAAAAAAGCGTCCACAAGAAATGTTTTGGCATATGTATTGGATCAAGCGCTCCGGCTTTTGCATCCATTCATGCCGTTTGTGACAGAGGAAATCTGGCAGACGCTCCCACATGTTGGGGAAACTATCATGTATGCGGCGTGGCCGACATCGGATGGCGCATGGCATCATCCTGCAGCGGTGCAAGACATGTCGCTCGTGATGGACATCATCCGCGCGGTGAGAAATGCGCGCCATGAGATGAATGTGCCGCTGTCAAAAGCGATCCCGATCACGATTCGCCCTGCAGAGGATCGCTTGGAGGCGGTACACCATGCGGCAGCCTGGATCACGCGGCTATGCAATCCGTCGGAGCTTGTGATCGATGCAGATGCCGTGCCGCCTGTGGAGCGCGTGACAAGCGTCCTGTTTGGCGCAGAAGTCTATATCCCACTCGCGGGTGTGATCGATGCAGATGCTGAGTTAGCTCGTCTCAAAAAAGAAGCCGAATCTCTAACGTTTGAGGTTGATCGCTTGATGAAAAAATTGTCCAATGAACAATTTGCCGCTAAAGCTCCAGCCGCTGTGGTAGAAAAAGAGCGCGAGAAACTAGCGGACTATGAGGCGCGCCTCGCGAAAGTGGAGGAGCAGGTGCAAAGACTTCGTGCTGTGGCAAGTGGACAAGACGATGAATAAGATGGTAGATGCGCAGGCGTACATTTCGTCTCGTAAACGTTTTGGCATCAAGCCCGGGCTTTTGCGCACGCAGCTGTTGTTAGACGCGCTTGGAAACCCGGAAGCAAAGATTCGCTTCATCCATGTCGCAGGGACGAACGGAAAAGGTTCCACCTGCGTCTACCTGGCATCGGTGCTTGAACACGCAGGTTATCGGGTAGGGCTTTATACTTCGCCCGAGTTAAACTCTTTTTCTGATCGCATGATGATCAACGGCGAGGAAATTTCTGAGCATGAAATTGTACAGTTTACTATGGAAATCAAGCGAGTATTGGACGTGGACGTTGCGCTCCTGGAAGATCCCCCAACGGAATTTGAGGTAACCACCGCGCTCTCATTTCTGTATTTTGCGGCGCATGAGGTGGATCTGGTGGTGCTTGAGGCAGGGCTCGGGGGAAGGTATGATGCGACGAACGTCGTGACGCCTATGGTTTGCGCGATCACAAATGTGTCGTATGACCATATGGATGTCCTGGGCACCAGTCTAGAAGAGATTGCATACGATAAGGCGGGAATCATCAAGCAAGGGATTCCGATCGTCACAGGGGCCAGGACGCCGGCACTAGGTGTGATTGAGAGTATTGCACAGCAGGCTTTAGCCCCATGTTTTGTATATGGCCGGGACTTTTATGCAGTCACCGAAGAGACTTATGAGACCCGTGGGCAGCGTTTTAGCTATTTCGGGATTGGACGCGACTGGTATGGCGTTTCGCTGAAAATGGTTGGTTTGCATCAGGTGGATAATGCTGCGGTTGCTCTTGGCGTGCTGGAGGTCTTGCAGCAAGGTGGCGAGATAAGGGCAACCGACAGGGACATCCGAGGTGGGTTTTCCCGAAGTGTATGGCGAGGCAGGTTAGAAGTCGTGTCGCAAAGCCCAATCGTCCTGCTTGATGGCGCACATAATCCAGCCGGTGCGATGGCGCTGGCAGAGGCCCTTGGATCAATTGGTTTGGTAAGCTATATCTTGGTAACTGGCGTATTGAAGGATAAAGACATCAGAGGGATTTTGCAACAAGTCGTATCGGGTGCGAAGCACGTGATCGCGACGGCCCCAGGTGTCGCACGCGCAGCAGATCCTTCGTTTGTAGCGGATGTGGCGCGAGAGTACGTTCAACATGATACGGTTGTAGAAGTGGTCACAGGTGTGGCACAGGCCGTACAAAGAGCGATGATGCTCGCGAAAGATGATGGGAAAGACGTGGGCGTTTGCGTGATGGGCAGCCTGTATACAGTTGCCGAAGCACGCCGCGCCTTGCTAAACTAAACGCGCATGATTGATAGAAAATGCGACAGACCTTATTTATAGAGTAAAGAGGTGGAAAGTCAGTGGCAGTGGTCGAGCAATTAACTGTGCAGGGTTTGCCGCACGTCCACTTTGTGGGCATCGGCGGCGCGGGAATGGGCGCAATTGCCAGCATTATGCTGGATCGTGGGTATCGCGTGTCAGGTTCGGATGTAGCATCTCATGAATACACAAAAAAGCTCGCAGATAAAGGGGCGACCGTGT
>JAKACY010000043.1 GCA_021821025.1 Bacillota bacterium | reverse complement strand
GGCACATCTGTAGACATCGTGTTTCCAATCGAGTAATGTGATGATATTTGAAAGGGAGTGTAGTGCATGAATCATGAAGTTGCCGAAATCTTTTTTGTGTTAAAGGCCGTTCATGAAAGTGTCGACAAGATGTTGGAAGGCCTCACTGATGAAGAGTGGTTGACCAAACCTGCCGACAACTTTAACAACGTCGCGTCGATTATAGAACACGTAACGCAAGTCGAGCGCCGTTTTATGTCCGCACTCGCTGGTACTGCAGAAGCGATCGATTCAGGAGCAACTTTTCGGGCGACATCATGGGACGTGGCGAAGATTAAAGGGGAGTGGGCGAATAGCCTGCCTTACGCAAAGTCCCAGTTAGAGCAAGTCTCGGCGGAGGATCTAGAGAAACCCGGTTTGAAGCTCGGAGTAGGTGATCTGAATCGTCGGCAACTGATCACCTATGCGATCGGGCACCTAACCCATCATCGTGGCCAGATTCCGCTCGTCAAAAAACTGTTGGCAGCAAACAATTTAGCATAGTCAGAAGTAGCGTGAAACCACTGAACTGCAAAAGGCTCGAACTGGACAGCAAACTCAAAAAAGATGGGCTCGCGGAATTACCGTGGCCCATCTTTTTTTGCATTTTTCATTGCAGTCAGTAAGCCAACGGTTGATCTTCTGACTCGAGCAATGAGACGCGAATTCGCTCCTGCTTCCGGCTCTTTCCTGCGGACCAGTACAGGATTGTAGCAATGACGATATAGGACCGTGCCACCTGCCCCACTTGCTGCCTGTCCGGCTCTGTAGGACGCCCACGCACTCCACGGCAAGGCAAGCCATCCAAACATCGTATCGATTATGTTCGCAACACCACAGAAATTTCCTAAGGGCCTTGATAAAACAGGTCGGCAGGAGTAGTCTAGAATTGTATGGGTTTTCTAATATAGCATTAGCGTCTTTTTCAACTTCAATAGAAATGGAAGTGACAAGCGGTGCAGCCGATTCGAGTAACCGTGTGGAACGAGTTTAGACATGAAAAATCTCATGCGGAAGTTCAAGCTGTTTATCCGCAAGGGATTCATGAAGCGATTGCCACTCCCTTACGTGAAAGTGGATTTGCGGTGCGTACGGCCACTTTGGATGAACCATCGCACGGCTTGACCAAAGAGGTCTTGGAGGATACAGATGTCCTGATTTGGTGGGGGCATATGGCGCACAACGAGGTGTCTGACGATGTGGTAAAAGCAGTGGTGGAGAGAGTTTGGAGTGGTATGGGACTGATCGTGCTGCACTCGGGACACTTCTCTAAGGTGTTCAAGAGTCTCATGGGTACCTCCTGTGATCTGAAGTGGCGTGAAGCAGGCGAACACGAGCGGCTGTGGGTGGTCAACCCAGCTCATCCGATCGTGCAAGGGTTACCTGAGTACTTTGAATTGCCACATGAAGAGATGTACGGTGAACACTTCGATATCCCTGCTCCGGATGAGTTAGTCCTTATCAGCTGGTTTGCTGGCGGAGAGGTGTTTCGTAGCGGATGTACATATCATCGCGGAAGTGGAAAAGTCTTCTATTTCCGTCCTGGACATGAAACATTCCCCACTTACTTTGATCAGAACGTGCAACGCGTCATCAAAAATGCGGTTTCGTGGGCCAGTCCGAGCGGCGGTGCGCAACCGAAACGCGGTCATTCAGAGCCGATCGAATCGCTACCCGGTTGGGAAAAGTAATCGATTTTGCTGCGCAGAAAGCCCCAACCGCACGTGGATGGGGCTTTCTGTGTATGATGAATGACTTTGGGGGCGGCCATTGCTGAGCGCACGCGGTACAGGACAGGAAGGTGAAACGGAATTGGAACAAAGGGATTTGGAACAGTTGCTGCTCCGGTATGAAGCTGGCGTAAACCTATTGCGAGAAACGTTAGCGGGGGTTTCTCGTGATCTGTTAGATTTTAAGCCAGCGCCTGGAAAATGGACGATTCGAGAATTGACAGCACATATTACGGACACTGAGATTGTGGCCGTCCACCGCATGCGGACCGTTGCGGCTGAACGCGAGGGTCTTCTTACCGTTTTTGACCAAGATGCATGGATCAATGAGCTGTTTGGCGCACAAATGCCAGTCGAATTGGCCTTATCTTGTCTCGCCGCGCTTCGATCCTACCACGCGTTTGCGCTTCGAAGACTCGACGCCAGCGCATTTTCCTTTACTGGTTCACATGAGGTTTCGGGCTCTGTTTCGCTTCAGAAGATGATCCAGGGCTTTACGGATCATCTAGAGCACCATGCCGCGCAGATTGCTGCCATCATCCAGCAGTTTGACGCCATGTCTCAGGGTTCGGACCGTGCAGAGTAATGTGCAGTGAGTGCACGGTCTGTCTTGGTGGTCGGAGCATCAGGATTTATTGGGCGTGAACTTGTTGCTGATCTAAAGGAATGGCGCTGCAGTCACCGTGGCTGGGCCGCCGCCACTATCTGCCTGTGCCTGGGGTGGCGCTGAAGATACTTTTGTGTGAAAGCGCTGATCTTGTGCTTAAAGGACATAGGGTCGTACCAAAGCGTGCGAATACACATGGCTACCCCTTTTTGTTTCCAGATCTAGTACAGGCTTTAAGAGACCTTTGGCAGTAACGCTTTGACCACAACGGCTTGACCTGATGATGACTCTTGGGGAGAGTGAGAAGATGCAAAAGTCGTTCATCATGGCGATAGACCAAGGTACAACGAGCACCAGAGCCATTTTATTTGACCATGATCAAAGGATACTCGGGATAGCGCAGCGTGAGATCCAGCAGACTTATCCAAAGTCGGGGTGGGTGTTGCATGATCCACAGGAGATTTTCGAGACGACTGTGCGCGTGATGCGTGAGGTGCTGGAAAGGTTCGACGTCTTGCCGAGCCAGATTGCTGCGATCGGGATCACGAATCAGCGCGAGACGACTGTCGTCTGGGAGCGTTCAACTGGTCAACCGATATACCCAGCGATCGTGTGGCAGAGTAGACAGTCGGCAGATATTTGCAAGGATTTGAAGCAGGCTGGTCTGGAAGATTTGTTCCGTAGCAAAACTGGTCTGCTCCTTGACGCGTACTTTTCTGGCACTAAGGTCAAATGGATCCTGGACTTCGTACCAGGGGCCCGCGAAAAAGCGAATCAGGGAGAACTTTTATTTGGCACGATTGATACGTGGCTGATCTGGAAACTGACTGCTGGGAAGGTTCATGTCACGGACTATTCTAATGCTTCAAGGACATTGATGTACAATATTCACGATTTAACTTGGGATCAAGAGCTGTTGAGTATTCTTGACATTCCGAAAAGTATGTTGCCAGAGGTGCGCCCAACGAGCAAGGTTTATGGCCACACAGATGAGCGTGCGTTTGAGCCTGGTATACCGATCGCTGCGGCGGCAGGCGATCAACAGGCAGCATTGTTTGGCCAAGGGTGCTTTGAACCTGGGATGACAAAAAACACCTATGGAACGGGATGCTTCTTGTTGATGCAAACCGGCAGAAACGCGGTGGCATCCTCACAAGGGTTGCTGACCACCATTGCCTGGGGAATAAATGGAACGGTATCGTACGCTCTAGAGGGTAGCGTATTTGTGGCTGGGGCTGCGATCTCATGGTTGCGTGACGGCTTACAGCTGATCGGATCTGCTGAGGAATCACAGTGGTACGCTGAGCTCGTCGATTCGAGTGAAGGCGTTTATGTCGTTCCTGCCTTCGTCGGGTTAGGAGCGCCATACTGGGATATGGATGCGCGTGGAGCCGTATTCGGTTTAACAAGGGGTACGACGAAGGCGCATTTCGTGCGAGCGACGCTTGAGTCTTTGGCATACCAGACGCGAGATGTGTTAGAAGTGATGCAACATGAAGCGCAGATCGCTTTATCTCAGTTACGAGCAGATGGTGGGGCCTCTGCAAACTCGCTGCTGATGCAATTTCAGGCAGACATCTTAGGGGTGACTGTATTTCGGTCTAGTATTCAGGAAACAACGGCGCTGGGAGCCGCACGTTTGGCGGGGCTTGCGGTTGGTTACTGGCAGACTGAAGACTTCGTCGTAAAGGTCGATCAACTGGCTACAAGGCACGAGACCTTTTACCCTAAAATGACGGAGCGTGTACGAACTTTGCTTTATGACGGATGGCTAGATGCGGTGAAAAGGACGCTCAAAAGCTAAGGTTTTTGTTGCACCTCTTGTAAAATGACACCAAGATCAGGTCGGGCATAGGGGCTACAGCATGGCATGGGGGAAGGTAAAATCCGCGAAACACACAATCTCTGCGGGGGCTGCTTGCTGTGCGGTCCCGCAGGGCGCTGTGGCTTTTGTAGTTTAGGGAGGAAAGCGATTGGCAAGGCGAATTTCAACGACTTTATTGCGCCCAGGTATGAGGTTGGGGCGTACTTTATATGATGGTCATGGTCGGGTATTGCTTCGACATGGAACGTTGCTGCGGGATGCTTTTATCGCAAGACTATACCCGTTGTTTTCATTCGTATATATTGATGATGAAGAGTCGCACGGCATTGAAGTGCCTGAGACGATCCCGATGGAGTTGCGACTTAGCGTTCAAAACTTGATTTCAGCTGAGTGGCAGAGGATAAGGTCCCAGGCTAGTTTTGAACGGGTGACATTCGAGCGGCGATTTGCCGATAAATTGCGTCGCAACATGAAGAACCTGCTGGATGTTCTTAATAATACTACAATTATTGAAGAGGATTTGGCGTCACTCGCGTCACATGACAATTCCACATATGTGCATTCTATGAACGTAACCATTTATTCTCTGATGATCGGTTCTGCCATGCATTTAGGAGACTCGACGTTGATCGATTTAGCACTGGGCGCGATACTTCACGATATCGGCAAGCTATGGATTCCACTCGATGTACTGAATAAACCGGATCGATTATCGCTAGATGAGTTCGAGCGCATGAAGCGCCACACAGAGATCGGACACGACATATTAGCGCAGCAAATCGAGCTGTCTTATGCCGTCGCAAACTGCGCGCTGCAGCACCATGAACGGATCAGCGGCAATGGGTATCCCAATGGAATCACTGGCGATGATATGCATTTATTTTCCAAGATTATCGCCGTGGCAGACGTGTATGATGCGATGGTGATGGACCGACCCTATAGGGAAGGCTGTGCCCCGGGCGATGTTATGGAGTACTTGTTCAGTCGGGTGGGAGTTGACTTTGACTTAGATGTGGTATCTCTATTCAGCCGAAAAGTCGCGCTGTATCCAGTTGGAACGAATGTGGTATTAAGCGATAACACATCAGGCATCGTTGCGCGCTTGTTGCCCGATCTGCCGTCACGCCCGATCGTTCGATTGCTTGCAGATGCGGACGGTATGCCGATGGAGCCAACAGAAGTTGATCTATCACAGGTGCTCAACTTGACGATCACGCACTCAAAAGGTTTGGCGGCTATGACGGTGATCGATTAGAAAGAGGAGTCCTAATGAATCCAGTCTTGTTTCAAAGACGTTACGAAGCATCCTGGGATCGGCTAGATGCGCTACTGCAGCGGCGCCGCGGTGTGCGGACTTCTGATATTCCAGAGCTTATTCGCATGTACCGCGAATTGACGAGCCATCTTTCCTATGCGCAGACGTATTTTCCTGAGCATGACGTGACGCGTCGGCTGAACGCCCTCGCTGCTCGCGCGAACTTAGCTATCTATGGGAAACGATCGGGCGAGTGGAGCGACGTGTGGCGATTTATCAGCGGCGGATTTCCGAAGGCACTCCGCAAAGCAGCGCCTTTTTTTCTTACTGCGTGGTTCATGATGTTGGCAGGCGCCGTCATCGGCTTTGTAACCGTGCAGCTCTTTCCAGGGGCGATTTATGCACTGCTGCCAAGTCAATTCATTCAAGGGTTTCATCCATCGCAGACAGGTCCCCACGCTGTGGATGCACCTGTAATGTCGAGCCTTATTATGACAAACAATATTCGCGTGGCGATCTTCGCATTTTTGGGCGCGTTCACGCTTGGCATCTACACCTGCGTCATCCTCTATCAAAATGGGCTGATTTTAGGTGCGCTTGCGGCTGTCTTTTTACAGGCGCATCGGTCGCTCATCTTCTGGTCCCTGATCTTGCCGCATGGGTGCATCGAGTTGACTGCCATCGCAGTGTCTGGTGCCTCCGGGCTGATGATCGCCTATCGCCTGATCGTACCCGGTCAGCGAACTCGGCTGTTTGCTTTGCGCCATGCCGCTGTGGAGGGCGGAAAATTGCTCTTTGGCGCAGCGCTTTTGCTCATGGTCGCCGGAACGATTGAGGGCTTTTTCACTCCAAGCGTCGCGCCTATTCCTGTAAAATACGGCCTTGCTGGGACCACCGTTTTCCTGCTCGTGCTGTATTTCGGGTTCGCCGGCCGATCGCGTCGACGCGGCTTAACCGCTTCAAGCGTGCGCACCATCACCTGACAGCCATACTGTGTGAAGCATTTTCAGAAATACGAGCGCGGGTTGGGACTTTGCGTAGGCGGACAACGCCAGTTCATGCGCCGGTAACGCCGCGCACAGTTTATCTACGATCTGATTCGCGAGATGTTCGCTTCTTGCGCTAGATAGTGTAGGGAGGCGTTCAAGGAGAGATTGCACGAGATTCTGATCATCCACTGAAGTAATGCGCGCAAACCGCATGGCCTCTGGTGAGACCCATTGGTCACACCCCGAAACTTGTCCGTTCTCTGTAGAATCCTTCGCGCCTGGTTTATGCCTCTTCTTGCGTTTAGTTTTCACAACGGAAACTGGCTTTCGATCGAATACCACAATCGTGCCCGCTGCCAGATCGCCGAGTCGCTGTTCGCGTTTCGTAATGAGCATAAAGATCATACCGATGAGATATCCAGTCGGCAACAAATCGATGATACGAACGATATTTCGAACCAATGAACCAAAAAACGTGATTGCTCGCCCGTCGTGATTGATGACGCGCAGTTTGATGAGCCATTTGCCAGGTGTTTTGCCGTTCCACAGTGCTTCAAATAAGATGTAATACGATAGCGTGAATAGGAAAATCACGAGGAAATATAGGCCGAATATAAAGTTAGGTGATCCCACATTGGCGGTGAGTGCATGGTTGACGTGCGAACCGATATAGATGAGCCCTGCCGTCCAGATCGCATCAAAGATCACGATGACAAGCGTGTCGATGATGGCGGCTAGTGCGCGACTGCCGATACCTGCTAAAGCATATTCGATGGTGACCCGATCAGGCGTGACTGCACGGTAAACATGGTCCACTAGGCATGCGCCCTTTCCTGGCATTTTAGCGCTTCAGCGCGCGGCATTCTTGTAGCGAACATAAGCTTTGAGGGCTTCTGTGTAGAGCTCTTGGCGCGCCTCAACGACTTCGATGTGCCGACTGAAAAGGCGATCGCGGTATGACTTCCGGTCATTTAAAAGCCCAGCCGCGATTGCAACCTTCGTCGCCGCTGCAAAGGAGCCTGCCTCTTTTGTGATCGCTTCTTCTAGTGCCTCATCTGTAAAAGACGCCACGAGACAGGTGTGGTGCTTCTCTAATACGCGGATATTCTGCTCAAATAAATCGTTTGTCGACAGATCAGTTAGGTCCGTTAATAGGATCAAGAGTGCATGTCTCTTATGGTGCGCGTAAACCAGGTCTGCCATGATGTGTGGATCGCTGTACACAATGTGCGCAGTCAGATCATAAGTGCTCTCGATGAGTTGCCGCATGCCGCTTTTGCCCCTTAAATGGCTCAGGTGTAGGTGCACCTCGTTGGAATAGGCGATGACGTTTATCTCATCGCCGTTGGCGAATGCAACTTGAGCAGTCAGTAGTGCCGCCTCCAAAGCCAGATCCAGTCGAGTCTTGCCGGCGTTTTGCATCACGGCCATCGAACGACCGCAGTCGATCGCAAGGATCACATTCTGCCCACGTTCAGGCTCATAGACGTTTCTCATGAGCGTCTGCCGACGCGCGGTCGCGAACCAGTTGACTTGCCGGGGATCATCGCCTTGTGCGTACTCCCTGATGTGCGCAAATTCCGCGAGGCCTATGCCAAAATGGCGAATGCGCGCCCCCTCTAAACGAAGCGCTTTTTGTAATGCCGCGTGTTTATCTGTTGTCAGGCGTGTATTGGGCCACACAGAAACAGGCGTTTTCGCAGGTATTTTAAATTGTGCCCAAAACAAGTGCAGTGGTCCGGTTACGCGCAGGTGAATGTCTCCAAATTCAACGTTGCCGCGGCTCTTCGGTGAAACCTGATAGCTGTAACGCCCGCTCTGTTCGGCGTTTGTGGCGATGCTGTTGCGAGCGGCGCACAGTTGCGGTGGCGCATCGTCTTGAATCATGAGTCGATGCGCCCGTTTCGACAGGCGAGCCGCATCGTCCTTGATCTGAACATGAAGCTTTACTTCGGCCAGTTCTGATTCTTCGAGTCTCGGGACAGACCGAGACGCGTCTACATCGGACGCCCGAGGTAAGCTGGCGATCTCGATGGCACTCATGATGGCTAGTACGCCAAGCACGACGATCACAAAGTATATCAACATGCCTAGATAGCCTGCTACGATACAAAGGATGGCAAGGAGCGCCACGATGTAGGCTAGATTTCGTGTTGGCAGGATAGTTAATGTTTTAGCGCGGCACCGCCACGCGGTGTAAAAGTTCGTCGATGGCACGCTGTGGGGTCACCCCCTCCAACTCCGCGGTGGCAGAGATCTGTAGGCGGTGGCGTAACACTGGCTGTAGCACGGCGACGACGTCATCCGGCGTTACGTATGTGCGCTCGTCAAGATAGGCGTGCGCACGACTAGCCATGAGAACCGCAGTAGCGGCTCGTGGACTTGCGCCCAGGGAAACTGCAGGCATCATGCGTGATTCGCTGATCAGATCGACGATATAGTGCAGTACGGCAGGGGAGGCCTCGACGCGGCTGACCGCTTCTTGTGCATGCACGATCGCCTCTGCATCGATTGCTGCCTGCCTACTATGCGCAGACGGCTGTTGATCAAGGTGAGCGGGATGATAGGATGTGAGCATATCAAATTCTGCTTCGCGCGACGGATATCCCATCTCGATTTTCAGCAAAAAGCGATCAAGTTGCGCCTCAGGAAGTGGGTATGTTCCTTCGTACTCGATTGGATTTTGCGTTGCGATCACGAAAAAAGGGCGCGGTAGTGTGAGGGTCTGTCCGTAGAGTGTGACCTGCCGCTCTTCCATCGCCTCAAGCAGGGCCGCTTGTGTTTTTGGCGGCGTGCGATTGATCTCGTCGGCAAGGATTACCTGCGAGAAAATAGGGCCCCGCTCGACGCGGAAGTCTCCTTCTCTCATGTCGTACAATACACTTCCGGTCACATCGCTCGGCAGCATGTCTGGTGTAAACTGGATGCGCGCTATAGTTAAGCTGAGTGCTTCTGCCAATGTCTTTGCTAGCTTTGTCTTGCCGATCCCAGGCACGCCTTCTAGCAGGACATGTCCACCTGCAAGAAGACCCAGAAGAACCTCTTCAATGCGGGCCTCTTGGCCGTGAATCTCATGACGCAGCGCAGTTCGCAGTTGTTCGATCAACCGACTCACCTCTGGGTTTTGTCTGCATCCGCCATGAGCACGACGAACTGATTGACTGCGTTAATAAAAGCGCGCTTATCAGTAGTTGCCTCGGCTGGATGCATGAGCTCTGTTTTGCGGTTTACCGCTAGAAGATGCAAGTTGTCTAAGAGCGGTTGAAGGTTTCTTATCTTTTTATAGTGACGTGCAATGGCCACAATGAGTTCGTAGCTGGCCGCTTCTGGAGCCTTCAATTCATCGTCGATCGGAACACCGAAGCGTGGACCCTCTGCCCACAGCCAGATGGCAAGCGCCACGATCAGCCCCAGCCAAAATACCTGAAGGCTGTTACCTAAAATAGCGGATGCGCCAGGTGTGGTCGCAAAGCCATGAATCGTCTCGACAAAACCTACTGCGTGCAGCGCCGGACGCACGATGGACAGGAGCAATGGCAGATTGTCTTTGCGGTCGATCCACGCGTTGTAGGAGATGGTAGGTAGCGTCATGAGGCTCACTTCGCCTCGTCCGATTTTGCGAGTGATGCCAACCACTTGCCCTGACTGGGCACCTTTGCTGATCACATAGCGGATATCCGATCTTTTTGTGGACAATAGGGTCGGTGCGGCACGAGGTACATACAAGTTCCACGTTTGGGTGTTGGTATGGAAGATGGTCGCCACGTTTGCCGCAGTCACTTTTGTCACCCATAGTTGTTTTGTTGCTTTATTTTTGACGGAGCGCGATGCCACAGTCGCGATCTTCACGTGTAGCGCAGACATCAAGGGTGTCGGTTGATTTGACAGTTCGATGATATGTCGTCCGGATCGTGCCATCCGCAACCATGCGGATGCTGCGCTTGCGGAGTCATCTTGACTCGGCTCAATCAACAAGAGGGTGGCCTCTTGAATCAACTGGGTTTGTGGTTCAATCTCGATTCGGTCGGACCCTTTGGCCGGTGGCATCTTGAAAAGCGTGTACAGTGCTTTTGTACCATCGGGTTGCGTACTAAATGATGTGGCGATCGGCCATGTTGCCTGTTCAGGCGCAACCAACCATACAGCGCTTAACAGATAGACAGCAAAAACGATCACAAGCCATAGAACAATGCGACGGTTCAAGTATGATCCCCGCCTATATGTAGGATGTCGTATAGAGCGGCGCGCAGGGATTGTACGGCTTCGTGCTGTCCCATATGCGGCGTGTCGCTCGCGACTTGTTCCTGATAAAAAAGTGCGTCACAGTATCGTACTACGGTTTTAAATGATGCAGCGAATGGTGACTTTATCGCGATTAACTCACGCAGATAGTCGCCGTTCGTGCGATCTGTAGATATGTCAATCGGATCGATCTGATTGACATGTTCAAGCGCTGCCAAAAACAGACAGCGGGCGGCATCTTTTACTCTCCCTGCTTGTTCGTGATCATCCGCAAGTCGGATGTAATCCGTGGTCGCAAGGTGAGCTGTGCCTGTTTCAATCTTACGCCTTGTGCTAATCTTTACCCCGCGTGTCAACCGCGTCGTGATGAGCGCTACAATGATCAAAAGCACAACCACGCCGATCCATGTAAAATCCTTCGATAGCGTAACTTTTGGTATTTTTATATGCAAAAGTTGTAACAGGTGGTTGAACCAGTTGAACAAAATAGTTTGCCAGGACACTGCGCTTGCTTTAGGGTGATAGGAAGGATCTGACAAGATGGTTCGCAGGTGCTCACGCCAGATTTTATCGTTCTCGGGCGGCATTATACCGGATCACGTCCCTGCGTGGCCATCAGTTCAATATCATAGCCTTCGCGTCGCACGCGCATATCGATGTAAAGATTGGCGAGCAAAAGATGAAACAGTGGCGCCAACAAGATGCTGATGAGCCCTGTTGCCAGTAGCCTAACCGTGCCATTTAAAAATATATTAATAATCGCAGTGAGTCCAAAGCTTGCGAACATGAGCACAAGGCCGGCTAAGAACCAGATGCCAAAAATGCGCCAGAAAGAACCTTTGGTCAGGAAAAATGATCTCTTCAAAGCTCCCCAGTTACGCTTCCTTTCCACGACCACGACGATATAAACGAATGCCAGGCGAATCGATAACCAGATAGCCAAGCAGATGAGGGCGACGTAGAGCAGCAGCACGATGGTGATAAGGGGTCCTGCGCCTGAGCCGGAAAAGGCTCCCCGAATCGCGCCGGAAAATGCAAGCGCAATTCCTCCGACGACCAGCCCTAGCACGACGACTGCGACAAGTCCGAGTCCTATCAACAACAGCATCGTGGCAAGATAAGCCCCCCAGCGGCGCACGGCTCTGCCAACAAAAGGCCACACGGAGGTGAGCTTCTCATTTTGCAAAGTTTCAGTACCGATTAGGTAATAGGAGCCTTGAGTCAGTGGTGTCACCAAAAAAATTGCGAGCAGCGACACGAGCATTTGAGCCAATAGCACGGGCATAAGTGTAGACGTGGAAGCGGGATTTTGCATCTGGGAGAAAAATTGCGTCACTCCGCTTTGACCATGCAGTAGCGCGTTATAGTCAGGGGACGGCAACTGGGATGTAATCATGGCGTTGATCACCGCGTATGGGCCCATGAAGACGAGACTCACGAGCAGCAGCGGTAAAAAGTAGTTGCGATATTGCCGAAACACGTCATCCAAAATGCCGTCGATTGCCCGAGCGCGGATCGTTTGCCGCACGAATGCCCCTCCCCTTATATAGAAGCGGTTCGAATATGTATCATAGTATACCAAAGTCGACCAGATATTGCGCTCTGGGTGTCGGCCTCGCTGTGGTGTGGCCGATCTGCCGATGTGGTGGAGGATGTATGGTGTACTGTAATGTCAAAGCTGCCTACGGTTGATTCTGGTGTGATCGTATGCATAAATAGGGATGGGGGTATATTCCCCCTTGGTTATTTCAGGTTGTGGCGGGAAAGGGTATAATATCAGTGTGAATTAGTTGGAGGTTGATATGATGGAAAATCATCGCGTGATGATATTAGGTACAGGACCAGCGGGACTGACTGCGGCGATCTATGCTGCGAGGGCGAATTTACAACCATTTGTGGTGGAGGGCAATGAGCCAGGGGGACAGTTGACGCTCACTACAGAGATCGAGAATTTTCCGGGATTTCCGGAGGGCATCATGGGTCCGGAATTGATGGACAACATGCGCGCACAAGCGGAGCGCTTCGGTGCGACCTTTACGACCGGATGGGTGACGAGTGTCGATCTGAGCAAGAGGCCATTTCATGTGACCGTCAATGAATCGGACGAGTATGAGGCGGATACGCTGATCGTGTCAACAGGGGCGTCTGCGAAGATGCTTGGCATCGCGGGTGAGTCGGAACTCGTCGGGCGTGGTGTATCGACATGTGCGACTTGTGACGGATTTTTCTTTCGCAACAAACCGATCGTCGTGGTAGGTGGCGGCGACTCAGCGATGGAAGAGGCGACGTTTCTGACCAAATTCGCTTCTTCTGTCACGATTGTTCACCGCCGCGATACGTTGCGCGCTTCGAAAGTGATGCAAGAGAGGGCGCGCGCCAACGAGAAGATCAAGTGGGAACTTGATGTGACGCCACAGTCGGTCCTATCGAACGGCAAGACGGTGACGGGCCTTGAAGTAAAGGATAACAAGACGGGGGAAATTCGACAGATTGCAGTCGACGGCGTCTTTGTCGCGATCGGTCACAGTCCGAATACGAAGTTTTTAAACGGACAGCTCGAAGTCGATGAAGTCGGCTATATCAAGACGCAGGGTGTGACTTCTGCGACGAGCGTACAGGGTGTCTTTGCATGCGGCGATGTTATGGATCCGCGGTATCGCCAGGCGATCACCGCTGCAGGATCTGGCTGCAAAGCCGCGATGGACGTTGAAAAGTTCCTAGAGGGCGACAGCGTGCACGACTGGTCGATGGCTGAGGCGGCGCAGCGGTAAGTTAAAGGGGTAGCGGGTGGATGTGTCGGGTGGGTGAAGGCCCGGTGTATGGGTTAATTGATCCTTGTTCACATGTCCGCGGCGTGCCAATTGCAACTAAATGGATTGGCACGCTGCGGACCATCACCGGCTAGCGATTCCCCAAAGTGCTGGAAATGGCTGACCAGCTGTAGCATACGAGTGGCTCAGTACGATAGGATGGCCGCCAGAAGTATCCAAAGTCCCAAGAGGCCAAGGAAAATTCCAGCCAGCTTTTCTGCCCATTCCCCAAGGTATGGTTTCAATCGTGAACCGAAGGTAAGCCCGATCATCGTGAATAGCGTAGCTTGCAACGCGATGAGAGCAATCGTGAGGGCAATGGGGACGCCGATAAGGCCCATTGAGAAACCAACCGCGAGTTCGTCCACGCTAATGCTGAGCGCAGTGAGAAGGAGTGCCCATCCAGCTAAACTGTGCCCTAATCGTCCGTCCACGTCATCGTCATCTTCAAAAAAGATGAGCCATACGGCAAGCCCTATGAGGGCGATTCCTCCGATGAGTGACGCCCAGTGCCCGACGAGTCGCCCGGCACCTTGCCCGACGAGAAGCCCGACTAGCGCCATGAGCGCCTCGCAAGATGCAAAAGTGAGCGCAATCTTTGTTTTCCCTTTGGTATTGACCATGCCGAGTGATATGGACATCATAAGGGTATCCATGCCGAGTGACAAAACCAGTATGATCATCTTGAGTGCGACCAATTCCATACCTCCGCTTGTCGAAATGTCGAGGGAACATAGAGTTTGAGTTCGGCTGTTCTCTGTGATTTTACCCCCGGGGCTATGTGAAAGACAGCTTGATGAGCGACTTTTCAAGCTCAATCTCATCGTGAATCGCAATGATGTGTATAATTTTATCCATGCCGTCAAGCTCCAAAGATAGCGGTGTCAGCCGCTTGATCATACCCGCGCTAGAACCCAACGTGAAATCCTACGTGCTTCTGTTCACGCCTTTTGCCTGCAGAGAGAGGCTAAGAAAGGGTGACGTGGCGGCCGTTGCCGCTGCGTCGCGTTAGCGCCCGATCACAAGCCCGATGAACATCAGGAACCCAAATCCGATCAGTGTGGCGGACGTGCGTTTAAATGCGTCCTGCAAGTCGTCAGAAGACTGTGCGGTTAAGAATTTTCTCGGCACGCCCGCAGCCACAGGAACCACGAGAAAAGCGAGCAGCGCCCACGGCGTCACACGTGCGAAAATGACCACCAGTATTAAGATGGCAAATGCCGCTGCAAAGACCGCGCCCAATACGCGAATGCCGCCGGTTCGCCCAAGTACGATAGGAAGAGTTCTACGACCGCCGACGTGATCGTGTTCGATATCGCGGATGTTGTTGGCGAGAAGGATATTCCCGATCAAAAGCCCGATAGGAATCGAAGCGACCACGGCGCTGGCAGTCAGCGTCGATGTCTGGATAAAATACGTGATCAATATGATGACTGGTCCCATCAAAATCCCAGAGGTCATCTCGCCAAATGGGGTATAGGAGATCGGATGCGGCCCTGCGGAATACAGGTACAAAAAGGACATGCTAAGTACACCAGCTAATGCCACCCACCACGAAGATGTGGCAGCGATATAAATGCCGAGCAGTAAGCTGATCAAAAGTGTGATGATGGTGATGAGCAAAACGATGGATGGTCGCACTTGATCTCGGACGATGGTACCGGCGATGCCCACCATCTCTTTATTGTCGAGGCCTCTGCGAAAGTCGTAATATTCGTTGAGCATATTTGCCGCCGCTTGAATCAGCATAGAGGCTATGAGCATGGCTATAAAAGGTCCGACGCGCAGCGCGTGCGTCTGCAAAGCGAGTCCTGTTCCGACGAGAACTGGTGTAATCGAAGCGGTCAGTGTCGGGGGACGAAGGAGGCGCCAACCGATGCGGATCCATTGACTATACAATCCTATTCATTCCTTCATAAGCATAGTTGCAAGCTGTGAGTTTTATTGTCAAACTCTAAGATATCAAATAAGGTGGGTGCGTACAAGGACCGGGCGCGTTGTCTGGACGTGGGGTATGGGACGTGGGGTATGGGACGTGGAGCATGGGGTGTGGGCTCATAGACCGCAGGTATTGGGAGGGTGACATCAGACTGGCGAGTCTGTTATAATCTTGACGAAAGACTGACGGG
>JAKACY010000248.1 GCA_021821025.1 Bacillota bacterium | reverse complement strand
AGTCGCCATTTTTTGCGCGCAATACTTGCGAGGCGTTTGCAAACCCATGCCTTTGAAGGAAATCCAGCGCGGATGCGATAAACTCGATGCGTTCTACGGAGATTGTAGCTTCTTTGAGTGCAAATACACTGCCTCCGGCTGCCGTGACCTTCCAGACGCTCTGAAAAGGTTCGATTCCAGTGATCTCTTCGGCATAACCCCTTGCAAACACCTCTTTACTCGGATCACTTCGCCCAGCGTCCACCGAGACTTTGGATCCTTGTGACTGTATGTGATCGAGTTGCACGATGCCGCGGTTAGAGGTGGACGGAGCAGATTGTGCGGCCTGCCTTAATGCGGATACCTTGTATACTCGAGGTCGAGGTTTGGTGGCTGGACGCTTACCTTTTTTGCGCGGCAAGAAATACTTTTGCGCGGCTTTGGTCGCAGATTTCACAGACCCAATGGGACGCTTAGTCACGAACGGGTCTGTGGGGCTTTCAGATAGGTTAAAACTGCCACGCGTGGTTGATTGCGGTGAACGCCACTCTTTAGAAGTTGTCGTGGTCTGTTTTTTTTTTGTTGTGTCACGTTCGTCGTCTAACTCTTCTTCATCATCGTCATCTTCGTCTTGGCTAGCCCATCTTTGGTTCAAAATAGCTGGGGGTTTCGTCAATTCTGACCAGACGTGCTTAAGCCAGGGTGGAACACTCTTATTGTCCACGATCCTCACCTCCATCATCACGATACCAATATATGAGTCAGCATCGTGATGCGCGCCCGAGATGCAGAGATAAAATGGATGTGGACTTTATAATGCTAAAAGCACAGAGATGTTACCAGCCGACTGTTTACATGCATCAGCAAATTCCTCGACCTGGGCAGTTTTGTAGCGATCCACTGGTCCTGACACAGAAAGCGCTGCAACAAGTTTTTTGTCACGGCCGAAAACTGGTGCTGCCACAGCTGCTGCACCGACTTCACGCTCTTCTATGCTAAGAGCGTAGCCTTGGCTCTGGATCATCTGTAACTGCTGCATAAATTCTATGTAGTGGTGGTCATCTGAAAATGAAACGATGTCCTTTAGCAAGCCTTGTGCAAATTCAGATGAATACGCCAGCAAGACCTTTCCAGATGCCCCTACGTACAGAGGAAAGCGCATGCCGATGTTGGCGACTCGACGCACTGGTTTTGTACTTTCGACAGCCTGGATCCGGATTCGCTCATTCTCTGAACGAATATATAAGCTCACCGTTTCACCGATGTCATCGCGAAGACGGGTCATCTCAGGCAATGCAATGGTCGATATATCGTTTGACCTGTAAGCATGGCTCGTGAGTTCGAGAATGCTCCAACCGAGTTGGTAGCGATCGGACGCTTTGTCGCGCCGCACAAAACCGCGACTCTCAAGCGCGGATAAAAGGCGGTATACCGTACTTTTATGGAGTCCAACCCGAGTCGCGATGTCTGATAGACGAAGGTGGTCATCTGCTCCGGAAAAGGTCAGAAGGATGTCTAACGCGCGTTCGACAGACCGAACGGATTGGCGATTTTGTTCTACCAGGGACTTTTCCTCCATTACCTCGACACTTGGTGATTGAAGTGTATCACAAGTGAACAGGTGATCATAGGCTGACGGACGGAGGGGATTTTCGTGAGCGACATCATCAAGAGGACTGAGCAATGGTTTTCACGGAGAAATAGCGCTTGGCTGGACGGTGATTTACAACCACTTAGCCAACAATCTGGTATACAGCCGGCCGTCGGCGAAATGGAGAGAAGAAGAGAGCTCTTGAAAAAGCGGGGTGGAGTCGATCGAAAGATCATATCTGATGTCGATATCGTGAAAGTAAACCGAGAGCCTGCCACTGCCAGATTGGATGTATTTGCGCGCGAATCGATCCGCTTTTTATACGAATTAGATGGCGTGATGCACCACGAGCAAAGGATGATCTTGCATCGGATGGGTTGGGACGCTTCTACAGGCTCGTCGCAACCAGCTTTGGTGGAGCATCATCACGATTGGGAGACAGAACCAGATAACACTCTGCACATGATTCACACCTATCATGGCAACCGTGGCGATGCACAAGGAGAAGAACCAACTCGACATAAGGCTAGCTTTGAACCGTTTTTTGATCATAGGGGTGGATACAATCGCACACTGGCGTTTCGTTATGCTCAAAGATGGTGGAATGACCACAATCCGGATTATATGAACATGGGTGTGGACTGCACGAACTACGTTTCTCAGGTGCTTCATGCAGGTGGATTTCCCATGATCAAGACAAGTTCGCGCGACAGCGGCTGGTGGTACCAACGAAGCCCAGCGAACTGGAGTTACTCTTGGAGTATCGCACATGCTCTTGCGATGTTACTTACCAGTCGCAAAAATCCCTTTCGAGTAACGGTTGTGGACAAACCGCAGGATCTGATGATCGGCGACGTGATCTCATACGACTGGAACAATTCGGGGACCTTCACCCATTCGACTGTCGTTACGGGCCATGATGCGAATGGGTTTCCACTCGTTAACGCGCACACGGTGAACAGTCATCAGCGGTATTTTTCCTATGAGGACAGCTACGCGTTTACGCCCAATACTCATTATCTGTTTGTACACTTTCTAGACTAGATGGGTAATTTGCGGGTAGGCGAGCGGCTTGGTATAGTAGCCAGAGAGAGTATATGTGACCAAAGGGAGGCCCGACATGCATATCGTACTATTTGAACCCCAAATTCCTCCTAATACGGGCAACATTGCCCAAACGTGCGGCGCCACCCATACTACGCTGCATCTGGTGGAACCACTGGGGTTTTCCATCGATGATCGGGATCTTAAACGTGCTGGACTCGACTATTGGCACTTGGTTGATGTGCGCGTTCATAAGGATCTGCACGACGTGATGGCTGAAGCTGAGGCGGCGGGTGCGGCTTGCTACTTTTTGACGAAATTCGGAAAAACGAGGTATACCGATGTGACTTATCATGCCAATGACTACTTGGTCTTTGGCAAGGAGACCACTGGCTTGCCACAGTGGGTGCATGAAACCTATTCGAAGTTTTCATTGAGAATTCCGATGGGACCCGACATGCGGTCGCTCAATTTATCGAACACGGCGGCGCTCGTCTTGTATGAAGCGCTACGGCAACTGGACTTTCCCGGACTTGCTTGATGTTATTGT
>JAKACY010000042.1 GCA_021821025.1 Bacillota bacterium | reverse complement strand
AATATAAGCGATGTGGACGCGTTTGAAGTGGAGTACATCGAAGATAACGGGGCGATCGAATTTATTTTGAGAGAACGGGAGCAGGTGTCAACGTGATCGAAGTAGTGAGAGTAAAACAGAGTTCGGAGACAGCCAAAGTCGCGCAAAGCATTGCCATCGGGCTGCAAAAACACGATGAGGTCATGGTGACTAGCGCAGGACAAGGCGCGACGTACATCGCCATTAAAGCCATTGCAGCAACGGAAATCTTAGTGGCGAAACCCATATTGTTGCACGTTCGTTTTCAACATCGTGATCAAGCGGACACCCTGAATTTTTCTTATCTCGAATTCCACTTACGAAAGGATTGTAAAGAATGAGTGAAAAAGTGGTCAAAATGCAGCGCAAGGACGAGGAATTGCAAGAAGCGTTTGTCACCTTATCGAATCAAGTGTTAGCTTTACAAGACTCCGTAACACTACTCAACGCGAGTCTGACAGCCGTTGTGGAGATGAACCAAGAGGGGTTGCCCATCACGAAAACAGGCGTCCAAAAGCGTATGGAAATGGTACTCAATCACATGCGCCAGGAATGGGAACGGATGCAGGTTGATGTGCAGTAAGCAATATTTCGTGCAAGGAGGTGGAGAACGTGCCGTCAATTGATATCAGAAAACGCGAGAAAGAGGACGTGCCACACCGCCGCCGATCCGTTCTTGTGTCGCCTGATTGGAAGTTTTCACCTCCTGGATCACGTTGGGGCGGTTTTACACTCAGTTGGAACCAGTTGCGTCAATTGGCTAGACTGTCACCAACTGTACAAGCCATTATGGCTTTGCGTCAATCTCAAGCGGCATCCTTTATTCGAGCGCCACGTCATAAAGGTGATCGCGGCTTTGAAATCTTGCGAGCGGACGGCAAGGACATGAACGACCACGATGAAAAAGTGGCTCATTATGTCTTTGAATATCTGATGCTCACAGGGAAGCGCAAGGCGTGGGAGCGTCACTCATTTAGCGGTTGGGTCAAGGAAATGATTCAAGACTTGCTCATCATCGGGGCATCAACCACAGAGTTAGTCTATGACGAAGAGGGGAGACTCTCTGAATTCTGGGCTATCGATGCTGGCACAATTGAAATGCAGTGGGCTGAGCGATACATACCCACAACGCGCTATGGCAAAGACATGGATCAGCCAGTGCGCTATGTGCAAGTTGTGGACGGTCAGATCGAGACGGAGTATGCCGAGGATGAAATCATGTATCTGTACATGAACCCGCTCACAGACATTACACGCGGCGGTTATCCTATGTCGCCTACAGAATCGGCATCGGATTGGTTGGCGTCGGAGGTCTTAGCACTCCAATATAACAGCAACTACTTCGATCATGGCAGCGTTCCTCCTGGCATATTAGCTATCATCGGCAACATGAGTGAAGAAACGTTGCAAGAGGTGAATGTCATGTGGGAGACGGACGTTAAAGGCGTTGTCGGTCAACATAAGCCTGTTGCACTGAGCCTTGAACCATCTCAAAACGGTGGCTCGTCTATCCAATGGTTGCCGATGAAAACGAGCAATCGCGACATGGAAATGGGTGATTTTCTAGACAAGCTGACCACGAAGATCGCGTCTATTTTTCTCGTTGACCCTATCGAATTAGGACAACGCACAGCTTCTAACAGCGGTGGCATGGGCGCATCGGATAATACAGACGCCAAGATCGACTTGTCGCGCGATAAGGGTCTGATTCCGTTATTAGACATGCTCGAGCAAGGTATCAACGAATTCATTATGCCAGCGATTGCACCTGGCTATGTTTTTCGCCTAACCGGCATCAACGCAGAAGACGAAATGCAAAAAGTCAAGTTCCTTAATGAGCAAATGACAGGCGGTGCATTGACGGCTAGGGAGTGGCGCAAGTCAATGGGGCTGGATGAAATTCCTCCCAACACGCCAGAGAACGCGGGATGGTTGGATGCTCCTGCGAATCCGGCATTACTCCAAGTCTGGATGCAAGAAAACGGAATGCGACCACCGCAAGTGAATGGCGCTCCAACACCCGCAAACGATCAAGGAACTCGTGAGATCGAAAAAGCGTGGTCATCGTATTGACACACCACAACAGATGAAAAGGGGGATGCGACGTGGCTGACACCCCCGACTTTACCAATTGGAAAAAGCGCCTTGCGGAACTAGCTGGAGATCGTGAGATTTGGGCTGATCCTAACCTTGAAGACACCGAAGTGAACATCATTACGAGTGCATCATCAACCGCTATGAAATGGTTATTGCGCGTGTGGCTTGTCACACACAATGTGTTACATAATCACAAAGAGTCGTCATATAACGCGGTTATAGATGCGAGCGACTCTGATCCTATAGATGTGGATGATATGGTTTCGCGTATAGTCGATGTGCAGGAGATTGCGTACAGGCAGGCAGATCATCAAAACGAATTGCCGATCAAAGGGCCATTTGTCAACGTGCCGAAAAAGCCGACCGTCACGAATCACAAGTCAGACAAACTAGCCGAATGGATCGCTCGTCAATCGGCAGCTTCTAAAATGCGTGAATGGGCAGACGGGATGCGCGAAGACGTGCGTTGGCAGGTGGTGCAGGCAATTCGTGAAAATCTATCTTCTCAACAGTTGGCCAAACGTCTTGAAGAGCGTTGGGATCACTATGGACAACATTTTCAAATGATCGCAGTGACAGAAATGAGCATGGCATACAACGATGCCGTGTTAACAAGGCTAGCGGACAGTTATGTCACCATTCCGACGATAAGCGACGATAAAGTATGCGCGTCTTGTCACAAATTGCTGGAGGGCAAAGTCTTTTGGGTATCGCCTGTGCCTGTTAGTCGCGCTAATCAGCAGGAAAACGAACAATATGTGTGGGTAGGGAAATCCAACGTCGGGCGCAAGTCCAAGGATTGGATTTCATGTGTTCCGCTGCACCCTAATTGCCGACATGTCTATGTTAAATATCGCGGTGGCGATCCGTATTCCTATCGCGCTGTGCCAAGGGGGAGATAACTTGAAGGTGCGATTCCCCTTGTCTAAGAGTCTCTCAGATGAAGAGTTACAGTCTAGCGAACTGTTAGAAGGGTTATCTGAACTCGTACACGATCAGTGGTGGGATTTCGCGGAGAAGATAGCGCCCGAAATCAGCTCTGCTCATGCACAAGCGTGGGAAAAGATGTTCGTTCCCTACGACGAATTGCCGGATGAAGAGAAAGAAAAGGATCGGATGTTTGCGAAGAGAATTGTATTTAGATTGCAGAATAAAGAAGCGTCGACGAGTAAGGCATTACACTCAAACACGAAAGAGGTTTATGAATACTTGAGAGAAAATTACCCAGCTGATGTACTTGGGTGGGTGAAAAAAGAGCTATGGAAGATGCGTCGCGTTCCATTGTCGAAGATTAAAATGGCACGCAGACCTGGTGGGCGCAACATGGGAAAGGTGCAAGGGATTTCAGATGCTATCAAACGTGGCGCTAAAATGGAGCCTATCATTTTGGTTGAGACGAAAGACGGTTTCAAAATTGCTGACGGGTATCATCGTACACTCGCCTATAAGCACGCCGGAATCAAGAACGTATACGCATGGGTAGCTGATGGGGAACACGGAGCCGGAGAATGGGATCGAGAAATGCACGATAGGAAACTCAACAAATCATGGGGCGATGCAGGCGTTGATCCGATCGCGAGCGCCCCTCATCACATGCAACATGCGGACGAGCAGACGGACACTTGGGCGGCTGACGATACGCAAAATAGCGGCGTGGACGTGTATACGCTGTATCGAAGGGTAATGGGTACAAACGCGAAGGGAAACGTCTCTGTGACCGCATTACATGCCGATTCCGATGGAACCACCTACGAATTGGACGACGGCAATCACGTATTTCGAGTGTATGCACCGCGTGTAGGCGCGCCACGATTAGCTAAGGCGATTCTTACGACCTACACACCTGTCGCCAATGCTGTTTGGGCAATCTTACGGCTCAAGGGCGGTTTTCGAGGACGCGTACAGGATGGTGTCACTCGCGTCATGGGCTGTCGAATCACGGTTCGCGGTCATGATGTGACGATCGAAGGCAAAAACGCGGACGAACTCTTGCGTTTCATTACCAGCCACATGAAGGACATGATTGCTACAGATGCGTGGGTCGGTGGTCATATGCAATTAGGGCAACCGAGCATGACAGCACCTGCGCCACACGGATTATAGGAGGGGTAGAAATGGTTATCACAGACGCAACAGTCAACGGTTCGACACTATTTGTCACGACAAAAAGTAGCAACGGACTAGTGAGCAAATACGCTATCGATTGGGCAACCGCACAAACAGAGGGTATTCCTGGTGTTCTCAGCGCCATTCAAGCAACAGGCGCTCAATACGACCAAACAGGATTGCCACAATGGGTATTGCAGTTAATCGGGCAGTACGTGTCAGGAATTAATTAGATCGTTAGAAGGATGTGACGTCATGCGCTTATTAGTGCCGTTACGAAAATCGGCGGGTGAACACTGGATCACTATTCATCCGCACGGCAAAGGTGCATCAGGTAAGTACGGAGACAAGGACTATCGTAGGATCAAGATTGATAGTTCTGGAAATGTGGTTGGCGGTTCGGTTCCTAAAAACTTTCAAGGTCAAAATATCCGTGAAGTTTTCCGTAAAACAAAGTCACCACAACCGTTTTTATCGCAACATTTAACCGAGCGAAATACGTCCCACAAAATGAAATTAAATCCATCAACGGGTCATCACGAATATACCATCGGGCAAGGCGTTCAAGATGCAGAGGATAAGTTTGGACGTCCAACAGCCAAAAAAGGGACTGTTCTATTCCAACTCCCACACAAAAAGGTGCGCTTTGATGGAGGTAAGCAAGATTGGGTGCATGTTTATAGCAACTTTGCCGATAAAGATCACCTACACGCAATGGGTGCCAGATATGATGGCGATGCTAAGTCATGGTATATCCCCGTTAAGGATATTCCCAACGTAGCGAGCGATTTTTCTCACGCAACGATCACACATCAAGCCGCGAAAGCCTATGAAGAAGCGTTAGCGAACGATCCAATCTTACCTGACACTCAGACGACCGTCATACCGTCCAAAACACCAGGTGCTCCAGAAGCGATGTTTGATTCTAAATACGTTCCTGAGTGGGACGGCGCGATGCCAAAAGATATGCAACACATGAGCTTGTACGAACATCAAAAGGCTGGCGTGGAATTCTTACTTCACAACAAAAGCGCTGTTTTGGGCTATGCCGTGGGACTGGGTAAAACGCCAATAGCGATCACTGCCGCCAATATCGCTATTGATGCAGGAAAGGCAAAACGTTTTGCAGTCATTGCACCATCATCTGTCAAGTATCAATGGAAATCTGAAATTGAAAAGTTCAGTGGTAGAAAAGCAGTGGTTTTGGATACTTCTACACCAAAACGTCTAGCGCAATCGTTCGAAGAAGCTAAACATGCTGACTTTATCATCGGCAACTATGAGATGTTGCGTAATGAGGAGCATGCCAATCGTATCAAGGAGTTGGCAGGGGATGCGGTCATTGCGGACGAAGCCCACAAGATTAAAAACAATACACAACAAACGAAGGCATGGAGTGATGCGTTCGGAGACGCGAAATACAAGTGGTTACTCACAGCGACGCCATTCCCTAACGCGCAACCTAAAGAGACGCATACAATGCTTTCACATGTAGCCGCGAGCAAAGTCGGATCGTGGAATCAATTCGCGCGAGAACATGCGGTTATGCAGTCCGTGAATACTCCGCGAGGGAAAATCATGAAGCCGATCGCACTCAAAAACCAAAAACAACTGCGGGACAAGATGAAAGAGTCGGTCATGTTGCGTCATCATAACAGCCCTGATGTGAATAGTAGTTTGCCATCTGCTCGACATGTGACGCATAACCTTGATATGACCAAAGATCAAGCCAAAGCCTATGGTGCAATGGAAACTGGCATTCGAGACGAGATTTTAGGCATGAGCACCGAACAATTCAGACAGAATAGCGCAAATATCCTTACGAAGATGAAACGATTGGAACAAATTGCTGTTGATCCAGATCAGCTAGATCCAAAAAATGCAGACATGAAAAAACTGTATCCAAAAGAGCAATGGGCGGTTGATACAACGATGGATCACCTAGAAAACGCAGATAATCGTGGCATGGTCATTTTCTCTGATGCTAAGTTGCCCTTAGAAAAAGTGAAATCTGGACTGATTGCGCGAGGGCTTGATCCATCTGAAATCGGTGTTATCTCAGGGGATGTTGCACCAGAGAAACGGGCGGATGTTGCGAGACTCTTCGGAGAGGGCAAGATCAAAGCGGTGTTGTCCACATCGGCCGGAGAAGAAGGTGTCAATCTTCAACACGGAGGACACACATTGATCCATCTTGACACGCCTTGGGTGCCCAAATCCATCACGCAACGTGAGGGGCGCATTCTTCGCACAGGGCAACCATCCTCTCATACTATGTTTTATTCGCCAACCATGAGTGGCACCGTTGAAAGTCATAAGCGTGGGAAATTGGCTGAAAAAGTCGGCGACATTGAGAAGTTGTTAGGCGAAGGGTCTGCTGGCTCAGTGAGCGACAACATAGGTGCAAGCGCTAAGGCATGGTCGAAAAACGATCTTCTGGACATGCTTAAGCACTTTCCTGCGCCTTCTGTCAAAAAGTCTGTGCGCACCATCCAAGAATGGCACCAAATCAAGGATTCAAAACGCGACAAGTATGGCACGAAGGAAACGTTCGCTGATGCCGCCCATGATTCATACCCACTCACCAAAAACGGCAAGCCATCGCGAGAACGCACGCTTGCTGCTTGGCGTTACATCAACACAAGAAAGGACGGAGATGAGTATACGCCCATCAAGCGCAAACAAATCAAGTCGCGCATTCGTGCATTCGCGAAGCGTCACTTCGATATGGATTTACAAGACGAGTCCATACAAAAGTCTGTACGTGTGCTATTTAAGATCAACTAAAGGAGAATAACTCTTGAAAATACAAAAAGTAAGCCGTTATCGTTTCGAGTGCTCCGAGGATGAAATCGCATCACTCATTCACATGCTTGAGTTTTACCGTGATTACGCTAATGACGACTCAGAGGATCGCTTACGACTACGCATGGATTTTGGCGTCATGCCGGTGGAAGAGGATGGAGACATAGAGGAAAGCGCCGAAAGAGAAGAGACGTTGCCCGAGAAAGCTATACGAGTATCGAGCGGCAGAAAAAGCAGGATCAATAAGCAAGCGTAATGCGCTAAGGCGAGTGAGCCAAGGCGCTTTTTTCATGCTACCGAGAGGAGGTGAGACGACAACATGGATCAGTCGTTTCATTTTGGGGCGACCATCATGAAAGCCGAGCAAGACAAGGATGGCGATTGGGTATTTGAGGGTTTAGCATCATTGCCCGGAAGAGATTTGCAGGGTGAAGAAACGATTCCT
Source organism: Bacillota bacterium (assembly GCA_021821025.1). Classification (GTDB taxonomy): domain Bacteria; phylum Bacillota; class Bacilli; order Alicyclobacillales; family SLC66; genus JAKACY01. Next base: position 8,521 of record JAKACY010000042.1, on the reverse strand, counting down.
GATGGTTTAGAAATCGACTATCTGTTAGGCAAAGGGCTACCTCCTGGCGCTGGCGGATTCATCAATTACGATCATGATGCATCAACGATCGTTGGTATTCCGCTCGATGGGAAAATCGACAGGAATGGTTTTTGGCTCAAGTGGAAGGCGCTGAAAACGCCCTTGATGGCAAAAGTTGTGGATCAAATGAAAGCCATGAAAGAGTCGGGCTGGGCGCGTAGGTATGGCATGTCTATCGAAGGCGTCGTGAAGGAATATGACCCTAAAGACCCGTCGAGGATCAAACGTGCTTTTATTCGCAACGTGGCTTTAACGCCTACACCCGTGCATCCTGGCACGTTTGTTGATTTCGCTAAATCATTAGCGGCAGGGGCAAGTGTATCGTATCAGCCCGTCGATCAACGCAGACGAGCGGTGCTAGGGTGGGTGAAAGATGTTACCGACATTTCCGAACGCAACGTGATTATTAAGTCGCACAACCCTTATTTCTATCCGAATGGCCAACTGCGAGCCGATCAACAATTGGCTTATTTTGAGGATGTATACGACTTAAACGAATCGCAGGCGTCATGGTGTGCTTGGTATGCAACCACTCGCGAAAAGCCGCTTCTCAAGAGTATACAGAAACTCAAGCGCAGCTTATCAGGCGGATCGCGCGGTCACCCGTTGGATGTCATTCGCGATCATCTTATTAGCTACAAAAGCAGTCACCCTGATTGTCCGCATATTACAAACGACGGACAGATTAAGGGCGGAGCACGCGGGGCGGCCAATCATTTTTATCAGTGCGAACACAGACGTGGGGCAGAAGTCAACGCAATTTTGAGCCTTTTGCGTCAAGAGGATCAGTAAAGGGAGGACAAAAACATGTCGAAGCAGCAAAAGCGTGTGCTTACTGATTTTGATAGGTTGGTGCAATCTCAACTTAACAAATCAGTGGTTGTAGCACCGAAAGACCCAAACGGAGGGGCGAAACTTCCCCAACGTCAAAGCAATGCAGCAAGTAGAAAGGTCAAAGGCAAGGTGCAATATCCAGCCGTGTTTGATCGTGAAGCACAACGCTCTAACGATCAACTAGACGATTGGGAAGACGCAACACAGCTGACCACGCAATCACCGGAGGATTTCGTCAATGACTACGACGATACACCGGAAGATTACGACGATCAGCAGTGGGAAGACAATCGTGCAGGACATGACGGCGTGCCTGGCGTGTATGACCCATTCGCGGACGACGATGACTTGGACGAAGAAGACTTAGAATCGCTCGACCTGCCTGATGACGACGACGAATACGTCACCGTCAAGAAACACAAACGTCGCAAAGTAGCAAAGTCAAACGCAACATCTCGCGGAGACATGGACGAGGATTTCGTAGACTTGTCAGACGATGATGACGAAGACGAAGAATTTGACGACGACGACCGCCGGAAACGGAAGGTAAAGAAATCGCGCAAAGTACGCAAATCACGAGCCGACGACGAACCGGAAGATGATGACGCCGACGACGAAGAGGATGACGCAGAAGATGTTCTCAATGTCGAGAAATCCATTCGACGCCGCAGACAAGTACGCAAAGCACTGGGGGCAGATGCCATGAAATACGTGGATGGCAATGAGTTCATTAAATCGTTGACGGATGCCGTCTTCGACATGCAAGAACATGTAGTCGCAGAAGTTCGCAGTTTGCGGCTAGAGAATCAGAAGTTGCGCAAGTTGGTTCAGCAAGAGAATCGGCAAATGGCGAAAGCCCTTGTTGCATCTCAAATGCAAATCGCTGGCGTTCAGTCAGATGCGCCTATTCAACCAGTAGCACCACAAAGTGCATCTGTTCGCAAGTCTGTGGCTTATGGTCAATCTCCACGCACCACACAGATTGCAGTACCTGAGCGCAACATGGATTTAACCAAGGCATTTGATGTGTTAGAAGAAGCCTATGTCAATGGCGGTGATCCGGTTCTCAATCGCGACATTATCATGCTTGAAAACGACGGACTGAACGCGATTAACTATTTATCGCAAACAGCTAAACAAGCGCTAATTAAAGCTCAACTCATGTAGTTTCGACAACTATAAATGTTGTTATCACAGTCGCCTAGATGGCGGCTTTTTTGATCCCTTAAAAGGTGGTGTTTTCGTTGGCAGCAGTTGAACAAGAATTGCGTCAGATCAGTAAATCGTTACAAATGGATAGCGGTGGTGGTTTATCTGGCACCTATATGAGCGGTAGTATCAGCAACACAACATTCGACCGCTTACAAAAAGCACTTGTGGCTTCTCCGTCAACTCCTGGAGGCCCTGGTGATGGTAGTTCCCTTATCCCGCAATCCTTGGCACGCACACTCAAAAACGTGTCATTCAAGATGCAAAATATTAAGTTGTGGAGAAATATCGCAAAACAAGAAGCCTACGCCATGACGGAAGAGTACGATCAACTCCTCGACTATGGCACGCAGGGTGGCGTGTTTACCAGCGCGATGGCAACACCCGCTGGTAATGATTCCACATTCTCGCGTGTCCAAGTCCCGATGAAATACATGGCCACTGCATACGCAACGGATATTGCCATCATGTCCACTGAGGTCATTGGTGGTAGTGCCGAGGCGTTGCAGATCAACAACGCTACACGCTACTTGCTGCGTGGCGTAGAACGCAATATGTTTTACGGTGACTCATCGTTATTGCCATCCGCATTTGACGGCATTAAAAAAATCGTCGAAAACTTCGCCTCAACGAATGGGTTTACTAACATCGTGATTGATGCTGGCGCAGGCCCTGTTACACCTGACTTGCTTGAAAATGCAGCACAAGCTATTCAAGACAATGCAGGTGAGATTTCCGCAGGTCGTCACAGCGTCTACATGTCGCCAATCGTACAGTCGTACTTCTCGAAAATGTGGGCACCTGCACAACGTTACGCCATCGATCAACAAGCATTGATGCGCGAAGGTTCACTGAACATGGGTACACCAATCGGAGGATACAATTCGACATATGGTTTCTTGCCATTCACGAACGATATCTTCTTGAATTTGGATCGTCCTGTTCAAGTGGCTATTCAAAACGCGCCTACCGTTCCACAAAGCCCGACGGCAACGTTGAATACGACCACAGCCGAAGATCCTAACTTAGCTACGTCAAAATGGGCGACACCTCCCAATTCATCTAGCTATGGGGTTGGTTATAACGGTGGCCCTGTCACTTATCAAATTGCGGCGGTCAATAGTTATGGGCCTTCCCAAAATTCCGTATCTACCACGACTGTAACCGTCGGCGCAGGGGAATCCGTAACAGTCATGTGGAATCGTGTCACAGGATCAAATGGGGCTAACTACTACCAAATCTATCGTTCTATGAATGGTGGGGCTTTCTTGCCATTAGAGCGTGTTGCGGATTCGGGTAGCGGAACCACGCAATCCTTCACAGACGAAAACATCACAGTTGCCGGGGCGTTTGATGTGTTTGTCATCAATCACGATGCAGAAGAAGGCGTTGTGTTCAAACAATTGTTGCCATTCTTCAAATGGCCATTGCCTATTCCTGCATTGGCTCGTTACTTCGCTGTCGCTCTCATTGGCGCACCTTTGATTTACGTGCCGTCTCGTTGCGTAGTCATCAAAAATGTGCAAATTCCAAACGGTGAGATTGCTCCTGTTCTGTTGACCTAATAGGGGGTATGTCCTGTGAGTTGGACAATCCTCAATAGTTCAACGGCTAGCATCAATGTTACAGACATTCCTATACCGCAAGAATTGTTGCCTAATACAAGCGCGATGTTTAACCCTTCCGATGTGCTGACGAGCCGTATTTTGGGCGAAAACCTAGCTAACGGCTCGTTGTGCGTGACGAATTTTAACACGTTCGGCACATCGAGTGGCTCTTTTTATCCCGTGACGTATCCGATCCTGACGGAAACAACACTCACAACCAACGGATCATCCGCACCTGTGACAGTCGGTGTTTTTTCGCAAGGTTCGCTCATGGTGAATGTGTCGAATCTATCGAGCGGCGGATCGGTTACGTTCGCGTGGGAAGATTACGACGGGATAACCTACTATCCGATAGGCACCATCGGCGAAGTCACGAGCAACGGGCCTGTCGTGTTTTCTGTCGATGAATACGGGATGGCGGGGCGCGTGAAGTGGACGGTAGTCGGTAGCGCAGAATGTTCTGTAGCGCTTCAAATGAAATAAAAGGGGCGTACGAACAATGAAACGAGTACACGCGGCGAACGCTGCGAAGTTACACAAATTGCGTGTGATTGAACACGAATTAGTCTTTGACGCTAAAGGGTGGGCGAACGCCGACCACTTGACGGACAGAGAACTGGAACGATTGCGCGATTTTCATTTTGTGATCGAGACGTTGCCTGATCCGCAAGAAGAGGTGATTCGTCTGATGCCGGATGAACTGATAGATGATACGGACGAACAGTCGTCGATCGAGTTGCCGGATGCAGAACCATCGCCAGTGAAAAAGGTTGTTCGTTCAACCACGCGGAAACGAGGTGAATAAATTTGCCGGGATTCGTAGAACCGAATTATAAAGATCGTTTTAGCGCGTTGTATCCCATGACTCGCACAGGCGTTCAAGGTGATCTTGTGATGGACATGGCGTTGCCGCAAGGTAGTGTAACGTTTAACAACTTGCTCAACAACAATGGCAGTGGTGCAACGAGCGCCACGGTCGGCGACGTGACCGCTATTCCTCACGGATTTGGAACCACGCCGAACTTCGTAACATTGACGCCAACAAGCAATGGCGTGGTCTACTTGCAAGCAAGCGATCCGTTCGATAGCACGAATATTTACGTGCTTGGATCAGCAGCTTCTTTGACGTTTCAATGGAAGGTAGAGTGATGAACGATGGGTTTGAGTTTTACTTTTCCCATCGCGGAACCGGAAAAAAGACAATGGAATTGGGTACCGCGAGAACAGGATGTGAACGGCGGCGGTCAACAAGGCGGTAATCTCGTCATGTTGACCTACGGCGAATCAGTTTTGTTTAATGCGCTAGCTATCACGGATACCAACGCGCACATGTCGCAGGAGCCGAGTGGGAACAACCCTACTGATACACCTTACGATCAAGTGTATGCGGTGTATAAAACGGCACTTATTACATCCACGCTCAACGAAGCCGTTTCCATTCAGCCCATGTGGAGCCGCGACCGCGTCAATTGGTACCCTGTCGGTAGTGTTGTTACGATTGCAGCCTATAGCGGATCAGGAACACCTAGTTCAGATGTGGTGGCATTGTCAACCGCTTCACAATACCTGCCTTATACGGGCATTCAAGCAACCTGTGCAACAGCACCGACGAGCGGCGTCCTTAACGCTTGGCTCGAACGATTAGGATAGAGAAAGGTGGTTTTTTGATGTCAACACCAGTAGTGATTCCGTCATTTGGCGGTGACGCAACGGTAGGAACGGTAGCAACGACTTATCCCTTTACGCCAGGCATCGACACTGTATTGCAAACCGCCGAACAAACAGGCGCGTTAGCAGCTGGAAGCGGATTGCACGCAGGAGGGATTGTTCAAGTAGGCACTTTCTCGGTAACCGGAACAGCAACAGGGACAGCCACAGAAGCAATTACCTTTGCAACAGCCTTCCCAACATCTTGTAGTGCTGTCATGGTGTCCTTGACGGGGTTAGGTGCTGCTGTGATTAATGGCGGGGCTTATGCGACATCCCCATCAGCGACAGGCGTTACAGTCAATGTGGATATTACAACGGCAGGTACAGGCGACGTGACAGGCAACTACGTTGCTTATGGGTATTGATCGAGAGGGGTTGAGCGCATGACGTATATCCCACCAGAGGGAATGCGCACCTTCTCATCGTTTCAACCGGCTTATCGTGGAGATCAGGCGTTTGTCAACGGCAATCCTATTGCCGAACGTCTGACTCCCGAATTTGTTATATCGCATTATCTAGCCGGATTGCCACTTGTGGGCACCGCTTCACCTGCTGAACTGTCATCCATCGTGCAGCAGAGAATCGATGCAGCCATTGGCGAGTTCGAGACTCGACTGGATAGTTTCGTGGTGCCTCGTGTGATTATTGCGTGCGTCATTAACAATACGCCACAAATCATCACGGATTTGAGTACAGACGAGAATCCTTTCGGGTATGTATCAGGGCGTCCGGCTGTAGCTGGACAAGATTACGATATGCTCGAAGTGCCATACGACTACACGTCTAGGCGGTTTGAAAAATGGTCAACCATGAAGGCGCGTCATAAACCGATTATCAGCATATCGAATATTTTGTACGCTTTACCTCCCAACTTCGGGATTCTAGCTGTGCCGTCGCCTTGGATTACTGCCGATCCGAATAGCGGCATTGTGCGGATTGTGCCGGTTGAAGGTGCAATGGCTGTCATGAGTCCAGGCGCTGGCATGTGGTTGCCCTTCTTTACAATGGGGCAGATGAACCACGTTCCACAGTTTACGCAAATGACGTACACGGCAGGTATTAGTCCTGTTCCGGACGACATGCTCGACGCTATTGCGCAATTGGCGGCAGCGAAAGTGTTAGAAACCTATAGTCTGTCCTATTATCCGGGCGTTCAAAGTTTCACGAACTCTGCCGATGGCTTCAATCAAACGGTGAGTTTTAGGAACGGTGGCCCATTCGCAGACGTGATCAACTTGTATAAAAACAACGCAGATAGTTATTTAAAAGCGTGGCGTTCAGCGCATAACGGGCTAGGCATCGCACAGTTAGGACGGTGATCCCATGTCTTATGTGTTTACTACGCCACCTATGCCGTGGTTGTATCAGCAATTGTGGCAGTCGCAAGCAGGAGGCAGATTTGGGTACCAAGCCAAAGTGTATAAAGCCGTGTCGTGCCCTTGTGGTAACACGCCAACAAGCCCGAACAACATCAATTGTTTAGCCTGCGGTGGCTATGTGGTTTTGTACCCTGATCCTGCGCTCGAAACAACAGTACTCATACCCTCTGTTGAGCAGAATTTGTCGCTTATGCAATACGGGTTGATGGAGGATGGGGATATTGTTGTTAGTCCTATGCCGGGAACCATCCACTTTGACGATTTCGACTTAGCGATCCTTCCGTTTATCCCTGGCATTCCGACATTTAGCGAGACATTTCAACGAGGGACGACAGCTACTGACACGTCAAGTTATCGCATGGTCAATGTCGAAGGTGCTTGGACGGTTGATTCGACAACGGGGACAAACACAAAATACACTCCGAATCAAGACTTCACATTCAGCGGCAAGACGATCACGTGGATCGGAAACCAACCGTCGGCAGGTCAATTGTACAGCATTCGTTACGGGGCCTTGTTTGAGTGGGTAGCGTTTAATCCACCTAGTCCGCGCTATGCGTTTGGACAAGACTTAGGTCAAAAAGCCGTGTTGCGTAAACGACATATCATCTTGCCGAGCGCTCCGAGTCTGATCGAGGGATGAAAACACATGATTGAATTTCATATGACAGTGACCCCTCCTTGGCGAGAGGTGGACTATAAAAAAATCAGTCAAGCTGTCCATGATTCAGGTGTTTTGGTAGCGGAAGTGGTGACACTCGCCTTAAACGGTGTCGTGATTCCCGGTATGACAAAAAGTATCCATGATGAGCAGGCGGCTCGCGGTGTCGAACGTCACGATTTAGGATTGCTCGAATTTTCCGTAACGGCTCCTGATATGGTTTCACAATACGAGCGCGGTAAAGATCCTTGGGATATGAAACCTGACTTGATTAACGGCCCACGTTCGCGTCCTTTAAAGGATGGTAAGGGGCGTTACAATATCATCCCGTTTAAACATAACGAAGATGAATTGCCACAAGCGGTAGCGGATATGTCCTCCGGTCTTTCGTTATCGTCGGTCATTGGCCACTATATTGATGGCGAAGGCAAGACGCGCAACCGCTATGAATGGGGTAGCAACACAGGCGACACAAGCGAATTTACGCCCATCGTGACCAAGCCGCAAATAGGTGGCATGGAACGTCCATACACGCATAAAGCGAGTGTTCATAGCAACATGTATAAATTTAGCAATGGTCTTGTTACCTTTCGCGCAGTATCTAGCCGTTCGCATCAAGCGTCGTGGTGGCATCCAGCCGAACCAGAGAACCCTATCATGAAATCAGTTGAAGATGTGGTAACACCTTTAATTGAAGCACGTTTGAATGCGGCGTGGAGAGAGGAGTTGAATTGGTGATTAACTTAGCTGAAAAGTCGATTGTGGCTGTTTTGAACCAAGCCATGACTCTCTTTCGTGCCAACCTCTCTTTTTTTGTGCCAGACATCTACGCAATGGAAACGGATGCTAATCAGCAAGCGATCATGACGTGGTGGAGCAATCCGAATAATCAAGTCGTCGCTCAAGTTGGCTATACCAAAGGGCCGGTTCAAGGGTTGCAATTCGCGGTGACGATGGGTCAAGAGTCACAAGTGGCTAATCGACGTTTTATCGGGAATGTGCAGATGACGAACGAAGCGAATCAAACCTTCTCTACGACCTTTCAGACGTCCTATGTAATC
>JAKACY010000041.1 GCA_021821025.1 Bacillota bacterium | reverse complement strand
TTCAAGTGACAAAAGAAGGCTATCTACTGCACCGTTATTACGGACGCAAACTGCATGCACAAGCGTTAGCGGAACCTCTGACATTTTTAGATCGCGCATTTTCGCCAAATCCGAACCCGTCTGATCGCACATTTTCACTCGATACACTGCCCTTAGAATACCCTTCGTTCGGACATTCAGACTTTCGTCATCCCGCTTATCAAGTAGAGCTTGAAAATGGGACGACCATCACAGACTTGCGCTACCACTCTTATGAGATCGTAAAAGGTAAGCCAAAACTTGCTGGCCTTCCTGCTACATACGTGGAACATGACGCCGAGGCTGACACGCTTTTCGTGAATATGATCGATAGTGTGACAGGCCTTACGGCGACGCTATTTTACACAGTCTACGAGAAGCGCAGTGTCATCGCACGCAGCGCGCATTTTCATAACGATGGATCGCAGCCCTTGCGAATCTTGCGAGCACTCAGCTTAGCGATCGACTTTGAAGATGATCAATTTGACTTTTTACACCTTCCAGGCGCTTGGGCGCGTGAGCGCCACGTCGAAAGAAGACCACTTTTTAACGGCTCACAGCGCATCGAGAGTAGGCGTGGGGCCAGCAGCCACCAACACAACCCATTTGTCGCGCTGATGAGAAAAGACGCAACAGAGGATCAAGGTGAAGTGTACGGTTTCAGCCTCGTTTACAGTGGCAACTTCGTCGCAGAAGCTGAAGTCGATCAGTTTCATACGACACGGTTTTCCATGGGCATCAATCCGTTTGACTTCTCGTGGCTGCTTGCACCGGGAGAATCATTTCAGACGCCGGAAGTCGTCATGGTCTATTCCACCCATGGGCTTGGCGACATGTCCCGCACGTATCACAGACTCTACCGCGAAAGGTTATCGAGAGGAACATACCGCGATCGCCCGCGCCCGATTCTCATCAACAACTGGGAAGCCACCTACTTTCAGTTCAACGCGGACAAGATTGTGGACATCGCGCGTTCTGCGTCTGACCTTGGCATCGAATTGTTCGTCCTTGATGATGGCTGGTTCGGAAAACGCGATGATGATACGACTTCGCTTGGTGACTGGTTCGTGGATCGTCGCAAGCTGCCGAACGGTCTTAACGATTTGACGAGACGAGTCAACGAACTTGGCGTAAAGTTCGGTCTGTGGTTCGAGCCGGAGATGATTTCAGTTGACAGCGAACTGTATCGCGCACACCCCGATTGGTGCTTACACGTGCCTGATCGGCAACGATCGGAAGGTCGCAATCAGTTGGTACTCGATTTTTCGCGCAAAGACGTCTGCGATGCTGTTATCGATATGGTGTCAGCGGTGTTGAGAAGTGCCCCTATCGCCTATGTAAAATGGGACATGAACCGCCACATGACAGAAGTTGGCTCGGTAACATTGCCGAGCGAAAGGCAGCGCGAAACCGCCCACCGCTACATGCTAGGCCTTTATCGCGTGATGGACGAGATTACAACTGCGTTTCCAGACGTTCTGTTCGAGAGCTGTTCTGGCGGCGGTGGAAGGTTTGATCCAGGCATTCTTTACTATATGCCGCAAACTTGGACGAGCGACAACACAGATGCGGTATCAAGACTATTTATACAGTACGGGACCAGCCTCGTATACCCGACCGCAGCCATGGGCGCACACGTGTCCGCTGTGCCAAATCACCAACTGCATCGCACAACCTCATTAGAGATGCGTGGCCTAGTCGCCATGTCGGGCAATTTTGGATATGAACTCGATCTCACCAAATTTACAGCGCAAGAACTGGAGATCGCACGCAAGCAGATCAGCTACTATAAAGAGCTGAGAACCCTGCTTTATTTTGGAGAGTTTTACCGACTGCAAAACCCGTTTGATGGAAATCACGCAGCGTTTATGTGGGTTTCTGAAGACCATAAGGATGCGTATGCGGTCTGGTTTCAAATCTTAGCCGAGGCTAACCCGCCGTTTCAAACCCTGCGTCTAAAGGGTCTCGATCCTGATATGGTTTATGAACTACATAATCTAGACGAAGACACAACGCGGCACATCGGCGGCGACGAACTGATGTACGCCGGGATCAGGATGTCGCCTTTTGGCGGAGACTTTATCGGACATGCATTTCGCCTGACGGCTTTGTAACAAGATTTAACGGCGTACGCAAAAAATAGGAGCCTCTTCTAAAAGGGAGGCTCCTGTTGCTTAAAAGAACGAATCACATTACAGTTTCGCATGCGTGATATTTTCCAACACATGCCGCACTCGATGTGCGATGGCATCCCAATTCCCACTTAGAACCTCATTTTTGGCAATGAGAGAACTGCCCATTCCGACGCCGATGGCACCCGCTTTGATGAAATCCGCGGCATTGTCAGGCGTCACACCTCCCGTCGGCAAAAAGTGGCTGCCCGAAAATGGCCCCAAGAGGTCTTTCAAATACGAAATACCGACCGATCCCGCAGGAAATACCTTCATGATGATCGCACCTGCACGCTGTGCCGCGGCAATTTCCGTCGGCGTCAAAACCCCAGGTATCATCAGAACCCCCTTTTCGGCTGCGTACCCCATAACTTGTGTATCGAGATGCGGGCTGAGCAAAAACTGCGCACCAGCGGCCAAGGCCGTATCTACAGATTGGACCGACATCACAGTACCAGCACCAACCATCAAGTGATCTTCATACCGTTCGCGGATCTGTTCGATCGCAGTCTGTGCGCCGATCGATTCCATCGTGACTTCCACCGCTTTGATACCACCTGCGACCAAGGCGTCCGTCACAGGCATTATGTCATCTGGTGGAATCTTTCTTAAAATAGCGATGACGCCAACAGTCTGCAAGTGATCTGCTACTTCGGTCCTCTTCATCTTTCGATCTCTCCCACCTGATTCAGCTGCTTTTGAACATCGTTCCAATACGGGTATCCTTCGTAATCTCCTGCGGAAGTGACAGCATAAGCGCCTATCACTGATCCAAGCTTCATACATTCTTCGACAGGCATTCCACGCAGATGCCCAGCGATAAACCCTGCGTTAAAGCCATCACCCGCGCCCACGGTATCCACGACCTGGCGCACAGGCCATGCCGGCACGCTTACTGCCTGACCCTGCGCGATAAGAGTCGCGCCTTTGCTTCCTCTCTTTAACACTACGCCGTCACCAGCGAATCCATGCTGTCTAACGATCTGATCAATCTCTATCGGGTCGACCGTTTGATACAGTGTAAGTGCTTCTTCATCACCTATAAAAAACCAATCAAGCAGATGCATCACGCCATCAGCGAGTGCCCTCCACCGTTCCTTCGGAGCGAGTTTTAGCCGGATATTGATGTCAAATGACACAGTTGCCCCGCCCCGCTTAGCAGCATACAACAAATTTGACACCACGTGATCCATCTGCTCGCCTACCATCGCAGTGATGCCAGTTAGGTGAAGCCATGAGTACTTCCCGGCTGACAGTGAATCCGCGACCACTTGTCCATCCCACAAGCCAGTACCCATCGTCGACTGGGAGCGATAATAGTAGACAGAAGTGGAGCCACTAAAGGCGTTCCACTCTTTAAAGAAAACGCCCGTTTGGCCACCTGAAACTTGCTCTGCCAAACTGGTGTTGACGCCTTCAGACAAGAGAGCGCGGGTAACCGTGCGGCCGAACGGATCTTGTCCCATTCCGCATGCAAAATGAGCATCGATTCCGAGCCTCGCCAACCCAATGGCGGTATTTAACTCTGCACCTGCCACGAACGGCTCAAAGTGGTGAATCTGCTCCAACCGCGCAGCACGATCCGGCACCAGAACGACCAACGGTTCACCGACCGTGCAAACAGATGGGACCTTTTTAACCATGCCTTATCCCTCACATGTCGCTCTGACTTAAATCTATAGGGAGCCACTTTAAGACATGTTGGATCTCTTTATCCCAGTAAGACCACACGTGCTTTGCAGGCTCTTCTTCGTATGTAATGTCAACGCCAAGTGTCTTGGCATGCTGTAAAAACCGCTGGTTATCCCCGTGCAGAAAGTCTTCTGTTCCACAACAGGCAAAAAGTTTTGGAAGCGGCTGGTCAGATCGCACAACTTGATTCAATAATTCAAACAGATCATCATCCGACCCGGAGATGCTGTGGACGTCTTGATATACGTTTGCAAATTCCGCGCTTTCGATTGCGATTCGTGCCACGTCGACCGCCCCCGAGAGGCTAGCAGCTGCGGAGAATCGGTCCGGGTGGCGAAGCGCTAACTTTAATGCACCGTAGCCTCCCATGGAAAGTCCTGCTACAAAGTTTTCCTCGCGTCGATTCGAAAGCGGGAAAAGTGAGCGGGCAATCGCCGGCAATTCTTCACTAATAAAAGTAAAATAACGCAGCCCATGCGCCATATCAGTATAAAAGCTGCGATTAACTGCCGGCATCACGACCGCGAGTTGCGTTTCCCGCACATACCTTTCGATTGAGGTTTGGCGCAACCAAGCCGAGTGATCATCAGATAGCCCATGCAACAAGTATAGAGTGGGATAACTCGCTCTTGCGCCCCCATCGTGCATGGCATCCTTTTTCTCAGGCAAAATCACATACATGGAGCTGTGAAGTCCCAAAACCTGTGAAAAAAAGTCGCAGTGAATGAGTGCCATGACAAACACGCCCCCAAGATTTCTATGATCCCACTTATAGAATACCTATCAGTGCGATGTTTGTACACCAAATTATCAATACTCCCAGTGACGTTTCACACCAAGATTAGCTACGAGTTCAAGCTGTTTTGCACGGCGCTCTCTACGTGCCGCCATCCGCTCTGGGGCCGTCTCATAGAGTTCGATTTCCTGAGGGGTTTCCGGTATGATACGCGGCACCCGAGTCGGATGTCCCTGTTCGTCAAGCGCTACAAAAGTGAGAAAAGCCATTGTGCAGATCGCGCGATCCCCGGTAAGCAAGTCCTCCGTGGTAACCTTGACGAAGACCTCCATAGACGTTTTCCCAGACCAGGTGACATATGATTCTACACACACGGAGTTACCTTGCTTCACTGGCTTCAAAAAGTCCACAGAGTCCGTCGAGGCCGTTACCACAGGGTGGCGCGCAAGACGCGTCGCAGATATCGTTGCCACATCGTCGATGTATGCCATCAGTTTGCCGCCAAACATCGTACCGTGGTGGTTGGTATCCGGGGGCAACACAAGGCTGATCTTGGTCGCACGAGTTTCTTTAGTATATCGCGCCGGAAGTTCATCATCTGCTTGCACTGGCAAATCAGCAGACATTTTCATTAGAAAGTCCCCCTTAGTATAATCGGAAACAATTTAGAAAATAATGTTACGTAGATTAATGCGTTCTACATTTCGGAGGTCATTCTATGCCGTTGAACCATGTGGTACTAGCGCGATCGCTCTTCGGCACGTCGCTGGCTTTCCACATTATTTTCGCCACTCTGGGCGTAGGCATACCACTCTTAGTGGCAGTCGCAGAAATCACGTACGCACTTACTCGTGATAGCGACTACGCCATCATGGCTAAACGCTGGACACGCGGCTTTACAGTCATACTCGCGGTCAGTATCACGACAGGTACGATTGTCGCCTTGCAGCTGAGTCTGCTGTGGCCACGCTTTATGCAAGTAGTGGGCCAGGTGATCGCACTGCCATTTTTGATAGAAGTATTTGCCTTCTTTATCGAGGCCGTATTCATGTCAATCTATGTGTATGCTGCAGATCGAATTCCACACAAATGGCGAATCTTGAGCGTCAGCTTTGTAGCTATTGGCGCGGCCATGTCTGCACTTTTGATCACGGACGCCAACTCCTTTATGAATACACCACGCGGTTTTCGCATGGAAAACGGGCGTGCCGTCGACGTACATCCATGGTTGGCGGTCTTTAACCCCGCCTTGCCCACGCAAGATACGCATGTGTTGATCTCTGCTTACATGGCTGTTCCGTTCGTATTGGCAACCATCGCCGCAAACGCATTGGTGCGGCGCAACATCTCATCTCGGGAACGGGAGCACCACACGAAGGCATTGATGTTGACTCTTTTTTTAGGCGGATTTTTCGGCATCCTAACCGCAATATCTGGCGACTTATCCGGCAAATTCTTAGCGAAGTATCAACCAGCAAAGTTAGCCGTCGCCGAAGGCCTCTTTCACACGACCAAAGCCGCACCTCTCATCATCGGCGGTTGGCCTGATGCATCTACACAGCAAGTGATCGGAGGTTTGCGTATTCCAGGAGTCTTGAGCTTTTTGGCGACAGACCGATTCGACGGGGTGGTAAAGGGCCTTGATACCATTCCTAAAAGCCTGTGGCCGCCACTAATTTCCCACGAGCTATTCGATACTATGGTCGGGCTGGGCACGCTGCTGATCCTGATCGCTGTGATCGGCTGGCTGTTTAAAACCATTCGGATGCGCAAAACACAATACCCATTTCCGAAATGGTACCTTTTCATCGTCATGCTCAGTGGTATCATGGCCATCGGCGCCATCGAGTGTGGATGGCTGTACGCCGAACTCAGCCGCCAGCCCTGGACGATCTACGGCATTATGCGCACAGCTGAAGCCGTAACAGGCGCTCCCTATGTAGGCACCATGTTTATTCTGTTCATCCTGCTGTACGCGCTCCTCACCATCGGAACGATCTCGGTTTTGCGCGCATATTTTCTTCGCCATCCGCTGGCTAACGATATCGAACCTGGGCCCATCCGGCCTCGTAAGGTGGTGTGGCTACCATGACTGACGCAACATGGGCTGCAGTCTTGTTATGGACACTGG
The DNA here is from genome assembly GCA_021821025.1 of Bacillota bacterium. Lineage (GTDB taxonomy): Bacteria > Bacillota > Bacilli > Alicyclobacillales > SLC66 > JAKACY01. Next base: position 9,249 of record JAKACY010000041.1, on the reverse strand, counting down.
TCTTTATTTATGCCATAGCCGGATCTATTGACTTTGGCTCGGGATTTTGGGCCCTGTTCTATTTCAAAAGAACAGATGTAAAGGCCGCAATGATCGCCAGCCGCTACCTGTCACCACTTTGGGAGGTCACCAACGTCTTTTTAGTTCTCTTTGCCGTTTCGTTAGTTGTTCTCTTTCCCCATGCCGCATTTACGCTCGGCAACATGCTGCTCGTTCCCGGTAACCTGATTCTGATCCTACTCACCATACGCACTGTGTTTATGGTCTACGCCCATACTAGCGAGCGATTTGCGTATCCACTGAAGTTCATTTCTGGCATCACTGGGTTGTTGATTCCTGCCCTGCTCTTGACGGTCTTCCCGATCGCGCAAGGCGGTTTTTCGCAGCGCGTTGGCGACCACTATATTTTATCGCTATCTGCGCTATTTAGCAGCCCAGCCACCTATACTTACGTGGCCCTCGGAATTCTTAGTGAGCTGTTTTTGTCATCGCTCTTTCTCGGCGACTACTCCCGCGTCGCAGATGATCGCAGTGCATTTATCACTTATCGCAGACAAGTGTTATGGCTTGGGCCTGTAACGATCATTGTAGCTTTCATTTGCTTATGGTCAATTTCAGCCACTGCTCCCTGGCTTCGTCACGGCCTAATCTTGCAAGGATCGTGGTTTGTGCTGTCGGGCACATTGTTCCTGCTCGGAATGGCCATGGTGCTTTTAGCACGCAAACCCACTGACTTCAGTTATCGGATCGGCGTGATCGCCATCGTCCTGCAATATCTGATGGCTATGTTTGCATATGGACGCGCCCACATGCCTTATCTGGTGTATCCTATTGTCTCTATCTATGACAGCTTTACGAACGCAGAGATGTTTCGTGCAGCCATCATGGTTCTGATTATCGGCATTGCCATCTTGTTCCCAGGCTTCATCTGGTTTTGGCGTCTCTTCCTTGAAAATAAAGCCTATCTTCAAAAGTCATGATTTGCCTCTTTGCGACCAAACAGCCACTGCAACAAAAAATAAAGTGCGCCTATAGCAGCAAGCGTTCCACCGACCGCTAGGAACGGCAAAGCGCTTTGCGCATTGCCTGACTGAAGATCCGAAAAGGCTAGAACCATCAAGAGTGCACCGATTAGGGAGAGTGATACCTGCAAAACTGATACCGCATGAGAAGGAACAGTGCGATTGAAAAGCGCTGGAAAGAATGTATACCCGATGCCGTAGACTAACGTCGTAATAAAACCTAGAAACAACAGATGCAGCGCGATCAGTGACGTGGGATCGAGGCCGAAAAGCAGCGAAATGCCCAAAGCCAGCGCAAAGAGCCAAGAAGCCCACCAGGAAACGGCACTAGCGAGCACGACGCCACGCATCGCGCGCCTCATCACCCATAAGTAAGAAACGGCATATACGATCATTGATATGCCCAGCACTGCGATACCAACACGCTGTAAAATAGGTGAAATCAAGCTTCCGGCAGCAGTTACCACAGTTCCGATTAGCCATAGCCACTGTCCAGTTGCCGCCTGCCTTGATGTGATCACCGCACTTTTTACATATCTTGGCACGAGATGAAGCGACACTGACAGCACCGTTCCGACGATCCATCCATAATAAACGAGAACAGTAGTCGGCGTCAGTGCAGCTGGCTCAGGTACTTGACCGAGCAACCGCAAGATAAATTCCCATATGGCCCCTACAATAAACATCATCAGTGCGAAGCTAGTACCACGTTCCGCTATCCTATCTGTTTTCCTTATCCCATCAGGCTTTGTGAAAAAACGAGTGTCGAGCAGGTCCTTTGCGATACCGATCGAAACTTTTTCACCGACAAATGGCGATTCCTTTTCCACACTGCGGGAAGCATTTGTCCTTTTTCCCTTGTGCGCAGTCATGACGGCCATCATGACGTTTGCCAAAAAAACAAGGGGAGCGATTGTCTGACAAGCGAATCCAATGATTGAAATCGCATTTGAATTTGCCATGATGCCGACGATAATCAGTACGACACCGAGTTCCGCCAGTGCCAACTGAATCCAGCCCACCAGCGGCTTTGGCAGGCGCAGTCCTGCAAACAGACCTAAAACAGCGTAGGTCATGCCATAGATCAGCAGAGTTAACCATCCAAATGGATTGAGCTCAGCATGAATCGGTGCGAGCATACCCCACTGTGTAGGGCTAACGGCCATCACCCCACCCAAAACAACACCTACGACAAAGTTAAAAAAAGCCATAGCCATAAACGCCTTCGGTAAGTCTCCAACGCGCAAACCCGGCATCCCATAGGAAGTGTTCGGTTTTCCTACTGCCACCCCAAGCACCTGCCTTACCGTGGCGCAAAGCACCACAAAAGTGTCACCTTTAGTATGCCTAGTTTTAACTCCAAAAAAAGTGTCTTTTATCACTCTTTGATGCAAATCACCTAGTCCGTTTTCGCGGATCAACTTTCATCTTGCATTAATTGCGCGGACACCCAAATTCCCTCCTGGCGAAGATCGACAAGGCCCTGCCTCTTTAAATCGTTCAATACCCGATTGACCGTTTCACGCGTGGTGCCCACCATGTTTGCTAATTCCCTATTGGTCATCTTCAAAGATAGAACTTTTCCATCTCCTTCGTCCTCTCCAAATTGCTGTGTCAGGTGTGCCAATGTGTGCGTAATCCGCTCCGTAGTATTTTGCAGCGTCACATCCTGCAGCTTTTGCTGGAGATCTAAGATCTTGCGGCTTAACACCCGCATCACTTTCATGGCTATCTTCGGCTGCCTTGCCAGAAGCTTTTCAAACTCCTGAATCGGCACCACACCGAGTACCGCATCCTCCATCACCTCAGCGGTGCCTGGATATGGCCCGTCATCAAAGAAGCCCACGTGTGGAAACATGTCACCAGGCTGCAAGAAGGATACGATCTGTTCTCGCCCTTCTTCATCCACCTTGGTGACCTTTACCGTTCCCTTGCGAATCAGGAAAACCGACGTGCGCTCATCGCCTTCGTAAAAAATATGGCGCAATCGTGGCACCCTTTGCAACCTGACGATCGCAGAAACATCTGCGATCTCTGTACCGCTCAGATCACTAAACAGCGGAATATCCTTAAGCCACTCCATAATTTCCCCTCCCGATTACATGGCGGAACAAATGTAGCATAATATAAATTATCGGCAAACAAAATCATTGTAACAAGATCATACAATCTCCGGTCGTAGACACCTGACGCCAGTTTTGTTATCCTCTAAGTATGTACCTGTAGTCGGCTAAAGGGGGCCTCCCTGTGACGAAATATGGCGAAGATGAACTCATATTTTTCAAAGCTATGTTCGATCAAGCGGCTGATGGATATATTGTCCTGGCTAGCGATCTGACAATTGTTTATATGAATCAAACTGCAAAAGACTGGTTTGGTGAGCTAAACCCCGGCGAGAGTGCGATGTGCGGGCATCTACTATCTTGTCAGACCGCTGAAGGTATGAGCATGGTCAACTCTGAACAGTGTTTTGGTTGCCAAGTTTTCGGCCAGCATAGATCACTATCTGCAGAGCAGATGCAAGTCACGCAAAAAAATGGAACAGTCATTCCAGTGAATGTAAGTTACAGTTACATTCCTTTGCCAAGCGGCAAATCTTATACGCTCATGGCTTTACGTGACATCACAGCGCAAAAAAGATGGGAAGAAGAGAAGCAAGCAAACGAGAGCTTACGTATGACGCTTGAAGAGCGCGAGCGAATTGCGAGAGACCTCCATGACACTGTGGCGCAGGATCTCGCATATGCGACATTTCAGTTAAAGCGGGTGCGCAAAGCCGTCGTGCAACAATCCCTCCCACAGGATCGGTTAGAAGGGGAATTGTCATCCTTAACCGAAGTGATGGATCACTGTATGCAAGAACTGCGAAATGCCCTGTATGACCTCAGCTTTGATCTAGAATCCGATTTCATGCACTTTGTGAAAGATTGCGCTAATACATTGGAGCTTCGCAGTAACATTCGAACGAAGCTAGTGATTCAAGATTCTGGGGGGCCTTGGCCTGAACGCATTGAAGTGCAGTTGGCGAGAATTGTAAAAGAGGTTCTGACCAATATTCGCAAGCATGCGTGCGCCAGCCAAGTTCAGATTGAGATTCTTCGTAAGGTCAGTGAGATCCAAATATCGATTGCAGACGATGGAACTGGTTTTGAGACGAATGGTCAGGAACTAGAAGGTCGGTACGGACTAAAGTCCATCAAAGAACGTTGCCGCCTTTTGGGAGGGCAAGCCGTTGTCGATAGTGAGCCCGGAAAAGGCACCGTTTGGAGGTTTTTTATCCCAGTGCCAAATGATGTGCATTCATCGTTGACACCTGTTTAATGAGAAATTATATGTCCCTTTCTTTCATGACAGGGGGTACGTCTTTCGGCAACGTGAGTGTCGTGTCTGACGACGCATCTTCCTTAAGCTTGCCGAACATAGACTCTAGCCGCAGCAGTTCATTTTCAATCAGTTCCAGCTTTTGCTGGGGCAGACCTTCGTTAGCTTTTCTGAAAAGCAACAGTCTCATCGCCAACAGTGAATTTCGAACTTCGTTAACAAACGTCCATGAAACGGTGTGCGAACGGTTCGCTACCCCTGCGATCTCCGTTCGACGCCGCTTTGTGATGACTTTGTGCTGCCTTCCGAGCCACGCTATATACGTACACCCTAATACCTCTATGATAAGGCTGGAAATGTTTAGCGTGGTAATCCCCTGCGTTACGATATAGATGGCAGAGACGATCAGGCCACCCACAACGGCCGGCACAAATCCTACGGAGTATCCCATCGCCCCAGCTAAGATTACCTGTATCACCATATACAGATTGTGGCTAGCTATGCCCCAAATCATCAGCGCAGTTCCAACCACAGCCGCGATAAGGGTCACCCTGGATGAGAGATAGGTTAACACGATGCGATCAATATGTTCTACGAGGTTTTGCATACTAACCCCTCCTCACCTAGCTGAAGCCATTTGCTTTCATTTAATTTATCACACCTCACGCATGTTTCCACCGCCAGAAACTACCCTTCAGCATAGTCAACTTAGACTACAAGGCAGAGCCTTCTGCTCACCCGCCATCGTACCGCTCATTTTATACTAATCAAAAATAGCACGTTAAGACCCCATTAATTTAGAATAAATGCACCTATTTCGTTCTCTTCAATTTATCGTGGCAGGTACTTTTGCCCACAGCTTGCACGAATCTGCCAGGACACCGCAATGATCATCGTTTGCCATCACGCTCAAGATCAGTCGATACACTTCTGGAATATCCTCTAACAACTTTGAAACGCGCAGAATCAACTCCTCAAGTCCTTGCAACTCAGCATCTGTGAGCGTTAGTTGGCCAAACTCGATCGCAACCAGCGCGAACTCCCTTGCATCAACATCCGTCAATGGAACGATACGAACGAACGGGCATGCAAGAATTGATAAACCGCTGAGATTCCCCATACCGCTCGATCGATTTAATGTATTCCTGCCAGGGTAGAGTCCTATGACCGGTCCAAAAAGCGGGTCGATTTCTGCAATAACTATCGCGATTGAATCTGACATTAACTCTTTTCCCGAGAACGATTCCTCCGGCATCTGAATGCCAAATGACTTCAAAACTGCACCGACAGTTTCACCGCTTACTACCTGCTCCCCTTGTTCTACGATATCCGCAACCAAGGTACGTCCGGCTTCACTTTTGATGTGTTGCAAATCAGGCACATGCCCTCGAGCAGCCTGCCGGTACATGCTGTACTCGACAACCTTCGAAAGGGCGTAGACTGCCTGCTCTGGAAATGGATAGACCGGAATCTTTTGAAATTGCAGGTCGATTAAACGGACCAAGTAATCATCTGTCGATAAAAAGTTGGCCACGACTGGTTTCACTGCACCCTGTGTTGAGTCTGAACCAGAAGCCCTCGAAGCAGATTCTAACACCGCATCGCAAATCGCCTGTTCCACCTCGTAGCGATCAACTACACCGACCGGAATAAACAACACAATCACGGCGTCAACCGCTTCATCTTGCAGCAGACTTGGCAGAACATCCCGATACCCTTGCGCCAACGCCTCAAAACCGAGATCGATCGGTGGGCCCACAAACTCCAACCCCTGCTTGATAAGCGCATCTACGACCATAACCGCGCCCCCAGCCGTATTTGTCAAGATTGCTACCCTCGGGCCCTTAGGCAGGATATTCGAACTTAACAGTGCCGCAACATCGAACAGTTCCTGGAGCGTGTTAGCACGGATAATGCCCGTCTGCCGAAACAGCGCATCCACAATCCCATCCTGTGATAAGGCTGCCTGCGGTCCGGCTTCCGACACTGCGATGCCTGCGCTCGTGCGCGCACCTTTCACGACGAGAAGCGGCTTACTTTGTGTAATCCTTCTTGATATACGGGAAAACTTACGAGGATTGCCAAAAGACTCTAGGTACAAAACGATCATCTGCGTATCGGGATCATCTTCCCAGTACAGCAGAAGGTCATTACCCGAAACGTCTGCCTTATTCCCCATGCTAACAAAACTTGAAACAAAGACCCCTGTCCGGACGGCATATTCTAAGATAGCGATACCAAGCGCACCCGACTGACTCGCGATCGAAAGTCCCCCTGCACTAGGCAAATGGGGTGCAAAACTTGCGTTTAGTCGAAAGTTTCCGGATGCATTGATCAACCCCAGGCTATTGGGCCCGATCAAGCGTTTACCTGCAGCACGAAGTCTGCCGACGATCTCCTCTTGCAACAAGACCCCAGAGCTGTCAAGTCCCGAAGAGACTGCCGAAACGATCAGCACCGCTCGCGCCCCGGCCTGTATACAATCTGCAACGGCTCCTGTAACAAGATGTGCTGCGGTAACCACAATCGCCAGGTCAACTGTCTCAGGAACTTCGCAGATACTTTTGTAGGCGCGTACCGAAGCCACCGCGTGCGCATCGGGATTGACCGGATAGACTACACCCGCATACCCGCCGTCGATCAAATGCCGCAACAAGATATGTCCGAGGCGACTCGGGTCTCGCGAGGCGCCGATGACAGCAACAACCTGCGGCCGAAAAAACGGGGTCAACGATGCGGCAGTGGCCAGTTTTTCGCGGGTATCGTGCAGCGCCTGACTGCGCTCTGATTCCCGGATCGTAAGCATCATGCGAACAGTATCTGGTTTAACAGTGGACACAAACTCGTATCCACTAGACGTCAAAAGGCTGAGCATGCGCTCGTTATTCGGTAAGACGTCCGCCACAAAATACCGAATGCCATACCTCCATGCAATGCCTGCCATCTGCTCTAACAAGAGCGTGCCTACGCCCTTACCTTGAACCTGATCGTCAACCAAAAATGCGACTTCGGCAGTGTTACGGTCATTTTTCATATAAGTGCCAATACCCAACGCCTGATCACCGATTAAACATAAAAGCGATGCACTATTGCAAAAATCCGATGCGATAAGACTATCGATAAATTTTGAACTCACCTCACGAACGGCGTGAAAAAACCTAAAATACAGGCTTTTTGCTGACGCCCGTAAAAAAAGGGCATGCAAAATAGTCCGGTCGAGCGCATTATCTCGAACCGGACGAAACTCTGCCACCGTACCATCCCTTAAAATGATGCGCATCGACTAGTCCCTGTTATCGTCTTCGTAAACCAATCCTTCGCGGACGGCGTACGTAGCGGCCTCTACACGATTAGACACGTGGAGTTTATCCAGGATATTTCTAACGTGGTTGCGCACAGTGTTTTCACTGATGTAGAGGCGTTTCGCGATATCGCGGTTCGACGCTCCTGTTCCAAGCTCTCTCAACACTTCGATCTCCCTGGCCGTAAGCGGCTCGACGCCTTCGTCTGCCATGGGATGCGGCTTTGGCTTTGACATCTCTGACAAGATGCGCAATGCCAGATTGCTCGGCATCACTGCCTCGCCTGCAGCCACGCCCTTTACCGCGCGAATAAGGTCATCAGGGTCGATGGTCTTGATGACATAACCTTGCGCCCCCACCTTCACAGCCTCAAATAGGGAACGCTCTTCTTCGTTAACAGTTAAGATGAGAATCTTTGTGTTCAGGTCCGCCTCCCGAAGCTTGCGAGTGGCCTCCATGCCATTCATGATCGGCATCGCCAAATCCATTATGAGAACTTCGGGGATGCACTTTTGAACGACTGCAATCGCTTCTTTTCCGTTACCAGCTTCCCCGATCACTTCACTCTCATCATCACTTTGCAGAATGCCGATAACGCCTTTTCTAAAAAGCTGATGATCATCTACTACCACGACACGTATGGCCACCTGAATCCCCCACTCACTTTGCAACACATGAGATAAACTACGCTTATTTTCTCATAAGTTGCCGCGATACACCATCATAAAATGAGGTCAGCTAGCGTACTCCGTTTACCATCAGGAAAGGGTCATGATCGCCCATAAAGGCGTTAGTAAGCGGCGATTCCCACTCCACATCAACTCGTACACTGCGCACGCCTGATACCCGCCACGCTTGCTTAACCACCTGCAACACGGCATCCTCTTCAAAACGACAAATCCGATCATACATAGGATCGTCTGCGCCGGTTAGCGTCATGCGGATCCCCAAGTTTCCGTCTGATACTTCAGATATGCCATAAATCAACCCTAAGTCCATGACGCTGAGCCCCAAGTCCGAATCAGACACCCCGCTCAACACGTCACGCACTTCGTCAAGATTAATCAATCCGCACACCCCCTAACCTAAGATCGCCACAGGCGGATCATACCTGACGATTTCATGCGGTTTATTTTATTTATTATCCACTACAGCGCACATCGCTATAAGGTACGAAGCGACGATTTATGGTAGTCCCTAAAAAAGGATCATAGTCAAAATGAACTATGATCATATAAACAGGGTCCAGACCATTCGGTCTGGACCCTGTCAGGACTAGCTTGTTTATACTTTAAAAGCCGTTACAACAACGGATTTTCATGTTTTGCTTTAAGTCGGTTAAATCGACGCTCGATCTCATGTTCAAACTCTTTTAGAACAGGTTCATTTTGTGGTTTGAGCAGGTGTTTCGTTTTACCCATAAGCTTGAGCCAATCGGTGACCGGGACGCGATTGCCTTTGTCATCAGGGTTGTAGGTCATAGTCGTTATCCCGTTCTCTACTTCATACAGCGGGAAAAAGCAGCTGTTCACAGCAGCTTTCACGATGACATTACCCGCATCGTCCGCCGCTTTCCAGTTCAGCGGGCAGGAGATCAAGATCTT
>JAKACY010000040.1 GCA_021821025.1 Bacillota bacterium | reverse complement strand
CTGTGTAAATGATGGTCTAGTTATAGTGACCTAGAGTGAGGAGGTGGTGAGAGAAACTAGACGAGGAAATTGAGACATTAGGCTGTTTCTTACTGTAGCGGTTGACTATTAGGAGGTTGAACATTTCACCACGACAGCAGAGAAGTGCCGCAACATCTTGGAGGCTGAACATCGGACTGGTAAACGCGTGACGGTTACCCTCAATGCGCGCCATACGCCACATCGGTATAAGATCAAAGAGTTGCTTGATAGTGGCATTATAGGAGATATTCATTCAGTTGATTTCCATTGGTATCTCGATACTGTACATGGAGCGGATTATTTTCGCCGGTGGCATAGGCATAAAGGGACTTCAGGTGGTTTATTGGTGCACAAAGCGACACACCATTTTGACTTAGTAAATTGGTGGCTCAGCTCTGACCCGAGTGAGGTAATGGCCATGGGCTCCCGGCAATTTTATGCGCCACATCGCCAGCCTGCGCATGGAAAGCGTTGTAAGGAATGCAGTGTCGCTACAACCTGTGAGTTTTATATCGATGTAACACAAGGCGATTTAAACACCCTTTACACCCAACATGAACAGTATGATGGATACTTTCGTGATCAGTGTGTGTTTTCAGATGATACCGACATCCAGGATACGATGTCCGTATTGGTGCGATATGAAAACCGCGTTCAATTAAATTATTCTCTAATCGCGGCTGCACCATTTGAAGGATGGAAAGTTGCCTTTAACGGCAGCCTCGGTCGATTGGAGGCATTTGAACCAGAGTGTGTGATTGTTAATGAGAATACGCTGACCTTATCGGATCGACAGAGTTCCAGGGTGCATCTTGATTGGGAACAAATGTATACCGTATCTGATTGCGATGGCCTCAATGCTCGAGATAAAGAAATCCAGTCGTATATCATTCGGCATTACCCGCTTTTTGGGGGAGTGCGCACGCACACTGTTCCAGCATCGCATGAGCAACACGGAGGCGCAGACCATCTCATGCGTGACATCCTGTTTAGCGGTACGGACAAGGAGGGAATGGCCACGGGTTCTCGCGCAGGCGCGATGGCGTGTTTGATTGGCATAGCCGCCAATGTGTCCATGATAGAAAATCGCTCCATCAATATCGAAAAATTACTTCAATACTCGGGAGAAATGTAGATTGAGACTAGTCATTAGTGATAATCCTGAAGAACTTGGGCGACAGGCGGCGCAACGGGCAGCAGATATTCTGCGCACAGCGCTGAGTAGACAAGGATATGCCAGGTTGGTTCTCTCTACTGGCGCATCACAGTTTGAAACGTTAGAATTTTTGGTAAAACAAGACGTGGATTGGACCAAGGTGGAAATGTTTCACCTTGATGAGTATCTGAACTTGCCTATCACACACTCCGCGAGCTTTCGAAGATATCTCATGGAACGCTTTGTCAGCAAGGTCCCGCTTAAAGAGGTGCATCTCATCGCTACCGAGGATGACACTTCGGAAGTTTTGGACCACTTATCCGGTGTGATCTTGGAACATCCTGTCGACCTTGCTTTGATCGGTATCGGAGAGAATGCTCATATAGCGTTTAATGATCCACCTGCTGATTTTGTAGTGAAGGAACCATACATCGTCGTGAATCTAGACGATCACTGCAAGCACCAGCAGGTGAGAGAAGGATGGTTTGCCAATATCGATGAAGTTCCTGACCAGGCGATTTCGATGTCCGTTCATCAGATACTGCAGAGCAGTTACATTATTTCTGCGGTCCCACACCGAGTTAAGGCGCAGGCTATCTTCAGAGTGCTTCGTGATGAGGTCAGCCCAATGGTGCCGGCTACGGCGCTACGGGATCACCCGCAATGGGATATCTTTTTAGACAGGGAGTCAGGATCGTTACTTTAAGTGCAATTTCAGAAGCTACTTACATCACTTTAGGAGAGGTATAGACTGATTCGTGATCAATCAAAGCGATCTTCGTGACATTAATACGGGGCTGCTTATGCGCATGATTCTGGAAAAGGCGCCAATCTCACGAAGGGATCTCGCGCGCTGTTCAGGCTTGGCGCCAAGCACTGTAACTAGTATTACCTCAGTTCTTCAGGAAAACCGCTACATCCATGAGTGCGGATGGGCCACTTCCAAGACTGGGAGGCGACCTATCTTATTAGATATCAATCCGGATGGCGGATACTTTATCGGAGTGGAACTCAATTCACCAACGAGTAAGATTGGAGTTCTGAATTTATCGACGGCACTCGTACACACAGTTTCTTATCGCACAGTTACAGATAATGTAGATTCGTGTGTCAATCAGCTTGTTGAAGGTATTCTGGATGTTTTGAAGTGGTGTAAAGAGAGCGATAAGTCCGTTTTGGGTATTGGTATCGGGGCGACGGGATTGATCGATCCGGCCACTGGCAGCGTGATTGAGTCAACGAACCTCGGCTGGAGAGATGTCCCTCTTTTGAAGCGTCTAAGGGAGGTTCTTACTCTTCCTATTAGGATTGAAAATGAGGCGAACGCGGCTGCCCTCGGTGAATATGTGCGTGGTGGTCAACAGGCTCGGATGGGAAATATGATGTACGTTGTAATCGGTGACGGCATCGGCGCTGGCATCATCATCAGTGGTGCGCTGCACATCGGGGGTCATGGCTCAGCGGGAGAGATTGGACATATGGCGATCGATCCAACTGGGCCACGTTGCCGTTGTGGAAAATATGGATGTCTGGAAGTTATTACATCCGGTACTGCCATGTACAAAAGGTATATGGAGGAGCCTGGATCATCGGAGTTGTTTTCAGCCCTTGATTTGATCACTCTGGCGAACTGGGGCGATCCTATCGCACAGCGCATATTAAGTGAATCCGGAAGACTGATTGGTATGACCATTGGCAATATCATCAACGTTCTTGATCTTGATACTGTGATATTAGGTGGGGATCTCATATCAACTGCATCTGTACTTTCCACGGGAATATGTGAGGCGGCTCTCGCGGCAATATTACCGACCGCACGTCATGGCGTTGAAATTCGGACCTCCGATATGAAGATGCACTCAGCAGTAATCGGAGCAGCTACGCTAAGTTGGAAGCAGATTTTCGCTTGAACTTATGGGGGAGTTGACGTGCAGCTTACCGGATTGCATGCAGGTACTCGGCAGCCTATCGCCATTCATATTGAGGATGGTTGCATTTCGAATGTTACACCTTTTATTCCAGACGCAGATGAGCAGCTTCCGTTCCTCGCGCCAGGATTGGTTGATTTACAGGTTAATGGGTGCCATGGATATGATTTTAACTCTCAATTCACCACCCCGGATGATGTGGGTCACATAACACGGGCGCTTCTTCGGATGGGTGTCACTGCCTACCTCCCGACTATCATCACCAACAGTGAAGACATGATTAAGCAAGAGATCGCACAAATTGTCGCTGGCTGTGCCAATGATTCGCTTAGTGCACAATGCATCTTAGGAATTCATCTTGAAGGTCCTTTCATTTCTTCCGAGAATGGCGCGCGCGGTGCGCATGATCCCAAATATATCAGAGCTCCGGACTGGAATTTATTTGAACGATGGCAATCTGTAGCCAATGGGGCAATAAGGATCGTTACATTATCGCCTGAGTGGCCCTCCTCGCTTGAGTTTATTCGACGCTGTGTCGCAAGCGGTGTGATGGTGTCAATCGGACATACCGCGGCTTCTCCAGAAAGAATTCGAGAAGCTGTGGCAGCCGGGGCTCGTTGTTCTACGCATCTTGGCAATGGATCTCACGCTATGATCAGTCGTCATGACAGCTATATTTGGGAGCAACTCGCCTCCGATCATTTATCAGCATCTTTTATCGCAGACGGACATCATTTACCACTTGCCTTTTTAAAGGTGGCCCTGAGAGCTAAAGGGAAACTTTCCATGTTGGTTAGCGATGCAGTGGCACTCAGTGGTATGCCCCCAGGTGAATATCACTCTGTCGTTGGAGGAAGGGTTGTTCTGACTGCGCAAGGAAAGTTGCATCTGGCTGAATACCCGAACATCTTGGCTGGTTCGGCACACTTACTACCGCATGGAATTGCCCATTTGGTGTTGAATGGACTGGCTTCCTTACCTGAAGCATGGGAAATGGCGTCATTACGTCCTGCCAGTCTCTTGAATCTGCGAAGCAAGGCCGGTTTAAAAGAGGGGGCGCCAGCAGATATCGTAGTATTTCGCTGGAACGGACAGGCGATTAGCATAGAACAGGTATTTAAGCAGGGTGTGAGAATTGACTTGTAAGTGCGATGTGATGTCGGATGATTAGGCTGCTTAGGGCTTCGAATCATGGTCATTGATGTTCTTTATCACTATATCACGCTCTCGCAATCAGATGCTAAAGCAACTCGGTCTCACCTAGCTTCAACCGGTGAGATCGAGACATGCGTTCCATCCATCAAAGGCCATCTGCTGCAGACTTACTCACGATGCGCATAAGCAAATCGGTTTCATAGTTTCCAAAGTTCTTTCCGAATAGGTTCATACCACCGATGCGAGCTGCATTTGGCTTGACTCCGATTCGTACGGAGATGAAATTGGACCCAAGTAGATTGAGATCGTCCAGCATAGTGTCTGAAACCTCATTACCATCCACATATGATTTCTTCCTAGTGATTTTCCAGGTCTTTAGGAGCCCAAACTGTGTTTGTTGCGTTCCCCACCACTCAGGGGTCAAATAACCTCGTTCACCACCGAAGTCGCCGGGGGACGTCCACGTACCCACCTCATATCCGTTGATCCACAACGTAATGTCTGAAGGCCAGTTGGGATTGGACAGCGGTGCCTCTGAACAGACCTCCATCACCAGTTCGAGTGTCTCCAGGTCATCTGGATTCGTTGGGACGCGATTTGGAAAACGGTATTCTACGAAGCCCGTACGAAACCATAACAGTTGAGCCTGTCCACGGCCTGGGTCATAGAAGCAAGATGGATCATCCAATTCCCCAATAATTCCTGTAGAACTCACGATGCCACACGTGGGCGTGATCGAACAGTCGACAAACTGTCCAATCGGCATAGGTATTTCAGTTACATGATTTGCTAAAGTTGGTGACTCTGTGGCCTCGATGACAATTCGACTGATCACCGCCGCGCAGAGTTTCTGCATGCCTCGGGTGCCGGGCACCAACTCTGTAATGATCAGACCCGCATCCTCTAGCTTCTTTATATTAACTGCAGCCGTAGATAACGGTAGCTCAAACTGTTCCGCGACTTCTCCAACATTCATTGGATGCTTTAGTAATTCTACGAAAATACTCAGTCGTAGTGGAGTCGAGAGGGCTCTAGCTACCTCCAAAGCCTCTGCTACATGTAAATTTAATATCCGATTTACAGGTATTTCCTGCGTGCGATCCAGTGAGATGTTTGCCATCCAATCCATCATTCCAATCTAACGTGATCTCCTGAAGTTATTTATACAATAAATATGGAAGTGAATCAATCCAAAAGATAGTATAACAAAAAAAGTTGTTTCATATATTGACCGATACAACTTATGTTGATACAATGTAATTGCTTTCAATCCTGTTTTGTTATAGTAAACGATTAATGACAGGTTTGATTGTGGGATTTAGACTACCATTATTCGAAAGGGGCACAAATATGTTGAAAGGAAGTAAACGTTTAAAACTCTTGGCAACCTCAGGCATAGTAGCAGCAACTAGCTTATCGGCATTTGGCGTGGCTGCCCAGGCAGCTTCCGTGACAGACATCACGTTTTGGACTAGCGGGTCACCAAACGGTGTGACGCAGATTGTCGCTCAGTTCAATAAGGCATATGCAGGGAAGTACCATATTGACTTTAGAGCGATCCCATACAGCAACGAAACCACCATCGTCAATTCAGCATTAACAGCGCATAGAGGACCTGAGATCATGGAAGAGTCGCTGACTTTTTCGACACCGTATGCAGTGCAGGGTCTTGAGATGCCTATCGAACCATTCCTGAAAGCGGCCGGTATCAACCCCGCGAGTGACTTCCCGGGCGCGATGTGGAACGGCACCACTGTAAGCGGTGTGCATTACGTGGCTCCGACCGATGGGTTACCAACGATGCTTTACTGGAACAAGGCGATGTTCAAGGCAGCGGGGTTGAACCCTAACAACCCGCCAAGAACGCAACAGCAATTCGTTGCCGATGCGATGAAACTCACAAAGGCGAAACAGGGCGTTTGGGGTTTCGTGCAGGAACCAGGTTGGCCAGCGCCGTTTGAATTCCCGTCCTTGCTAGGTCAATTTGGCGGCAGAGAGGCCAACCCAGCGACCAAGCAAATGCTGTTCAACAGCCCGGCGGGTGTCAAGGCCCTTACATTTATGCATGATGCGATTTTCAAGTGGAAGTTCTCCCCGCAGAACGCATCGGCTCATGAATCTTACAACCTATTCTTGCAAGGCAAGAACGCGATGATGATGACGGGTGCTTATGACTATGCGTCAACATCCCAAAAACTAGGTAAAAATCTGGGCTTCTCGACGCTCCCTGTCATTGGGACTAAAGAGGCAGACTTTTTAGGGCAGAACTACTGGTGGGTCTTTAAGAACCCGGCCCTAAACGCCACCACAAATCAGGGCATTTCTCTGTTTATGAAGTTTTTCTACACACACAGCCTCGAATTGGCACGCGCGGGTGTGCTGCCAGTATGGCAACCGACTTTAAAAAGCGTAGCCTTCAAAAAGATCCCTGGGGATGCTGCGCAGGCGGCGGCTCTTCAGACTGGTATCTTGAATCCCCTGATCACTGGCTGGGGGACTGCCGGCTCATATCTTTATAATAACATCAACGAAGCTCTGATCGGCAAGATGCCTATCAAGCAAGCGCTCGACAAGGCTGCGCAAGACATGCATCAAACGTTGTACCAATCATTGAACTAAGGTCAAAAATCAACCGGAGTCTACAGTGGGTAATGCCCTTTGTAGACTCCAGGGGGTGTCTACATGTCATCTATAAGTCCGGCAATTGCCAAAAAACGAGTTCGTAAGATCGGGGGCAGTCCCCTAAACCAGCTGGGGTCCTTTTTGTTTGTGCTCCCGTACCTTATCGTGTTCGCCCTATTTCTCGCCTATCCGATTATATTCGGTATCTCTGTTAGTTTACAGCACTGGAATCCAATGATCGGCTCTGGAGGATTTGTCGGGTTAGGACAATACCTCGGCCTATTTAATATGCAGTCATTGACTGCGCAGATTTTTTGGACCTCCTTTATGAATACCGCGATATTTGTTGTGATCAGCGTTCCTTTTTTAGTTGGTGTGCCTTTGATCCTTGCGTATCTTATTTATAATGCGCCCGTAAAAGGATTTTTTCGTGCGATTTTCTTTTTTCCATCTATCCTCTCCGCGACTTCCGTTATGGCTGTATGGGCGTGGTTGCTGCAGACTCAAGGAGGTCCGATCAATCAGATTTTCGGCCTGCATATCCCTTGGCTGGTGAGGCAGCCATGGGCTTGGGTATCGATCGACCTCGTGACCGTCTGGTGGAGTATGGGCTTTAATTTGATCATCATTTACGCCGGCATCACGCAGATTTCTGATACCACCATCAGCGCTGCCGCGATTGACGGTGCTGGGTTTCTTCGTACATTCAGGTCGATCGTCGTGCCGCAACTGCGCAATGTACTGTCGGTTGTATTTATCATGAGCACGATCGCATCGTTCAATCTTTTCGCACAACCCTTCCTATTAACTGGGGGCGGTCCTGGGCAATCTACGACTTCTTTAAGCCAGGAGATATACAACCAGGGATTCGGGTTGAATCACATGGGTTCGGCTAGCGCTATGGCATTTATGATGGGCCTGATCCTAGCGGCTGTGTCGTTTGTTCAATACTTCATGGTACGGGAGGGGCGTTCATAGTGGTCACACACAAGTGGCAACGAGCCATCATCCTCGTTGTACTAATCATCGGTAGTATCGTCATGCTATTTCCGTTCGCTTGGCTGGTATCCACATCGCTCAAGCCATTGGCGGACGCTTTCGACGGTAATTTTATTCCGCAGCACTTGACGTTCTCGAACTTTACGCAGATCCTCGCCAACGGTTCAGCCGCTTCAGTCGGCCAGTGGCTGGGCAACTCGATTTTCTCCGCGATCTCTACATCTATTCTCGTCATGCTGTTAGATTCGTTGGCTGCATATGGTTTGGCGAGGCTGCATTTTTTGGGTAAGAAGGTTGTTTTTTATGTGCTGGTCGGTTCACTGATGGTACCGTTTATTGCCATTTTGATCCCGCTATATCTAGAATTCGCTAATCTTAATTTACTGGACACGTACGGCGCATTGATTCTGCCTTATACGTCCAATGCATTTGGAGTCTTTTTACTGTACCAATTTTTTCTTAGCATTCCCAAAGAACTGGAAGAAGCTGCGATTATTGATGGGGCCAATAAATTTCAAATGTGGCGTAAAATCTTTCTTCCACTCAGTATCCCCGCCACGGCGACCCTGGGCATGATGACATTTATGGGTGTGTATAACGACTTCTTTTGGCCACTGGTCGCCACGTCGTCGAACTCGATGAGAACGATGACCGTTGGTGTGGCATTGATGACGATTGGGCCATACAGCACGAATTATCCGCTACTCATGGCGTTGACGATTTTCTCTATGATTCCGACACTGATTGCGTTCATATTTGCTCAAAGGCAACTACTTCAGGGCGTTGCCACGACGGGCATTAACATATAGTTCTGGCTTCACCACTTTGCTGATCATCAGGAGACATCTAGGAGTGTTTACGATCATGACTGATTTTTTCAACCCACTGCTTCCAGCCCCACATCCAGATCCGTGGGTGATGGTTCATCAAAATCGATACTACTACTGCGGCAGCGTAGATAACCAGATCTATATTTTAGAGTCGCCCACCTTGTTTGATTTAAGGTATGCACAGGTGAATGTCGTTTGGCGCGCCCCGGAGACCGGCCGCAATAGCAAAGACATCTGGGCGCCAGAGCTTCATCGCATCGGGGACCGCTGGTTCATTTACTATGCGGCAGATGATGGCGTAAACGAAAACCATCGCATGTTTGTTTTGGAGTCTGCGTCTGACGATCCGATGGGTCCTTACATCGATCTTGGACAGGTGACAGATGAAACCGATCGTTGGGCGATCGACGGGACGGTATTGCAACACCCCAATGGGCAACTTTATTTCATCTGGTCTGGTTGGGAAGGCGATATTAACATCGCGCAGAATCTCTATATCGCATCACTTGACCGCGATCGGCCGTGGGTGATTAGCAGCCCCCGCGTGCTGCTGTCTGTTCCTGAGCATGATTGGGAGAAGATCGGAGAGCCTTTTGTCAACGAGGGGCCTGAGGTTCTCATTCACGGAGATCAAATCTTTATCATCTATTCTGCGAGTGGCAGTTGGACGGAAGACTATTGCCTCGGGATGTTGCATACAGATATTCATCAATCTCCACTGAATGCTTCGGCATGGCAAAAAGTCAGCGAGCCGGTGTTTCGCAAGGATCATGAGGCCGGCGTTTACGGAGTCGGACACGCTTCATTCATCCAAGATCATGCGGATGGATCGCACTGGATCATCTATCACGGCATGGAGCAGGCCGATGCTGGATGGGTAGGGCGGAGTGCACGAATACAGCGTTTTCACTTTGATGATGAAGGGTTTCCACAGTTCGGGCCGCCACTTGCGCTCAGTTGCACGATTGCGATGTAGTCGTAGCGTTTTCGCTGCCCCAACCACGAGAAGATTATACGGCTTTGCCGATAATCCAAGATAGGAGATGTTTGTGTGAGTACACCTGAAATCCACATCAATCATGATGTCACCAATGTTGTAGCTAATGAGGTCCCGCGCGGTGAGCACCCAAACCCGCAATTTTATCGACCATCGTATCAGTCTTTGAACGGACAATGGGAGTTTGCATTTGATGACGCCAACATAGGGCTGCAAGAACGTTGGCAGCATGCCCACGCGTTTGAGCAGACGATCACCGTTCCGTTTGCGTTTCAATCCTCCAAAAGCGGCATCGGTGATACTGATTTTCATGATGTCGTATGGTACAGGCGTGCGTTTGAGGTGCCTGCAAAATGGGCTGGCAAGCGAATTTTGCTGCATTTTGGAGCGGTCGATTATACAGCGTGCGTCTGGGTCAATGGCGAGGTGGCTACCACACACCAGGGTGGTCATACACCTTTTCATGCGGATGTCACCGATCTGCTGGTTGCCGGTGACAACATCATCACCATCCGTGCGGAGGACTTCAGCCGCGATCTCACACTTGCGCGCGGCAAACAGTATTGGGAAAAGGAATCGGCGAGTATTTTTTACACCCGCACGACGGGGATCTGGCAATCGGTATGGTTGGAGGCTGTATCATCTGTACACATAAAAACCGTCAAGGCAACCCCACAGGTCGATCACAAGGCGTTCGATGTGTTTGTCCAACTGGGCGGCTGGGAGAGCGCAAAAGGCAGGGCGGTTTTTGAGGTAGAGGTGCGATTCGATCAACGGATCATTACACGTCAGTCCACGGATGTAGCACAGGATCACCTGAATCAGCAGATCAGCGTTGAACTGGGCTCGCACGAGCCGATGCGACTGTGGAGTCCGGAGCATCCGCACCTGTACGATGTCACCTACAGCCTGGTCATTGACGGGCAGATTGTGGACAGAGTCGAAAGCTATGTGGGCATGAGAAAGATTGCGATTGAAAATGGCAAGGTATTTCTTAATAATCACCCCTACTACATGCGCTTGGTGCTTGACCAGGGCTACTTTCCAGATGGAAATCTGACTCCTCCAAGCGACGACGCCATCCGACGCGATGTCGAGTTGATCAAAGAACTTGGATTTAACGGCGCGCGTAAGCACCAAAAGGTAGAAGATCCTCGTTACTTGTACTGGTGTGATCGCTTGGGATTGCTTGTGTGGGGCGAGATGGCGAACGCCTACACATATTCTGAGCAAGGCGTTGCACGTCTGACGGCAGAGTGGCAAGAGGCGCTTGCTCGGGATTACAACCATCCATGCATCGTGGCATGGGTGCCGCTCAATGAGAGTTGGGGAACGCCACAGTTGCTGTCAGATCCCCGGCAAAGGGCGTTTCTTGCTTCGCTGTATCATTTGACTAAAGCGATCGATCCTACGCGACTGGTTATTTCAAATGACGGCTGGGAGCACGTGGTTTCTGACCTTTGTACCATTCATGATTACGAGCCGAAAAAGGATGCACTGATGACGCGATATGCCAGTCCTGATCGCGCGGTGACCAGTACGCCGGGAGGAAAGTTGATCTTTGCACCCGGATCAGCGTATGACGGGGCGCCGATACTGGTTTCGGAAATGGGCGGGATCTCCTTTAAAAAGAGCGAGTGGAACGGATGGGGCTATTCGACAGCACAATCAGAGGAAGATTTTATTCAGCGTTACGCACAAGTGATCGAAGCGATGCACGAGTCCCCAGTCATTCAAGGGTTTTGTTATACGCAATTGACGGACGTAGAGCAGGAGATCAATGGGCTATTAACCTATGATCGGATGCCTAAAGCGCCGCTGGAGGTTATTCGTGCGATCACCGAGGGCCGGCGAAAGACTGAAGGTGAATAGATCGTACGTCACCTTGCACGGCCGTGAAGGCTGACGATGAGCTAGGTGACATCGAGCCGTGCAAAGGTGGGCAGGGTGATGGCGAGTTCACCGGCACCTTCCACATTGACTTTGCAAGAGGCGTGGGCCTAGAGCACTAGGTATGAAAGAGGCGTTTTAGACAAGAGTAGGAAAGGTCGCCTGTGCATGAGAAGATGTTTGAAATTCCGCATACTGTCTACCTTTTTGATCGCGACGGGCCTCATGGTCGCAGCATGGCCTGTTGCAGTGAGCGCCAAGAGCGGGGAGCAGGTATCCCCCGTGCTCACGAAGGCGAGTAATTTTTATAATCCAATCATGGATAACGGTGCTGATCCATGGATGACACAGTGGGGTAAGAATTATTATCTCACAGACACAACCGGCGACAACATCACGATTTGGCAGTCCGACAGCATCACCAATATCGCCAGCGGAAAGTCTACGATTGTTTGGTCACCCGGTGGAGCACAGTCTGATTTTGCAGACATATGGTCGCCAGAGCTGCGGCACTTTGGTAGTCACTGGTACATCTATTTCGCGGCGGATCGCAACACGGATAACGCGACACATCGAGACTATGTGCTTCAGAGTGTGACCAACAATCCGCTAGGGCGCTATCGATTTGTGGGTGAAATTCACGACCCGGCCAACCAGTGGATGATCGATCCGAATGTCTTGCAATTAAATGGTAAGTTGTATTTTTTGTGGTCGGGATGGTTAAGCGCTCAAAATCAAGTGCAACGCCTGTTTATCGCTCCAATGAGCTCGCCGACGAAGATTGATGGCAATGGCGTGGTGATTTCGTCCCCGGTTATGCCTTGGGAGACCAGTGATGCACCAATCAATGAAGGCCCTGTCACCCTGCAGCATGCCGGTAAAACGTTCATTATCTATTCGGCCAATGCGAGCTGGAAGAATCATTACTCTCTTGGCATGCTCACGCTGCGTGGGACCAATCCACTGAGTCCGAAAGACTGGGTGAAGGATCCCAACCCGGTGTTTTCGAGCGCAAATGGCGTATATGGACCCGGCCGGGCGTCATTTGTGACGAGCGAAAACAAAAAGCAGTATTGGATGATTTACCATGCCGCTCGCTATGATGGTTCCGGCTGGGATCGCAGCATAAGGGCGCAGCCGTTTACGTGGAATCAAAATGGCACGCCGAATTTCGGTAAGCCCATCGCCCTTGACACGCCAATCGCATTACCAGAGGGCGAGGCGCAAAACCGCGTCAACTACCTGCCAGTGCTGCGTACGTCTAACTACGTGGCCTTTAGGGTGCATGTGTCTTCCGCTGGAACTTATGGCATGTATGTGCGCTACCAAAACAGCACGGCGATGACAGCGATGCAAAATTATACCATCAACGGCAAGCTGCAGTTAGCCCTATCTTTTCCGCAAACCGAGACATTTCCATCACATCAGGACCTCTACAGCATGATGGAAATCGACGTGACCTTGCCGAAAGGATACTCTGTCATCAAAATAGCGCAAGGATCCCTTGATGCAAAGGTGCCCTTTCTTCAGTTGACCGCCGATGCGGTGAGTTCGTGAATTCTCGGCACGTCAAGTATGTCTGATGACTGAAAGCCTCTGGTTGACCGACCCGCCGCAAGCCCTGGCTTTAGCCATGTGGAGGTTCAGCGACCAGAGGTTTTTGCTGTCTCAAGGCGAAGGAATATTGAGGAACACATCCGCCGGACTCATAGGTTAGAAACGATCAAGGCGCGGTGTTATAATGAACATGCAGGAGGAGGTGAAAATATGAGTGAAAAGACGTGGGATCTGGTCTACTCGGCGATCATGGATTTGACGGAGGTTGTCAAACAAACAAATGAGGGTTTGGTAACCTTTCGACAAGATATAACCGCACGGGTGGACACGCTGACTGAACGGGTGGACAAGGGTTTTGCGGACGTGCAGACACGCTTCGATCGTGTAGAAGAACGCCTGGATCGGCTTGAAAGTATGAATGATTTTACAAAAATACGACTGTTTGATGTGGAACATGATATTCGCAATTTGAAGGAAAAGATGCTAACAAGGTGACATGGCCGTCAGAAAGAGCTTCGAATAGATGAAGTGCCGCCAAAGGGACGATATGACAGGGAATTCATGGTCCAATCTCAATTGGCGCCGGTGGTCGAGGCGCTTATTTTGCGTGGTAAAGGACGTGGCGGGAAACGGTCGATAACTCACATCCTTCTTAGTGCCAGGCGGCCGTGAGCAAAGCCCCTTTGTCGCCGAAATGGTCACCCCCTAAGGCTCCGTCGTTGCTGACGTTTCAGGCACTTCTTGAATCACGATCCATTTGGCCGCGCTTCTTGGCAGGTTGACTGTCTGGTTGCCGATTATCAGGTGCAATTCCACATCGCGGCCGGGTATGTCTTCGCGCCTGGCGATGTGTACAACAGCTCCCGGGATTAGTCCAGAACTATGAAACAACCGCAAAAGTTCCATGTTTTCCTCAGCCTGTTCACTAATTCGAACGACTTGAACCCTCGTGCCAGAAAGGGTGTCACCCAAGAGGTTTCCATAAGGTTGTCGATAGCCGCTGCCTGGGATGGCGTTTCCATGTGGACAAGTCGTGGGGTAGCCCAGTTTCTCCATCAAGCGCTGTTCTACCAGTGGTGAAACTGCGTGCTCTAAGCGATCCGCCTCTGCATGCACGTCCGCCCAGTCAAGCCCGAGTTCATCACTCAACCAACGCTCCAACAACCGGTGGCGGCGGATCACTTGTTCCGCTCGAATGCGTCCAGATTCGGTCAAGGCTACCTCTTTACTTTTGCCCGAGACAACAAGCCCCATGGCAACCAAGCGGTGGACTGTTTGAGTTACAGTAGGCCTTGAGACCCGCAGATAGTCAGCGATGCGCGCCGACAAAACGACGTCGCCTTCGGCCTCAAGGGTATAAATTGCGACTAAATACGCTTCCATCCCATGAGTCTTTGCCACCCGCGACACCCCTTGCACTCTCAGTAGATTTGACCTCAACCATAAATAGCATTATATCACACACTCTACATATCCAATTTAGCCACTTCATTAGTACATCATAACCATTGTAGTTAGTATCACCTAATAGTATACTGTGGGCAAATAAACGTGACTAAATCAGTCTACTATTCGGGTTACATAGAAGGGAGTTCGGCTATGACTGAAGGTTCGTTGGCAGGTGAACCGTCTATATATAGTTGGAAGCGGCGCCTCTTGCTGCTATTGACCTCCTTTGGTCCGGGCATCATGGTCATGTTGGCCGATACCGACGCGGGGAGTATCATCACAGCCTCGCAATCTGGCGCACAGTGGGGGTACCGGATGATTTTGCCTCAACTCATCTTGATGCCCATCTTGTACCTTGTCCAAGAAGTGACGATTCGGTTGGGCCTTGTGACGGGCAAAGGGCATGGGGAACTGATTCGGGAACGCTTTGGGATGAAATGGGCCATGCTTTCTGTGTCGACCCTGTTTTTAGCTTCCGTTGGTGCCTTGGTCACGGAATTTTCCGGGATTGCCGGGGTGAGTGAACTATTTGGCATTCCTGGTTGGATCAGCGTGGTGTTTGCAACGATTTTGCTTATCCTCATCGGGCTCTCAGGTAACTATCGACGGGTGGAGCGAATCGGCATTGCCTTTGGGTTATTTCAGGTTTTCTTCTTCGCGGCCGGGTTCATGGCACATCCCAGTTTGCCACAGATGGCACATGACCTCACGCAGTTGCCACTGCAAAGCCGCGGGTATCTCTTTTTGTTGGCTGCCAACGTCGGTGCGGTGATCATGCCATGGATGGTTTTTTACCAGCAGGGAGCCGTGATCGATAAAGGGCTGGATACTCGGCACTTAAAGGCGGCGAGACAAGACACACTATTCGGCTCTGTGTTTACACAGTTGGTGATGGTGGCCGTGGTGATCGCCACTGCAGCCACGATCGGGCGCACGAATCCCAATCAACCCTTGAATGATATTCAGCAGATCGCAACAGCACTCACCCCGTTTTTGGGTCAGATCGGAGGCAAATTGATCTTTGGATTAGGGATGATCGGTGCGAGTTTCATCGCTGCCCTTGTGGTATCCATCGCAGGCGCGTGGGGAATTGGCGAGGCGTTCGGGTTTAATCACAGTTTGAACCAGAAAGTTTCCGAGGCCAAGTGGTTTTACCTTATTTATACGCTGGCTCATATTGGCGGTGCCATCCTGGTGATTGCGAGTGTGAACTTGATTCAGTTGAATGTCGATGTTCAAGTGATGAATGCCATGTTACTCCCGATCGTGCTTGGGTTTTTGCTTGTGCTCGAAGCGAAGGCTCTACCGGAAAAGTGGCGAATGAGAGGTCTTTATAAATACGTGGTTTGGGTGCTCTCTGGGATCGTGATGTCATTTGGCCTGTACATGGCATTTACAAGTTTATAAGGTAGATTAAGACTTGGTTCGCGATCCGCGGGATTTGCCATTAGAGAGTATATAACACCCTCGTGATATGTAAGACCCTCACCCCCTGAAGCCATGGGTGAGGGTGTATTTGGTCACTGGAAGACAAACCCCTGTAAGA
>JAKACY010000247.1 GCA_021821025.1 Bacillota bacterium | reverse complement strand
GCAAATATGATTTCTCCCAGCTTCGGTCGATCCAGTTCGCCCGTCGATGTTAAAATATCGGGGCTAAACACATCGACGATCATCGCAAGCCCTGGTGTACCCGGTTCGACCACCTGCCGTGCGGCAACGTCGGCGTCGATGATGGGGAATCCGAGGTTCGCCATCAAGCGGCTGAGCGTGCTTTTGCCCGTCGCGATGCCACCCGTCAAACCTACGATCATCTGCGATCCGCCTCCATGTCAGCTACTTTATCCCGCCTCATGGCTGGAGCAGCCTTCCTCTGGCGCATAACCTCAGCCCTACCAGCACGATTCGCATCGATTACACTACCACGCTTCCCATCAGCCTCGGCAGATCGCAGCCTTCCCGCGCCCTTTAGCCGCTGGCACTTCGGACACACATGCGTGCCCCTGCCCGCCACGCGCAGCTTCACGATCGGCTGCCCGCACACCGGACATGGCTGACCTTCCTGCCCGTAAACGCTAAGCGACAACTGAAACGAGCCCGGGTCGCCAAATCCGTTCACATACGTACGCACCGAACTGCCGCCTTGCTCGATCGCCCGCGCAATAATATCGCGCATCGACGCGATCAACCGCACCCGCTGTGCCTTCGTCAGAGTGCCAGCCTCGCGCATAGGATGTATTTTCGCTGCAAATAAGACCTCATCGACATAGATGTTACCAAGACCTGCGATGACGGATTGATCTAACAGAGCGGCTTTGATCGGCGCCCGCCGCGAACTAAGCTTAGCTTGCAAATATAATGCATCTAGCGTCGGATCTAACGGTTCTAGCCCGAGGTCCCTCACACCAGCAAGGATGGCATCCTCCGACTGACCCGGCACGAGATCCATCGTGCCAAACTGTCTCACATCGCGATACCGAAGCTCTGTCCCATCCGTGAAATAAAACACCACGTGCGTGTGCGGCTCAGTAACTTCTCCAGACTCATGAACACTATACCGGCCTTCCATCCGCAGATGCGACACGAGTGTCGCGCCAGACAGCCGAAAGAGCAGATACTTGCCCCTTCGATCCACGCCTTCTACTGTCTGATTACGCAAACTCTGGCAAAATTCATCCATACCAGGCGTGCGTACGATGCGCCGGAGGCGCACCTCCACACGATCGATAACCTTGCCCGCGATCAGCTTTTGCAATCCACGTCTTACCGTTTCCACTTCAGGCAATTCTGGCACAACAATTTCTCCTCATAGCAATGTGACGCCTGATATCTACCGTCTGCAGTATCTGCCAATCTTCACCCCACGAAAGCCTCGTACACCCGTTTTTGAGCTATTTCGCTTCATACCACGTATCTCCGACGTGCATGTCTACCTTGAGGGGAACTGACAGCGAAACCGCATGTTCCATCGCATCGCGAACCAGTCCTTGAAGTTTTTCGGCCTCCTCCAACGGAAACTCGAAGATGAGTTCGTCGTGAACCTGCAGCAACATGCGGCTCTTTAAGGATAACGCGTCAAGCTCATTTGCGAGGGTCACCATCGCCATCTTGATAATATCCGCGGCTGTACCCTGAATCGGCGTGTTCATCGCTGTGCGTTCCGCGAAACTTCTCTCATTAAAGTTTCGGCTGTGTATTTGCGGCAAATACCGTCGACGTCCCAGCGCCGTTTCCGCATAGCCACGCTCCTTGGCCTTTGCGATCGACTCATCCATGTACGATTTGATGCCCGGAAATTTTTTAAAATAATTCTCGATAAAAGCCCCCGCTTGCACTCGCGAGATATTCAGATTCTGCGATAATCCATAATCGCTGATACCATATACGATCCCGAAGTTCACAGCCTTCGCTTGCCTTCTCATCAGAGACGTCACATCTTCAGGCGCTACCTCAAACACGTCGGCCGCCGTCCTCGTGTGAATGTCCATATCCGCCAAGAAGGCTTCCACCATGGCCTCGTCCTGCGATAAGTGTGCCAAGATACGGAGCTCAACCTGCGAATAATCCGCCGAAAGCATCTTCCAGCCGGGGTTCGACGGCACGAATGCCTGGCGCAGGCGACGGCCCTCTTCCATGCGAATCGGGATGTTTTGCAAATTTGGCTCGTCGCTCGACAGCCTACCCGTCGCCGTCTTCGCCTGATGAAACGACGTATGCACGCGCAAAGTTTTTACATCGATCACGCGCAGCAATCCTTCGATGTAAGTGGACTGCAACTTTGTGAGTTGCCGATACTGCAGAATGCTCGACACGATCTCGCTTTGCGGCGCGAGTTTTTCCAGCACATCCGCACTCGTTGAATAGCCAGTCTTGGTTTTCTTTATGGGCGCAAGACCCATCTTGTCAAACAAAATCTCGCCTAGTTGCTTTGTCGAGTTGATGTTAAATGTCGTACCCGCCATCTCATAGATCTCTTGCGTGAGCCGCTCGATGCCTTGTGCGAGTTCGCCGCCTATTTCCCGAAGCCTGTCAGGATTAACCTGGACACCGTGAACCTCCATATCGGCGAGCACATAAGACAGCGGCAGTTCGATGTCACGAAGCAGTGCGGTGAGATTTTTTTCCTCGAGCTCTTCGCGCATGCCTTGGTACGCATGTAACAGCAGCTGTGCGCACTGAGAGAGGACCTCCGAGTGACCAGAAGTGAGTTTGCCCAGATCGCGTATCGCATCAGGGATGCTCTGTTCCGGCAATGCCCTGGTCAGCACATCATAGAGTCCGGGCTCTCCTTCTGACGTATGGATCAGATACGTTGCGAGAAGCGCATCGAACGACGACGTAGCGTCCAAGACATCCACGGCACGATCTGCAAATCTGTTCACCATTGCCTGCACCATCATTGCTTTACAGTCAAATATCACCTTTTGTATGTGCTCACTTTTAAGAAGCAACCGGAAGGCTTTCACGCCCTCATCCCGTGCTTTCTCCCCTGCAGCATCCTGTCCTGCATCCTGTGCGATGCGCAGGTAAAATGCCGCATCAGCGCTCGCGAGAACATAACCACGAAGCTGACCCGTCCTATAGTGTCCTTCCACATCGGGAAGAATCGCAACCACCGTCGAATTTCCAAGAAGTTGCGAAGAGAAATCATCAATCGAGATCTCCGTTAAAGGCAGCCAAGCACGGCCCTCATCTGTCCCACCCGTACCAGCACGATCAACGTCGTCAGTTGCGCGCTTTGTGTCATCACTGTCTTCAAGACGTGCGCTATATATCGTTGGCACGCGATCTACCAAGGAGCGGAACTCCCAGGCGCGAAACATGTCTTTCACGCGCTCAAGATCGTAACCCGCAAACGCCAGG
>JAKACY010000246.1 GCA_021821025.1 Bacillota bacterium | reverse complement strand
CACCAGGCCCTCGCCCACGTTCACCGTCTCGAGCGCAGTCATCACGTCCGCCCCGAGGCCACCGGCGCCAATCATCGATGACACGACCACCATCGAAAGAGACAGCATAACCGTTTGGTTAATACCTGCTTTAATGCTAGGCATCGCCAAAGGCATCTGAACCTTCCAGAGAAGCTGCCGACGATTTGTGCCGAATGCCATAGCCGCTTCGACATAAATTTCAGGCACTTGCAAAATCCCTAGCCGGGTAAGCCGAATGACAGGCGGCATCGCGAACACGATGGTAGCAAACACCGCTGGAACCACGCCAATGTTGAAGAAAATGAGAACGGGCACTAAATAGACGAATGACGGCATTGTCTGCATGATATCGAGAACGGGAGAAACAATGCGGTACACAAGCGGACTGATAGCAGACCAGATTCCAAGCGGCAAACCAATTGCCATCGAAATCATCGCGGAAATGAGAATCATCACGAGCGTCTCAATCATGTTATTCCATAACCTGAGATCATAGATAAGCAAAAGCCCAAGCAAGGATCCGAGGGCAAGCCGCCACTTTCCCGCGAAATAGGCCAAGACAACAACGACCAATGTCAGAAGCCACCAAGGAACGAATTCACCACCAACGGTAATTCCTTGGATAATTGCATGCAAAAAATTGGAGATTGCATTCAAAATCGGGCCGAAAACTGTCTCGATCCAGTTGACAGCGTTGTTAGTATAAAGCGCGATGGGTAGTTCCGGTATCACCGTCAGCCCTCCATCCTTTATCCATTAGCAATCGCCGCTAGTATCGCATCTTGAGTCACAACGCCACAGCATTGTCCATCTGCCACCACTACCACTGGGCGCCGACTTTTGGCAATGCATCGAATTAACTCATCCATGGGACAGTCTCGCGTCACGGTCTCGCCTGGATCAAAGTCCACCTGATTGACCGCTGTCATGATGTCACCCGCTGTCAAAACCTTTGTGCGGTCCACACCACGCACAAATCGAGCAACATACTCATCGCTAGGATGGTTGATAATCTCTTCGGGTGTCCCGATTTGGACGACTTGACCGTCACGCATCAGTGCGATATGTTGGCCGAGCTTCAAGGCTTCATTCAGGTCATGAGTCACAAAGATGACGGTCTTATGCAGGCTGGCCTGCAGGTTCAAAAGCTCGTCTTGCATCTCTTCGCGAATTAACGGGTCAAGCGCGCTAAACGCCTCATCCATAAGCAGAATATCAGGATTCGGTGCCAACCCACGCGCTAACCCGACACGCTGCTGCATACCGCCGCTTAGACTCGAGGGATACTGGTCGCCCCATTGCCTCAACCCCACCATATCCAGCATTCGGTCCGCGATTTCCAGTCGTTGGTGTCGCTCCATGCCCTGTACTTCGAGCCCATAGGCGACATTATCTCGCACCGTGCGATGCGGAAACAGCGCAAATTGCTGAAACACCATGGACATCCGTTTTTGTCGCATCTGCAAGAGTTCTGCCTCGGTCATCGCTGTAATGTTGTCGTTGTCCAAAAAAACAGACCCTATCGTGGGGGTAATGAGGCGATTGATACACCTCAGCAGAGTCGACTTGCCGCTTCCCGACAATCCCATCAGCACAAATTGCTCACCATGTTGAATGGTTAAAGATACTCCATAAACACCTACATTGACGCCTGTGCGTTCTAGAATTTCACTCTTCGTACAGCCTCGCTCTATGAGGGACATCGCTTGTGATTCTTGTTTGCCAAACATCTTGGTCAAGTTTTCTATCCGAATGAGCGGCGCCCGCGATTGTGTTGGATTTATCAAGCTACTCACCTCACTTGAAGATGGTATAGTATTGGCGCAGGCATTCCTTACCATGGACTCACGTCGCGATTGGATAGCGACCGTCCTTGCCGAGAGGATCGCCGCCCGCTACGGTTACTTAAACCACGAATTAACCAGTGTCTCGTTGCTGCCAATCCATTTCTTGACCCCAACAGAGGGACTGTTTGGATTCTGTTGAATGTCCGCTAGCAACTCGCTGAAGACTTCTGGAGACACCTTAAACTTCCCCATCCACTTTACCACTTGGGGGTTTTGTTTTGCCCATGTCTTATTCGCTTCCGTCTGAATCCAACCAACCGTTCCGAACATATGCTTAGGATCGGAAAGATACTTCAGTTTATAGACGCCGAAGGGCCAGTCGGGGCTCCAGAGCGTCACCACTATTGGCTCTTTTGCGGCATATGCCCGCTTTAACGCCACCAGCATAGCCGGCGACGAACTCTCAATCAAATGAAAGTCCTTGAGCCCGTAAGCCGAAACCGCCTTTTGCGCTTGTGCCATTTCTCCCGACCCGGCGTCAATACCTACGATTTGATCGTGGAACTCGCTAGCGTGGTCTTCCAATTCAGAGATAGTGTTGACGTTCTTCACATATTGCGGGACGACAAACCCTTCATCAGTACCCACATACCACTTTCCCAGATCGGTAAGGTTCGATCCATATTTCTGCATGTAGGCCTTCAGCGTGACGGGCATCCAGACGTCGGGATTCAGGTTAATCGCATCTGTATAATTGCCCTCAAACAGCGGGCCCGCGTCCAGTTCATCCAAAGTCACCTTGTAACCGTGCTTTTGAAGCAAATCTTTCCATAGATACGTTACCGCAACATCCTCCGCGTCTCCATTGGTGTAGCCGATGACAGCAGTTTTCTTTACAGAAGCAACGTTAGCGGTATTGCCAGTCGAATTGCTTCCGCATGCAACTAGCACTGTTCCTCCAAGAATCATCGCGGCTACCGCTCCGGCCATGCGCCCAAAATGCATCAAAAATCATCCTTTCTTTCTCCGGTAGAAACCGATTGATTTTTTTCACAATACGAACACATTGTTCGTTAAAGGAATTATAGAACTTGCTGTCGCATTCGTCAATAAATAGCTTGACAGACTTGACAGAACATATTGATAATGTTCGACGCGAGTTCCATCCATCGACAGCGCATTCGCTGGCAAATACGCTTGTGCTGGTCATCTTCCGTTTCCTGCCATGCCCCGTCCATCTACGCTACGGGCACTGTCGCAAGAGATCTCCAATCTGCAAGAATTGCGAACCCTCACCGCTCCCCTCCATCACGGGACACTTCCGGGACGTTTCTGCCGAAACACCACACGCGCCATTAGTTACCTCGGTATGACGTGTAACCGTTGCACCCGTTTCCGGTTGATCGTGAGGCCCTCATCGTGCACCAAGGCTGCCGTGATCCGGCGGGAGCCATAAAAGGGGCGCGGGGTATACAGGGCGTCAATCCGA
>JAKACY010000039.1 GCA_021821025.1 Bacillota bacterium | reverse complement strand
TTGAACCGCTCTTTGCATACCGGACACCGTGCCGCTTTGCAGCAACCCCCAGATGGCATCGGGTATAGGAACCTTCCAGTGATCGCCTCTCCCTGTAAAAATCTCGCGCAGCATTCGGTCCGGAGTAAACAGCACTTTGAGAACCGCAAATGACCACGGAATTGCCACACGCCTTTCCACAGGCCGCACAGTCGGTTTTAGTGTGGGCCGGATAGCCACGCAGCCCCACAATAAGTCTTGCATTTTGCTATCATCGGTTCGCCCAAAAAGAAATGCCATCACGGCCGAAAGCCCGGAGACACGCAGCGATTCAAACGGCTTGTCCTGCGACCCGACCCCCGAGTTGCTCTTGGCTGATATTTGGACCTCCAAAGATCGTCTGCCCATGACGCGCATCAGGTTTTTAGTTAAAGGCGCGTCAGACCACACCACTCTTGCCAGAATACTCTCTTTGGCGTGATCATCCCATTTCAAAGACTTCACGTCGACAGGGCTGAAGTTTGATCGGATGTTGCCGACAGTACCCGCACCACGGATGCCTGAGAGAGCACTGGCGATTTCAAACTCTGGGCTAGCGTCCCAAGCCTGATCAATCCAGCCCGCATTTTTCAGCAGCAATGGATAGCGGACGGCTTCACGAGCATCCGCACTAAAGCGCAACTCTTTTTCGATTTTCCCAAGTGCAACCAACAATCCTTGCACGCGCAAAGGCCCCGCCCGCAGACACAAATCGAATATGTGCCCTTGAACACCCCTCCAGGCTGATTTAAACGATTCGGGAGAGTTTTTGGAGGTCGCGTACCTGGCAACCCGTGACATCCAATCGTCCAGTTCATCGACCAGGTTCACATCGGCATTGGCGCGAACGGGGACTCTCGTAATTGGTACAGACAAATACGCTTTACCAGAACGCATCAGAAATGAATAGCGCTGAAATTCCGCGATTCCTCGATCAACCCCCAAATTAGAGCAGGCCCTGGCAAAGTCGGTGCCATCTCTCGCAATGCGCTTGTTGACCTGCGCCCGGCCTTCCCGAAATAAAAAAGAAATTTCGCGATACGTAGTCGGCCGATC
This sequence comes from Bacillota bacterium, assembly GCA_021821025.1. GTDB lineage: Bacteria > Bacillota > Bacilli > Alicyclobacillales > SLC66 > JAKACY01. The sequence continues at coordinate 15,359 of JAKACY010000039.1, read as the reverse complement.
CCAAAGCGGCATCCACATCTCTGATCTTGCATCTTTGCTGTCTCGTTGCGAACTAGAGGCATAACCAGCATCTGTCGACCGGACTGTGAATGGAAAACTCAATGAGTTTGAGGCTCTGGATGCGAGTCGTTTACCAGCCGATGCCGAAAAAACAAGTGCGCCCTCTAACGTGAGCACGAAATCCCAAGGATTGACTCGAGAGTCTCCATCAAACCCATTGCGAGAGTTCGGTCCCCCAATGCCTCCTGGGTTAAATTGGCCTACCGACGCCTTGATAAGTCCGGATGTTGTCTCTCGAAATAAGGCGTCCTTGAGCCAAGAAGCAGATTGTGGCGTTGGCGCTCCCTCATCCATCCCTATGAGATCGCAGATGCGCTGCATGAAGTTGTTCGTAAATTCCAACCGGCCGTCATTGCCACCCGTCCCCATGATAGCTGGGAATTCCAAATCATCGGTACTAAGCAGGATCACTGCATCCAACCACTCTAAGGTGACATCAGGCATCTGTGCTCGGCACCTCTCTACCATCAGTCTCTTGGTAGCCTTTTCAGGTTTTTCAGTCAACCCCATGTCGCGGATGATGCGGTCTACCACGCGAAGCGTATCCCGATAGTTACGCAGGCGATCAGTCTGCGATGAAGCGATGGCGAGCTTTGCCGCGTCAGAATCTTTCGCGTAAAAACCGCTGCCCCCGTTCCACGGCGCCACGATCGGCGTGGGTTTATACGACTCTAAGAAGTAATCAACGACCCGCTCAACAGACAATGCCGAGCGCAAATAGAATGTGTCTCGATCCCACCATCCCCTCGCGTCTGGATCCACCTTCGATACGAGCCGAAGTACAGCGAGTGCCTTCAGATATCCTGCAAGCGGCGTGGGGCGGCACCCCAAAAACGCGATATCAAATACGTTATCGCTCAATTCCCCTCACCTCCTACTGCAGATCCGCGCCAGTCCCCGATTCGCAAGATAGACTCTAACCAGGCCAACTTAAATGGGCCGTATGACTCTAGTAGTTGTAGCGCTCGCTCTGCAAAACTCCCTTGACCCACATCAGGATCGGACCCCATCAACATCCAATCCATATGTAGTTCTATGGCCTGAGACAAATCTGGCGCATGGAGGTTTGCTGCTGCCTCAAAGTCCTTGATATCGCATCCCTGCGAACAAGCTAACAGCCGATCCCCATCCCACAAGCCACGCGCGAACAGGGTCAAACCTTTTGGCGTTGGCTCCCCTGGAAACGAGCGAATCGATGCCCTGACCTTGCCATGGTGTGCCGCTATAAGATAGGCAACCAGGTTCCTGCGACGACGATCTTCGTATGACAGTTCTTGCCCCCGCACATGCGTTTCTAAGTACGCAATCGCAGAAGCCAATTCATGTCGAAAGAACCTTGCGCGCTCCTGAATCTTGCGATCAGCAATTCCATCATCGGACCTTGCAAGACTCGTCGGATCGATCCGTTCACTCGACTCAACTTGCTCCAGCACCTCCTGATTGCTACGGTCTTGCGCCGTCTCCTGCCCAAGCGCTTCGCTGATCAGGCTGTCGATCTGACCACTCCCTTGGGGTCCGCCCCCTGCCGCCCTAGGCGCCTTCGCATAGATCACCTGCGGACAATCTAGAAAATCTGGGTCTCCAAGGTGACCGAGGAGTTTCATTTGAAAGATAGGGTGCGCTTTGCCGATGTCATGCCACAGGGCTGCCTCGATCAAAGCATCTCGCTCGTCAATCTCCGGCAGCATCGCAACAAGCTCCTTGAGAGCCTGCACCACGCGCTTTGTGTGAGCACCTAACGTGACAAAACCATCAGTGACAGAAGACTCATCTTGTCCAATCGCATCGAGAGTCATATGTGCGGAGGTATAGAGGCTGGAAACGGTGCCCACATAGTCCGGTACGAATCCAAGCACATTGTCATATCCGCCGAAAGTGCTATCGAGGCAATAAACCTGTCCTGGGCGTGGCCTTCCACCCTCCTCCAAGTCTACCGTCATCCAGATCCCATCGAGATGGTTCCACTTAAAGCAAGAACGCTGCACATTCTGGACTTTCTTTTTCAAATAATCCCGGAATCGTCCAATCGACACCCTACATAATTCGCCCTCCTGAAAATCATCTTCTGAAGGTAGCCCATCTACGATATCGCGCCATAGGACCTGTACATCCAAATCCTGTGTTTCTCTTATATAGGGAGACACATCCACGTCATATCCGGACAAATCCGCAGAGGTGTCAAACCAGTCCAATACATCCTTACGACGCAAAACCGGTCCCCACGTGTAAGCGAGCTCTATATTCGGCAGATTTGCCGGTGCTGCATCGGTTAGCTCTCTGATCGCATTCTTAGCAACTCTGAGGTCATCAGGTGAGTATGGCCGCGCCACGTCTACATCCAGGTCAATCGCATCAATGATTATCACCCTTGCCTCGCCCAATCCATCGGATGGCGCTTCACCTTTGCGATTGCACCTGCCGAATCTCTGAATCAACGACGACCACGGTGCGATTTCGGTAATCAACGTTCGTGCCGACAGGTCAATCCCCGCTTCAACCGCTTGCGTTGCGACGATAATGGCATCCTGGTCCCCGTTTTTCACCTCATCAATCTGACTCTGAATGTGACTTCGCTCGGCGGCCCTAAACTGCGAGTGTACTAAGATCAACCGTGGCGCACCTGCAAACTTAGTCTTTAGAAGCTCCCTCATGATCTCCTGCGCTCTGTTCACTCGGTTCACCACAATGAGTGTCAGGGTGCCAGACCTATGTACCTCCTTGATCATGGAACCCAGCTGCTTTGCATACTGTTCGGGGTGTGCAGCAAGCTTCTTATCGAGCTTTAGATCCGCAATCTCCACCGGCTTATGAGCGTTGAGTCGCTTTTGAATCTCCATCTCAGCAGTCTCAATTGGGCGCAGCGCAAAGACTTGCGCCTGCTCCACCCGAGACGCATAATCGATCGTGGCAAGCCAGCTCTTCTCAAGCGTTGCTGACATCCACATGGTTCGCGCGGTGCCAAATGTGCCCAAGTCCTCACGAAAGGCTTGTAGTTGGGTCGTTGTCGCAAGACCTGAACCCATCAACTGGCATTCGTCGATGATCCACTGCACGTCATTATTGATCAGCGAATAATGGATAGGCCAGCGGTACCTGCTGGTTGCGTATCCCCTGTTAAGAGCCCGCGACAAGAGTTGATCCTGCGTGCCAATCATGATCTGATCCATCTCAGGAAAGCGATCCCAATCGCGATCAAGGTCTCCACCCATCAAGACGCGTAAGCCGATGGGGCCACCAGAAGGAGCCGCATCGACATCCCCGCTATCGTCCAAGAGCCCCATTACTGAATCACGTGCCGCAATACTCCGGTCATTTCCTTTTATGGGGTATTTAGATGTAACTGACTCTGTGCCTGTACCTATCGGTGCATTCTTTCTTAGCTCATCCGACAAGCCCAGGTTATCGAGCCACCTCTCGACCTCTTTTGCAGTCTGCGACACGAGCGATCGCTGCGGCAGACAATACACAAGCCTCCGCGGTGTCCGCATTCTAATGTCCTGACCGGCAAATCTCCTACGCCAAACCCACGCTAAAATCGCCCCTGCAGTTTTGCCCAATCCCGTTTCCACCTTCAGAAGAATCGGAAATTCGTCCATGGCTGCCAGCCGTTCTTGGTAAACATAAGGCTCTAGACCACAGGCATTGACGAACATTTCAGAAAAATATGCATATGCCAAGCGCCCACCTCCTTATTTCTTGTGATATCGATCGAAAATTGAATCATACGGTGTGCCTCCTTTATAACCACCCTCTTCATCCTTACATGTTTAAGTATGTAGAACGAACTATTTATCAACAATATCCTTATATTGGCACGTTGCGCCAGGTTCGTCAAGTAGGTATCGTACTCTCCCGACAATCATATTTGCAGCTAGCCCCGTTAGACAGAAAATCGCCTTTGACGGTTAACAATGCGATCAGAGCGTTTTATTTGACATACTTAACGGTTACAATGTTATGTAGGCTGTCGGCACCTTTGAAGCTACATCCTGAAGCATGTTGAATCCTTCGGCCAATTTTTAATCCGCGAGTTTTCGCGGCACCATTTGGGGTTAGTAGAAATGGGCCATTTGCGAAAATGGCCCATTTCGTTTCAACGCGCATATGCATTTGGATGGAACCAGCATATGTTCTATCGCGTTTTGCTCCTCCTTTTCTTCCCCCGGGTGCGGACGAAGATAGAAATCAACAATGTATGCGATCATTAAAGAGACTACCTCCGACCCCAAGCACCTACTTAAGTCAGCGCCACATCTCGCTTCTTAAACAGGAACCATGACAGTCCGTTCATCACGATAAAGTACACCACGAGCACGATGATGGAAAATGTCATCGTCATGCCGCTGATCAGCGGACCATTAAACACATACTGCGACAAGTCCGTGTTTGCAAACAGGATGTACTTGTCCCAACTGTAGCTACTTAGCACCGCTACAAGGGTGTTGCCAATAAAGAGGGACAGAATCGAGATCGCAATCGCAATCGCGCTGCTTCTGAAGATCGTCGAGATCATAAAGGCGATCGTGACCGTCATCAGCATCGACACACTGTTAAACGCATAGTTCGTGAAGATGTACGGGATCATGCCCATCTGCTGCACATGCCCAGAGGCATCCATATAAACGTAGGTTTGAGATGCGTTGGCGAAGCCATAAAGCACGCCGCCGATTACCAGCGATGCCACGATCGTCACCGCCATCATGAAAACAGCGAAGATCAGCGTCGCCACATATTTTGACAACAGAATTCGAGCTCTGGTCTGCGGCCTCGTAAGCAGCAGCTTGATCGTGCCGCTCGAAAATTCCCCTGCCACAATGTCTCCGGCTACGATCGCCACGAACACCGTCAACAGCACGCCGATCGCGCGCTGCTCGATTGTACTCGTAAAGCTCCATGCGGTATACTGCGCTGGCGCGATATTGTGGCTGATTTCATACTGGTTCTTTTTAATTTGAATCTCCATGCCGGCCGTCGCGCGCGCAGGCATAAACACGTGCTTGCCCTGAACCTGAGTCAACTCCTGCTGGAGCTGCGTCGTCTGCGCCTGCAAAGCCGTACGCCAATTGGAAGATGGCGGCGCTTCATGCGTCTTCATGAGAATCCCCGTCAACAACACGATCGCGACGATCAATATCACCAGGATCCATGTCCGCATTCGGCGATAAATCTTCATGTTTTCATTTGCGATCAAATTAAGCAATAATCCCATCCCCCGTCATCTCTAAGAATGTCTCTTCAAGCGTCTTCGTGACCGCCGAAACGCCGTAGACGCGTACGCCGCCTTCCACGAGCGCCTGGATCGCATCCGGGATGCGCTCCTTGTCTATTTTTAGCGAAATAAGATGGGGGTGGTTGTCATCATCCACAACGTGATCTTTAAATAATCGGTTCAAGATGCTTAGTGCGAGCGCTTTGTCCCCGACCTCAAACGATGTGATCACATGGCGCTCGCCACCCGACATCAGGTCGCTCAAGGTTTGCACGCTCACCAGTTTTCCTTGCGCAATTACGGCGATACGGTCGCACATGAGCTCCATTTCAGATAAAAGGTGGCTCGACACGATGACCGCCATGCCTTCTTCCCTGGCTAGCCGCCTCAGATTGTCGCGAAGTTCGCGAATCCCGGCCGGGTCTAGGCCGTTTGTCGGCTCATCCAAAATCAGCACAGATGGTTGATGAAGCAGTGCTTGCGCGAGACCGAGGCGCTGGCGCATCCCAAGCGAATAGGTTTTCACCTTGTCATGGATACGGTTTTGCAATCCGACGAGCTTCACCACTTCATCGATGCGTGCATCCATAGTGCCGGGAGACATCCGCGCCATGTGCTTTAGATTCTGGTAACCGGATAGAAACTTGTAAAGTTCAGGATTCTCGACGATACAGCCAACGTGTTGCATCGCTTGCGAAAAATTTTTCTCCACATCGATCCCCTGCACCAGCACCTGACCCTCTGAGATGGAGATCAGGCCCACCATCATGCGAATCGTGGTGGTTTTCCCTGCCCCATTTGGGCCAAGAAACCCAAATACCTCACCTTTGGGTATATCGAAGGAAAGTCCGTCGACGATTGTCTTGTTGCCGACTCGTTTTGTAAGATTACGAATCTGAACCGCGATTTGATCTGCCATATAAACCTCCCGTATATAAACGTCTTTATACAGTCTAGCGGGAGAAAATAAAGAATCTATAAAGACGCCCGATGCAAGGAATTTCTGCTTATCAAAATATCGCGCAGGGTACCCCTAGTCCTACAAACTGGATTATCCGGGCCATACACCCGTTTCGCCCCGCCTACGCCTCCGGCTCTAGCCCCCTTGCCCTGCGGGCCGCCGCCGACAGCTTGCGGTCATGCACAAACGGCCAATAGTGAGCCCACCCGAACACGGCCGTACACGCCGGCACAAAAAAACCAAGAAAGACCGCAAAGTACAGTAACAACCCGATGATCACCGATATCCCGATCTCCATCAAGGACGACACACCGGCTACCGCCATCGAGCCAAACGTACCGGCCATGATCAGTGCAGCCGAGAAGATCACGCCACCCATGTTTCCCATCGCAATCTGGATCGCGCGCCTTGGTGTAAGGCCGCGCGACATCTCTTCTTCAAATCGCGACATGAGAAAGATGCTATAGTCCACACCAAGCGCCACAAGCAACAAAAAGATGAAAAATGGCGTCGGCCAACTGAGCCAGGCTTGCCCAGCATGTGGATCGTGATATTTTGCAAGAGTCCCATCGTCACGAGATAACTTCCGGCCAGAGACAAGATGATATAGACTGGCGTGATGATCGAACGCAGCATGACGATCAGAAGAATCAAGATCACACCGAGCACGAGCGCCACAGTCCTCGTAAAATCCTGGCTCGATACACTGTTTAGTTCTGCCTGCGTCGGCGTGGTTCCCGTCGCGTAGAGCGTTGCGTGGTTGATCGGGCTTCCTGCGAGCGCAACTTGCGCAGCATGGACAAGTCCCGGCACATCAGCAATCGCGGCAGTCGAGTATGGATCAACGTTCAGTACAATGTTAAATTTCGCCACATGCCCATTGGGCGAGATATACGCATTCATCATCTTTAGCAGGCCTGCGTTCGACGCCACCTGCGACGCTGGGATGTAAAACCCAGGATCCCCCTGCGACGTGGAATCCGCCGTATTCATCAGATACTTCGTCACCTGCTTCACGCCGGCGCCAAGCTTCCCAACCCCTGCCCCTGCCTGGTTCATCTTCGGCGATAACAGGTCAAATGCCGATGCTAACGACCTCACGCCATCCGTCACCTTCGCGCTCCCCGCCGCCAAGGCGCTGGCCCCCTGCGTTGCCTGCGCTGCACTGCTGCCGAGTTGCGCGGACCCAGACGCAACCTGTTTCGCGCCTGTCGCCAACTGCCCGGCACCACCTGCAAGCTGTGGTGCATCGCTTGCCACCTGTCCCAAGCCTTGCTGGAGCGAGGTTGCGCCGGAATGAAGTTTACCTAAAGCAGCGCTCAGCTGGTTTGCGCCTTGTGCAAGCTGTCCGCTTGCACCGACCAGGCTGGACGCCCCTTTCGCATCCGCTTGTGCCAGTTGCACGATCTGCGCCCATAAGATGCTACCACTGGTGTCTGGGTGAGATTTCGCCCACTGCGCGATGGCGTTCGCCAAAAGCGAGGTGCCCATCGCAAGTTTCGGCGCCGACTGCTGCAACTGACTCGTGCCATTCGACAAGGCTGCAGATCCCGACGCAGCCTGCCCCAACCCTGCCGACAATTGACCGGCTCCCTGCTCCAAGCTTTGCATGGCCTGCCCTATCTTTTGCAAATTTTGCTGCAACGTCACAGCTCCTGCCGACACTGAGTTCGCCCCAGACGCCAGGCGATTCGCCCCTGAGGACAGGGCCCCTAACCCTAACCCTAACCCTGAGCCGAGCTTGGCGATTCCGCTTGTAACTTGCGAGGAACCATCGACCAACTTTTGCGGCCCACTGGTCTGTTGGGATAAGTTTGATCCTGCCTTAGCTAATTGTGACTGCAACTGATCGAGGCCCTGCTGAACCTTTGTGAGCCCACTTCCTGCCAGCGTATTTTGATGCGCAAGCTCAAATGTCGCGATCACCTTGCCCGTCGGCCGCGTCGCACTCTCTACCTTGGCAACGCTCGCAAGACCCGCCAGGACACGAGAGATGTTGTTGATCGTCGTCAGCCCCTGCCCCGTCCGCAGATTAGCCGTTGTGTCGAGTACCAGTTGGCTTGGCATGACGTTGCCAGGGCCAAACGCCTTTGAGACGAGGCGAAACCCGACGGCAGATGGCGCATTTGGAATATCATCCAGCGGATCAAACGTCCGCTTGTCTGTAAACAACATGGCGATCGGCGCTAGCACCACCACCAGCACCAAGAGGGTCCACCATGGTCGTCTCACCGCAATCCTGCTCGTAAACGTCCAGAAAGCTGACGGCTTATGCGCTGCGCCAGGCTTCGGCCTACGGGGCCAAAACATCGCACTGCCAAGCACACTCATGAGCGCTGGGATCAAAGTCAGACAGTTGAGCAGCACGATCGCGACGCCAATCGCCACGCCGACAGCCGTACGGTAAAGTCCGAAGCGTGCAAACCACAGCACCGCGAACGAGACAAACACGGTCGACGCGCTGAAGATGACCGTCTTCGTGACAGCCTTCATGGACGCTGCGATGGCGATATCCCTGTGGCCGTATGCCTTTGAAAGCTCCTCACGAAAGCGATTCATCATGATGATCGAGTAGTCCGTGCCCGCCCCAAAGATGATGGCGATCAAGAACTCCTGCGTAAATGTTGAAATCGGAAATCCATGCTGTGCGAGAAAAGCCACCACCCCGGATGTGATCGCAAATGATAACCCGATAGCCAGTAGGGTAATGATCGGCGCGATCACGGAGCGAAACACCAACAGCAAGATGACCAGTACAAGCACCACCGTCACGCCTGCCGTCTTTTGCACGCCCTGTTGCGATATGCGGATATCATCCTGCTGAATTGGCGCTTCCCCTGTAAAATAAATCTTGGCTCCACCAGGTGGGTTCGCGAATGCGATCTGCACCTTGCCGATCGCCTCTGAAGTGGATTTGGCCAGTTCACCGTGTGAAAACCCGATCAAGGCAATCTCAGTCGTGTGATCCTTGCTGAGAAAACTCGATGCCGTCCCCTGCCCCGAATTATGTAAATCCTGTATGGAGTGGACACCGTATGCGGATTTATTGGAGTCAATACGTGCAAGCGTCGCATCAAAGTATGACTTTTCTGCCGCTGTCAACCCAGAAGGATCAGAAATCGCGATGACGCCAGAGCTGGTGGCATTGTGCGCCGGATCGACAGTTTTGAGCAAGTTTTGCCCAATGGTCAGTTGCGAGTTGTTTGGTATATAGGTCGTCTGCGTATGCGCCACGACGCGCGTCAGATTCGGCAGGAAAAATAGCGATGCAGCCGTGATCACAATCCACAAAGCGATCAATGGCCAGCGCAGACGCCTGATCAAGCTGGCATACCCTGCCCAAAATGCACCGAGTGCCTCTACACTCGCATCAGGTGATCGACTCTTATCCGAAGCGCGATTATCCTGCAAAGCAGACCCTCCCGAACCTGATTTTATAAAATTAAATATATCTGTTATGATGTATCGAAAAAGATAATACTGGTCGGTCAAATCGATGTCAAGGGTGTATATATCATGGATTATATTTCCATAAATCTATTGTGGCCGATACCCTATATCTGTTATGACCGATGGAGGCACGCGCTTGGCACACCCACCATTTATGAAAATCATGATATTAAATTACCTGTTGGAACACGACACGCTCACAGGATATGAATTTATCAAATTCAGCCGCGACATCGGTATCGCCGCGTCAGCAGGAAGCGTCTATCCACACCTCAAATCGCTAGAAAATACAGGTTGGCTGCAGTTTGAAGAGATCGGGAAGCGCAAGGTCTATTCGCTGACGGAAAAGGGGCGAGCTCAGTTGTCGAAGATGCCCTTGGCTGATGTTCCCGAGTTTTTGCGGCACGCCTTTTTCCGCAACATGAGTCTGGGTTCGACGATCGATTGGAAAAACCCCAGCGACCTATCCAAGCTGCTAAATAACGTCAACGAAATTAAAGATTTTCTAGAAAATTATATCAGGAGTTTGAGCTAGATCTGACTCTGAGGCTCTGCGAATTTCTATACCATACTGGGTACCTTCGAGGGAATAGCAAGCTTTCCATGGCTTAATATCGCGGGATAGCCTGCGTTAGAAGTTAAACAGCATGATGAGTATCCTTTAAAGCGAATATCAGCAGTAACGGAGACGAGGAGCCTGGCGATCGGGCTCCTTGCCTCATTTCTTTTCGGGAATGTGAGAATCTACCTCCGGGCGTATTTTTCACCCACATCCATCCGTGCGTTTCGGGCAGTAGGTTTTTGTGTAAATAAGCCACAATTCTCATTGCCAACGCGACATCCGACCGCGCGGATCCCGCTTCAACATCAAGCGTCCACAATCCCTCGTGCCAGCGCACGATACCCACATCGCTATATAGTTTCCCCGTGATGCCATTGCCTAGCGACACAGAGTGAGAGGTCATCCCTGCAAACACAGGCGGCTCCGGCATTTGTTCAATGTACTGCAACGCTGTGGGCCGACCGGTATATCGCTGTGCGCCAAAAGCGGCGATCGAGTTCAGGAACCCGCCCGGAGCATTTGCTGATGATAGTGTAATCGTGTACTGATCCTTACTGATAGACGATGGAGAGCGACCATAGGTTTCATGTTCTAGACGGACCAACATCGATTCTGATGTCGGCGACAAGCTCTGCGGGTCGATCCACTTCTTGTTCAAGCCATGTGGCGATCTGATCCCGAATGGCATCGCGCACTTCGCGAAACTTCGAAGCAATCTCGTCTTCTGTGCCCGTGGCCCTCGCTGGATCCTCAAATCCCCAGTGCAAGCGGCGTACGTGTCGGGGTGTTATAGGACACTTGTCGTTTGCATCCCCGCATAGTGTGATGACATAATCAGCACTATTCAGCAAGTCAGGGTCGATTAATTTGGATGTATGATGAGATATGTCAATCCCCGCTTCTTTCATGGTAGCGATAGCGCGGGGATTTAACCCATGCGCCTCAATGCCTGCGCTTTGAACTTCGATCCGATCCCCGCCAAGATGTCGGGCCCATCCCTCAGCGATCTGACTGCGGCACGAATTTCCCGTGCAAAGAAAGTAGACAAACAGCTTTTTCATGATGAATCCCCCTCGTGTCATTTAGTGAATCAGTGAGAGCCACAGGTACAGCCCTGTCAGCGTGACAAATAAAGTCGGAATCGTAAGTACCACACCTGTCTTAAAATACTGTCCCCAGGTGATACGGATACCCTTTTTCCCTAACACATGCAGCCACAACAGAGTAGCAAGGGAACCAATCGGCGTAATCTTTGGACCCAGGTCACTCCCGATGACGTTGGCATAAACCAATGCCTCCCGCATCACACCGGTTGCACCGGTTGAGTGAATCGCCAAGGCTTCGATCATGACAGTTGGCATATTGTTCATGATGCTGGATAAAATCGCAGCAAAAAAGCCAGCGGCTAGCGTACCGGCATATAAACCTCCTGTCGCCGATGCGTGAATCATGTGGCCCAACAGATCAGTCAAGCCGGCGTTTCGTAAACCATACACGACGACATACATTCCTACGGAGAAAAACACGATCGCCCACGGAGCTTCTTTGATCACCTGCCACGGTGAAATCACCTTTACACGCGCACCTGCGATCAGAAATACGATGGCGATGACGCCCGCTACCACGGACACCGGTATGTGCAATAACTGTGTGGCGATATAGCCCACCATCAGAACGCTCAAAATCACCCATGAAGCTTTAAACATGCCTTGGTGTACAATCGCATCCCTCGCTGGCGACAGATGAACCGGATCATAGGTTCGTGGTACATCACGGCCAAAAACAAGATAGAGCATTAAGACGCTCGCAGCAAAAGATACAATATCTGGAACGATCATATGCACCGCGTAACTGATAAACTCAATGTGAAAGTAATCCGCCGAAACAATGTTAACCAGGTTGCTGATGATAAGTGGCAAGGATGTCGTATCTGCGATAAAACCACTAGCCATGATGAAAGGCAGCATTTTCTTGGCATCAAAACGCAAAACCCGCACTTTTTCTAGTACGATCGGGGTCAGGATCAGCGCAGCCCCGTCATTGGCGAAAAAGGCAGATACCAACGCGCCGAGTACCGTCACGTAAAGAAAAACCAGCCTCCCGTTGCCCTTTGCCGCGTGGGCCATCTTAAGGGCAGCCCATTCGAAAAAACCGATCTTGTCCAAAATCGTCGACGTAATGATGATCGCCACGAAAGTTAGCGTCGCATCCCAGACAATGTGCGTAACCTCAACGACATCATGCAGAGTCACCACTCTGACAAAAAGCGCCAGCACCGCACCGCCTATCGCACTCCACCCGATAGACAGTCCCTTTGGTTGCCAAATCACGAGCACCAAAGTCAAAAGAAAAATGATAACAGCCCCAACAGCCATTGCGCATCTCCTAGTCCAGATTCATCGACGTAGCCGTATAATCTTCTTCCCGCAGACGGTAGCACATCAGCGCCTGTCACCGTCATAGAGAAACGTTGCAACGGGTACCAAGTCCCTGAGACAACAGAGCCTGGTACTCTTGTGCAACATCAGGCAAAGCCCTTACAATATCCTCCAATAGGGGGAACTTTACGACATCGAGCGAGTAATACACCCATTGCGCCGTTTTACGCTCCTTCAAAAGCCCTGCCTGCTTCAATTTACGCAGATGCTGTGAAATGCTAGGTTGGGACATACTGAGTGCACCAACTAATTCACACACGCACAGTTCCCCATGACTCAAAAGCGCCATGATGCGTAAACGGGTTTTGTCGCCTAATGCCTTGTACACGTCAGCGATCGACTCAAAGTTTTCCTCCACCGTGTCACCCCACCACCCATTTTGCAAAGTCTTGGAGCAATTAACTGTCCACGATTTTGTCGTCGCCCATCATCGTTATATAACAATTTACTTATATTATAGCCAACATAAGAAGATTTGCAAATAACCCTTTTTCGCTATTACGTTTCCGGATCCTGAACCTTATTTCCACACGTCAGCGGCGATTTGCACGACGTGAGCCAGCTTATCCCACTGTTGATCCTCGGTCAATAAATTGCCTTCCTCCGTCGACGCAAACCCGCACTGCGGACTGAGGCAAAGTTGTCCGAGGTTGACATAGCGCGAAGCTTCATCAATGCGGCGCAACACATCATCAGGGTTCTCTAACTCGCCGAATTTTGATGTGATAAGTCCGAGCACGATCTGCAAGTCTTTTCTCTTCACGAAGCGCAGCGGCTCAAACCCGCCCGCGCGATCACTGTCGTATTCGAGAAAAAAGCCATCGATATTCAAGCCTTCAAATAGCGTCGGTGCCACCGGCTCATATCCGCCGGAAGAAATCCACGTCGAGCGAAAATTTCCGCGGCAAATGTGCATCGTGATCGTCATATCATCCGGCCGACCCGCGACCGCGTCATTGATGGTCTGCGCATACCGAGACTCTAGTACTTTCGGATCGCGGCCGCGAGCGCGCATCTGCTCTCGTTGCTCATCTGAGCACAAATACGCCCACGCTGTGTCATCGAGCTGCAAATACCGGCATCCCGCATCATAAAAAGCTCGAATCGCCTTTTTATACGCACCGGCGAGATCGTAGAAAAATTCCTCTTCATCCTTGTACACGCCCTCTTCAAAATCTCCGCGAAAATGCAGCATGCTCGGGCTCGGGATCGTCATCTTAGCCACGTGGTCTCCGGCGGTTGACTTTAGATATTCAAAGTGCGCCAGCATCGGATGGTCCGTAAAGCCGAGCTTGCCAACCACTTTGATCGATCGCGCCGACGTTTGCTGCTGATGAAATTGGATGCCATTTTTCCCACCTGCGCCGATCACACCATCCAGGTTTTCCAGAAAATCAAAGTGCCACCAAGCTCTGCGAAATTCGCCATCCGTAACTGCCGACAGCCCGATCTCCTTTTGTTTGGCGACGATGCGCGCGATCTCCTCATTTTCCACTAATGCCAGTTCCTGCGCAGAGATTTCGCCAGCAGACTTTTGTGCGCGCGCCTTTTTCAGGCGTTCAGGGCGCAACAAACTTCCGACTTGATCCGCGCGAAACGGGGGGGTGGTACGACGCAATGACTGGTCTGCCATGATGATGATTCCTTCTTTCGATGATTTACGCGGTATGGATGTGGTGCTGACCGCTTAGAGACTGCATTTATCATACATGAGCCTATGAGCGCATTCAATTTTTCAAAGATATTCCCAACGTCTTTCTCGATCGGTCAACTTACCGTACAATATAGTTACACCATAGTTGCAACGGATAGAAAGGATCACTAATATGCCTGAAGCCTCTATTTATATTGTGCGTCATGGATTAACGGCAGAAAACCTGCAACATGTGCTGCTCGGTCGTACCGACCCACCTTTGCACCGACTAGGCATTCTACAGGTAGAAGCCGCTGCGGCTGCTCTCTCATCTATTTCACTGGAGAATATCTACTCGAGTTCGCTTGTGCGGGCGATGCAGACTGCTGATATCATCGCAGCCGCTCAGAGCACGCCGCCACCGGTACATGCGGTGCCGGAATTTCAAGAGATTCACTTCGGGCGACTAGATGGCTGGAAATCACTGACGGCTTATGAAACACACAAAGAAATCATGGATATCGCACTGGCTGATGACGCGCCTGATGACTTCGCATTTCCCGATGGAGAACGGCGTATCGATGCGTTGGAGCGATTCGATCGTGCAATCATGCAAATCGCATTTAGCGCTTTGGGCCCTACCGCGATCGTATCTCACGGCGCGGTCATCGGCTTTTGGCTTTCAAAAATATCCGGTAACCCAATTGGACAGTTTCGAATATATCAGCCGCTGCACGCTTCCATCACACAAGTCAGGTTTCGTGGTGACCAGATCGACATCGTGTCATTCGGCCAAACAGCGCACATCACGGCTGAATTGACCGAAGAGATCGCATCAGCACGGCGGTTAGCGGTAGAAGGCGGTTAAGAGCAAAAGACCGCCCCATTCCACGAGTTCATGTGGTCCGCGAGTTCATGTGGTGCCCTATACGTCTCGCTCATCATAACGAACGCGCTATGATGAGCGAGACGGTTGTTGGGATAATGTGAGCGTGCCAATTTCATAAATCGGTGCCCGGATGGCCGATTGAAGGTCAGATAAAACC